>CACZQP010000059.1 GCA_902783385.1 uncultured Lachnospiraceae bacterium | reverse complement strand
GCTTGATCGCACCCTCTCCGTGGAGCTTTACGACTGTGACCGTATCGCCGATCTTTGCCTCTTTTAAAGTGTTCATTCTCTCCTCCTCTTTTTTAAAACAGCCGCCTGATGCGTTCCAATACGTTCCCTTGCCGGCACCTTCTCAGACCATGATCCTGCGCGCCAGCTCGTCGCTCACCGCGATGCGCGATTCCTTGACCTTCACGATGACGTTGCCGTTTAAGGTGCTCACGACCGTGACGCTCCCGCCGGCGGTAAAGCCCAGATCCTCGAGGTGTTTTTTCACCTCCTGCGAACCGCCGATCCGCCTGATGATATTTTCTTCTCCAATCGGTGCTAAACTCAGTGGCATCATGTTGTTGCCTCTCCTTCAGCGGGTCAATACGGCATAGGTTAGTCAATTTTAATTAGAATCCGCTAACTGGCTACTATAATAGTTAGTCGAACAAAACCTGTCAAGGGGATGATTTATGATTGCGGCGCTTTATTCACTACTCTTTTCCAGACTCTCAGCAAATTCTGCGTATTCTGTTTCCCACCGGCGATATTTCTCATCTCCTCTGTGGTCAGGAAGATCATACCTTGCCGAAAGATAATCCGCCAGATAATCTGTGACCTTCATTGCGCCATATGTATTGACATGATCATTTTCTCTGAAATCACGATCAGACAGCAGTTCTGTTTCCTCTGCCTCTGGTGACATGACCAGCACGTCATAGCCGGATGCATTCAGTCTATCCACGGCAGACAGCATCATTCCCCAGGACTTTTTGTCATACCATGCAGGAGTAATCGTAAACAGGACTTTCTGATCCAATGTCTCGAGTTCAGCCATCAGTTCTGTAAGCACCTCTTCGATACACTCTGGGAGCGGCACGCGTTCATCATGAATAGACAGTGGTTCTCCTTCGAAATCATCTGTTTCCGTATTAATAGAATATCCCATCCATGTATCTGTCTTTCCAAAATCATCACGCCTCAGATTTTCCCAGCGACGATGATAGGTTGTAAAACTAAAATAGAAATCCATTGGATCCAGAGTTTCATCCGAAACAATCTCTATCGGCTGGCTTAAAAGAACATCTATCAGTTCCTTTCGATTTGCCGAAAAACGCATGGAATCAGTAACCTTACGTATATTTGCGGTTACGATCACATCGTCCGTCACGCCTCTCAAATCAATGACAAAAACCTGCGGATCCTGCGTTTTAAGTACTTCCCGAATTAAATATTTCGTTGCGGCAAAGGGCTGGTTGCTGGTTCCTAAATTATAAATTGCAGCGCCGCACCTGTGAAATCCCTCCACGGAAATGAAGTATTCCCGGATTCCACTGGAACCAAAGCATACCGCATCAATACTGTGCCTGGGCATATCGTAGAATTCCTCAAAAACCTTCCTCGAGTAACCACTGTCCCACAGCCAGAGAACACGGAATGTAACATATAAGACTGTGTAAAGGAGTGCTAAGAACAGCATTCCCCTGAAAGCCATCTGCCTTTTTGTTATTCTTGTCTCAGAACTGTTCATAGATAAAGTCCGATATTTGATATCCGGGTCCATATATGCCGAATACAAGAACACTCCATATCAAAAATACATATATGCATTGTCTGAAAAGAATCCCCTGTCTGGCTATCCGCGAGCGGACGCAGTCTTCCTGGTCTGCATAAGATATATACAGGGCAAGACACAAAAACAGCAGCATAATCAAAACATTATTTCTGCTCAAGCCAAGTTCAAACAGTGACCCGTCGAAAAAAATCCACGGATTAAACTCACTCACCCCTAGCCGCAATACATGGAACGTTTCCTTTATAGTTGGAAGCCGGAAAAACATATTTCCGACAGCTACAAGAATAAACGTACGGACGCGCCGGAACAGTCTCCACGAGAATGCATCTGTTCGAAATCCCAAACGTGTCTCGATTCGTTCTGCGGGAGCCGAAAGAATGTTTTCCAACACAATGCACACCCAAAACCACAAGCCCATTCCGATTGCATATTTAGGGGCATTCCCATGCCACACACCCACAAAAAGCCACACCGGAAGCATTGCAAAATAGGAGCAAATATGTTTTGCACCAGTTTTTGAAACCTTAAGCTGGCCCCTCAGGTATCCCGTTACGGCTCTTACTCCTGACGTACGCAGGAAAGGATACATAATGTAATCTCTTGCCCAGCTGCCAAGCGTGACATGCCATCGCTGCCAAAACTCCTGCACCGTCTGTGACAGGAAAGGTGTTTTAAAATTCTCGGGCAGCCTAATCCCGTAGCACTGGGAAACACCTATGACAATATCCATGCACCCGGAAAAATCCATATATAACTGCATCATAAAAAGCGCCGCGGCAATCCAGATATATAGACCGACATATCGCTCCGGCTCGTTATAGATGGTGTTTACAATTACTGCCAGCCGGGCTGAAATCACTATTTTCTTAATGAGTCCCCATAAAATCCTCTGCATGCCGAAAGCTGTTTCGTTCCAGTCAAAGGAATGTGACTCATATAATGATGACATTTCTCCATAACGAACAATTGGACCTGAGAACAGCAGCGGGTAATATCCTGCAAACAGAATTGTTTTGCCGGGGTTTGTTTGAGGATTTACCACTTCCCAATATGAATCTGTTAAATATGAAATAAGCTGAATGCCGAAAAAACTGATTCCCAACAACGCAAAATGTTCCTGATCTCTGACTAAAAAGATACTCAAAAAATCTGCGCAGATGCCGGCGAAATAAACAGCACCTGCTCTTTTGCCCATTGCGCCATTCCGGAGCCTCCGGATCACTATGGCGCAGAAGTGATTAAGCAATACAAGAACCAGAAATAAAACCAGCTTTTTCCAGGATGCGGTCAGCCAAATAAACAGGACGCTGAAGGTCATCAGTCCCATCCATTGCGTCCCCGATGGCAGAAAGTAGTAGATGATCAGTGTGACCGCAAAGCACACATAGAACCCGGGATCAGTGAGCCCCATTAGTTCTATATTCCTCAACCGCTATTTCGTAATCCATACAGAGCAGTCGGTAGTATTCATCCGAATCAATACCATTCGGAGCTGTCACTTCATCAAACAGCTTTCTGGCAAACGCCCACACTTCATTCGCTTTGTTTTTTTCATTTTCACTCATCTTTTTTCCCCTGTTTGTTTAAATACAGATTCTTTCCGTCACTTCGAATTTCAATGTCGCCGTCCGCCGAAGTTTGATAAACGTCCATTTTGGCCTCTTGCAACCTTTGAACCACTACATCCGTCGACAGCTCGGGCGCATCTGCCGCTGCATCTGCTGCTGCTGAAATAACCGCAATTTGAGGAGTTACCGCATCAATGAGATCCCTGCAGGTAGATGTGTCCGCGCCATGGTGTCCAACTTTCAGCACATCACTGTCGATTTCATAGTCTGAAGCAAGCAAGTCCTGTTCCTCTTCAATCTCCGCATCCCCCATAAACAAAAAGCTGATATCTCCATGTATAATCCGACAAATCACTGAGCGATTATTCTCATCTCCCTCGTCATCGAATGGTCCCAGTATCCGCACTGTTGCATTCCCAAGCGGAAATCTGTCTCCCTTGTAAACCTCGATGACATCGATGTTTTTCTCGTGCGCTATCTCTAAAACTTCCTGCATAATCTCTTCCGGACGGCGAACAGCATGAACAATGTGTCGGACCGGAATTTTTTTCAGAATCTCAGGTACTCCACCGATGTGGTCTTCATGCTCATGTGTGATCAAAAGCCAGGTGATTTCCTGAATGCCTTCGCTGTGAAGAGTGCTCAGAACCTTCGGCACATTTTCTCTTAGTCCTGCATCAATCAGCAGACTTTCTTGATCTGCCTGAATCAGTATTGAATCCCCGTGTTCTATATCAATAAAACATGCAGTAAGGAATTCTTTATCTGTTTCTGCAAACATCAGCGCCATGGCGCTCATGGCAATAAGCAGAACTGCAATTATCTTGACCCATTTATTTCTTAGATATTTCATGCACGTAAAGAAAAGAAGAACCAGTTTTGACATTTAGTGAATGTCAATTACGAATTCATTTTAACACATCATTTATTCATGACAAGCACTGAATGTCGGTCGCCACGAATTAAGGGGGTAATGAAATGTTCATAAATAAAACCGCCGATGGAAAAAACAACTTATGCGGACAAAATGTGGCATCCTTTCGAAAGCAAATGCGGCTGTCTCAAAGGCAGCTGGCTGATCAGCTGCAGATTATAAACCTCGACATCGATAAAAATGCCGTTCAAAGAATTGAATGCGGAAAGAGATTCGTTACGGATATTGAGCTTTTGGCTTTATCCAAAGTTTTTCACTGCTCTATCGACTCTCTTCTGACTGCAAGGTAACGCTGGTATCCCGCACATCTCATGATCTTGCCTATATGTTACAATCTTGAATATGAAAAGGGCTTGTGCCGAAAACAATTTCATCCGCACCTTCTTTTTTTGCGCCCTGCTTGGGAGCGTCTGCCTGCTGCCGTTTTATATGCAGGACGGCTTTGCGTTTGCGCTCGCGGAGGATTTCAACAGCGAAACGATCCCGTTCGCCGTTGCGGTCGTGCGCGCCGTAAAGGGCGGAAACACCTGGCTCTGGGATCTTGACCTCGGATCGCCCCTGTTTACGGGAATGAGCTACTTCAACCTGTGGAGTCCGTTCCGCGCTCTCGCGCTCCCGTTCCCCACGCTCGCTTTTCCGAAACTCGTCGTCTTTTTCATGATCCTGAAATACGCCTTTGCGGGCGGCTTTGCATTCCTCTATGTGCGGCGGTTCGTCCGGGAGGAGAAATGGGCGGTGCTGGGCGGCATTCTGTACGCATTCTCCGGATTCCAGGCCATGAACCTGATGTTCGAATTCCAGGACATGGTTGCCTTCTTCCCGCTCCTGCTCCTGGGGATGGAGCAGGCGATGGATGCTTCCGGATCCGCATCCGGCCGCGGAGCTTTAGCCGAAGCTCCCGGAACAGCGCAGGCTGCTGCGCAGCACGGCGACTTGCGGCTGTTTATTTTTGCCGTATTCCTCAACTGTGTGCTGAACTACTTTTTCTTCGTACAGGAGGTGCTCTTTCTCATCCTGTATTTTATTTTCCGGTTCTGGGACAAAGACCTGCGGCTCACCTTCCGCAGGATCGGGACGTGCTTTTTCTGCGGGATCACGGGCGTCCTTATGGCGGGCGTCGTCTTCCTGCCGAACATTCTCTACATCATGGGGAATCCGCGGACCGAACTAAAGGGCCTGCGGACGCTCTTCTGGGAGATCGACCGGGTGCTGTTCGTCATGAAGGGATTCCTTTTGCCGGGCGAGACGATGCATGATCACGCAAGCGCGATCCGAGAGGCCTGGGATTCGACGTCTTGCTACCTGCCGCTCTTTGGCCTGTCGCTCCCCTTCTCATACATGATGAAAATGCGGCGCGACTGGCTCACGCGTCTCATCGCTGTGTGTGCGGTCATTTCGTTTATTCCGGCGCTGAATTCCGTTTTCCTCCTGTTCACGATCGCGGTCTATCATCGCTGGTGGTTCATGCTGGTGCTGCTCCTTGCCGTCTCGGCCTGCCGCGTGCTGCAGTCCCCGGAAGAATACCCCATCCGCGGCGGAATACTTGTATACCTTATACTCGTGTTCGTGTATACATGCATGGTCGCATTCCTGCACGCACCGGACGGCGGTGGAATGATCTTCCACCCGGCCCGGCTTGCGCTCTATATCCTCATGGCCATTGCGTGGCCTGCTGCCGCGCTGCTGTATCGCAGATCCGGAAATACAGGCATTCTTGCATACAAGAATACTCTACTGCTCCTTAGCGCCGCGGTCATCGCGACGACCATGAGCACGGTGTATTTCTACCGGAAAGACGCGCATACGAAATCCTATCTGGCTGACCTCAAGGCCTTCGCGCAGCTGGAAAACTACGATGAACAATACCGCTACAACACGAACCAGAACATGGTCTCCATGATCGGCGACGTCGCGGGCACGAGTTCTTTTTCCAGCACGGTCTCCAACGCGATCGTGCGGTTCGACGCGCTCTTTGACCATCGCGCGACACACAAGCGGATGGGGAAGGATGATTATCCGTACCTTGCCGCGCTGGTCGGAGGACGCTACCGCGTGGATGTGCAGCCGCCGGAAGATGCTAACAGGACCGTGAAGGAGCTCGACACCGGCTATATTCATTACTATGTGACGGAGCATGAGGCCTGCCCCATCGGCTACGCGGTGTCACACTACATCACGGTGGAGGATCTGAAGAAATATCCCGTGGAGCAGCGCGCCGCAGCGCTTTTGTCCGCCGCGGCCGTGGAGGAAAAGGACGTTCCTCTCGTACAGGATCTTTTGACGAACGCCGAAGAAATCCGCATTTCCTATGCCGGGTATCCGTACATTCTCTGCAGGGAGACAGAGGCACTCTTCTCCGACAGCTTTTTTAATCCTAGCCTGCAGGATGCGGCCGACGAGGCGATGGAGATCCTGATCCATAGGAATCAGGCACAGGCCGTGTCGGATTTTCGGCGCACAAAAAACGGTCTGACCTGTGCAACGCACTTTGATACAGACCGCTTTGTTTACTTTACCGTACCAAATGACGAGGGCTTTACGATTACGATCGACGGCAAGAAAGCATTACCCGTAGATTCCGGCGGGATGGTGCTCCTGCGCGTTCCGGCCGGAGACCATCGGATAGCTTTTGTCTACCGCACGCCCTATCTCGCGGCAGGCGCTGTTCTGAGCATTATCGGATTTGCCCTGTTCCTTGCCGTCTGCCGGCGCCGAATCCCGCCTCTCAGTACAGCTCCCGCAGCACCAGCACCGTGACGCCGGGATTATCGCCCGGCATGATGCGCTTCACCTTCTCATGGTATCGGTATTCGTCATAGATCATCGACCGCAGCGCCGTGCCGCGGTTGTAGCCGTGGATCAGCTGCAGATGATAGGTCGTGGGACCGGCTGCCGCGATCGCCTTGTCGATCACCTTTACCGCCTCCTCCTGCGTAAGCCCGTGCAGATCAACTTTTACAAATGCATTTCCGAAGCTCAAAGCCATGTGTCCAGAACCCTCTGCGTTTTCAGCGAATCTTCGTGAAGCAGCACGCCCTTCTCGTCAAGAAACCGCGTGAGCTCCATCCTTTTTCGAGCTGCGGTTTCCAGGTCCCCGGCCTTAAATGACAACTCCGCGATATAAACAGCTGTACCCGTTCCGCCCGGATCCTTCCCGATCGGCCAGATCTCCGCGGTGATCTCCAGGTCCTCCCACATCCCGTCTGCCCGGAGGACGTGGACAGGGCCTGCGGACAGGGCCTTTTCCAACTGTTTTATCCCCCAGCCTTCCTCCTTCCAGTCAGCCAGGGCCTGCGGCATGGCCTTTTTCATGAAATTGACCGCTTCCTCCGGACTGAGTTCTTCCAGGCTTTCGTGCCCCTCCGGTTTTACGCTCTCTTCCCAGTCAAGGCTGAGCGTCAATTTGGAATAGCCCCAGTCATATTCAGCGGAAACGCTGCCGTCCGTCAGATCAAAGCCGTCTGCCGCGGCAGCGGCGAGAAGGGACACGATGGCGTCTTCCCCTTCGCCGTCCGCGGAATAGCGCTTTTTAAAGGTGCACTCCGCCTTCTTTTTTTCCTCTTTCCAGCGGAGACGGTTCACCCATCCTTCAGAGGAAAACGCGCGGTCCTCCGTATCCAGAAAGATCACTTCGATCGGGCGGTATTCCTCATTGAACGCGAACCAGGACCGGAACTGCTCTGTGAAGCGCCCGTCCTCTTTCAGTACCTTGGCGGGATCCAGGAGAAATTTGACCTCGCAGGGAAATGTCTCGACGTCGTCGGGCTTTTCCGCATCGTCCGCCTGCATCTCTGCGGCGTCGGTCCGCGATTCCACGGCATCTGCGCGCGGCTCTGTGCCTGCCGCACAGGCGACGCACAAAAGGACTGCGGCGGCAGACAGGGCCAGGGTGAACGTTTTCTGAAAGGCAGCTTTCATCTCTCTTTGATCTCCTCTGTTTCCGAGAGTAAACAACAACCGTTTCCCGCTATTGATTATAAAAAGATTTGAAAAAGAAAGCACGAATTATTGTAGTATAAGAACAGATATTCATATCCGTCTTGGAATTCTTCGGGAAAGAAAGGAGTCACCATGCAGTTTCTGATTCATGCACTTGACAGCACAAAAGAAGGTACGCTGGAGCGCCGCATGAGCGTGCGCCCGAAGCATCTGGAGCACGTCGCGGGTTACCGCGAAAACGGCCACGTCATCGGCGCGGGCGGGATCCTGAACGACAACGGGGATATGATCGGTTCCTTCCTCATCATGGAATTCGACTCACGTGCGGAGCTGGATGAATACATCGCGGGCGAACCCTATGTCGTGAACGGCGTCTGGGAGGATGTCCGCGTGGAGAGTGTAAACGTCGTCATCCGCGACGGGCAGAAGGTCCGGTAAAAGCAGCCGTGGTTGAACGGCACGCGGCAGGTGGAGTATCATATAAATTAGAGAATTATCGGCATAGTTCTCGTGGAAAGCAACAGCTAACATTTTAGTCCGCGGCATGGTGCGCGGACAGGGAGGAGAGGAGAATGAAGAAGAACACACAGTGGATCGTACTGGCTGCGGTTCTGGTCGTAATCGCGCTGTTCGCAGTGCTGGCAGGCCGCGGCAGCAAGGCACCGGCTCCGGCTGCGGAAGCTCCTGCAGCGGATTCTTCCGTATCAGCGGAAGCTCCGGCAGAGGAAGTCCCAGAAGAACCGGCACGCATCGCGAATGACCTGTTCGAGCTGGATCTGCCCGAGGATCTGAAGGAGATCTGCGAGGCGGAGATCTCGGACAACGGCGTCAACATCTACGACAAAGAGGCGAAGGAAAACTTCGGCGGCTTCGCTTTCGGCCTCTCCGCATATGAAAACCCTTCCGACTACGCAAGCCCGATGGTCACAAAGATCGGCGAGATGACGAAGGCGGACGGCACGATCTACGACGTTGTCTTAAGCCAGCCTTCCGATGTGCAATACGACTTCCAGGATCCCGCGGCACAGGAGAGATACCTGAAGCTCCATGACTCCTGGGAAGATGTCGCGGCAAACTACTTTAAGCCTGTCGACGGGGAATACGTAAACGGCGCCGGCACGAAGGGCGAGGACCTCTACGGCGATATCCTGCAGGCATATGTGAAGGTGCTCACCGAAGATGCGGCAGAACCTGTCGAAGAGCCGGAGACTGCTGAAGAAGCGGAGCCTGCAGAAGCAGCGGAAGCAACCGAGACAGCGGAACCTGCTGAAGCAGCGGAAGCAGCCGAGACAACGGAACCTGCCGAAGCAGCAGAACCTGAAGAGACCCCGGAAGCTGCCCAGACAGCGGATGTCCCGATGAGCCCGATATTCGCAGTCATTGCGATGGATAAGAAATCAGCGCCAGACATTGCCGGTTACGCGTATTATGACGTGAACCAGGACGGCATCGAAGAGCTCCTCGTCGGCGAGATCGCCGAGGACGAGTGGAAGGGTGTCATCTATGACGTCTTCACCATGGTGGACCGCGCGCCTGCACATGTGGTCAGCGGATGGTATCGCAACCGCTTCTACGCAATGGAAAGAGGCCTGCTGGTCAACGAGTTCTCGAACGGCGCAGCGGAAAACGGCATTGCAGTTTATGACATCGCCCCGAATGCGGCGGAGCTCATCCCGCAGTGCGCGTTCAAGTATGACGGTTATGAAAGCGAGGAGGAGCCCTGGTTCGTATCCTACAATTTTGACGCCGAGGCTGAGGAGTGGACAGACTGGGAAAAGCTCTCCGAGGAAGACTGGAACCTTCGCATGGGGAACTTTGAGGACTATGTCCGCTTCGACTTCACGCCGTTCTCGTCTCTGATTCCGAAGGAGGAACCTGCCGCCGAGGAGCCCGCAGCTGAAGAGACAGCTGAGCCTGCAGAGGCTGAGGCTCCCGCCGAGGAAGCCCCTGCGGAAGAGGCACCTGCTGAGGAAGCTGCTCCCGCCGAGGAGCCCGCAGCTGAGCCGCTTATCGGCATGCCCAACCCCTGGAAGGAAATCACTGCAGAGGAGGCCGCCGCTGCGTGCGGAAACCTCTTCGCCGCTCCCGAAGGTGCGCAGAACGCAGTTTGGAGCATCATGGAGGGTGAAAGCCCGCTTGTTCAGCTCGCCTATGAATTAGACGGCAAATCCTTTACGGCGCGTGCACAGGAAAATGTTGCGGCCGACGAGGATATCTCCGGCATGTTTTATGAATGGAAGTCCGCGGAGGATGCAACTGTGACAGTCAGCGGGAAAGAATTCCCCGCAAAGATCTGCATTGCTCCCGGCGAGAAGGAGACTGCCGAGCTCATCACCTGGTACGATGAGGAGACGAAGACCTCCTACAGCCTGAGCACTGTCGCGGAAGATGTCGAGGGCTTCGACATCAAGGCAGTCGCGGAAGGGATGTAAGCCGCGCTGCACACACATCCGGCACAGTAGAGAAATAAGACCGGAAGCCTGATTGGGCTTCCGGTCTTTCTTATATCCTTTCGATGACAGCAAGGTCCGCCGGAAGCCACTGCACCTGACGCAGATCATCCTCCGGCAGCCATTTTGCCGCCTCGTGCTCCAGGAGCGTCAGCTCGCCGCCCGTCACGCTGCACCAGTAACAGTCCATGACGAGATGAAATTCCGGATAGTCATACTCCACCGTCGTCAGAAATTCATCGACGGAGATCTCCGCGCCGAGCTCCTCCCGGATCTCGCGGACAAGCGCCTCCTCCGGTGTCTCTCCTTCTTCGATCTTACCGCCCGGGAATTCCCACCAGTCCTTGTAATTTCCATATCCGCGCTGCGTGGCAAAAATCCGTCCGTTCTCGCGGATGAGCGCGGCGACGACGCGGAGGGTCCTGCGGGGTTCTGTTTTTTCCAGATCACCTGATATCTTGTGGGACATGTCGATGTATTTTCCTTTCCTCAGGAAGCATTCCTCAGTATGCTCTCGATATATTTATTTAGACCTTTTTCAGTTCCAATATTGTAAAGCCTGTTAATTTCAACATAGTATTGTCTGATTCGTTCCTTCTGTATGATTTCGTTAGAAGGAATCCCCTCATCATATCCCTTCCTTGCTTCTTTCCATGGAATCTCACTGTTTGTGATCTGCTCCATCATTCTGGCGCCATACCTTCCAAAGGTCTGTACCACAAGATCAACCGCTTTCTTTTCTTCGGCTGTAAGCAGACCGACTTTGCCCTCCAGAAGCGCAAAACGTGCATCTTCGACGGGATTGTACTTAAAATCCCGAAACAGGTTATAGACTTCGGCATAGACCGGACCATGCGTCCATGCCCTGCAGTCTTCCGTAAAAACAGGTTTTCCATACAAAGCCAAATAGACACCCTGAATAAAATAAAGCAGTTTCTGCAGCATAAGAGGGCTCACCTCTCCCAGCTTTTCAAATATATATGCAATTACCCTGAGCATCTGATCTGAAACAGATAAAAGCTTTTCTATGCTTTCCGCTGCCGACATTGCCTTTTTATATGCCGCATCCGTAAGCTTCATACGATTATCGCTAAGTTTCTGTTTCATATAAACAGGGGAGACCAGCGCTTCCCTAATAATATCTGAATACTCTTTCGAAGGAATCTGCCCTTCCATGTATCTGGCAATTGTGACCTCTCCAAAGCCAAGCGCAAGGGAAAGCGGTGCCTTACCGATCTTATAGATCTTCATGAGTTTTTCAATGTCATCTATCGACACTATGCCTTCCGCTGTTCTGAACTGCTCATCAATCTCCAAATTATTTTTATCAATGAGTCCCGGAATATTCATTTCCTCTCCGCATTCAGCACAGACTGCCACGGTAATCTGGAATGAATAGTCTTTTTCTCTTATAGTTTTTTCGATGTTTTTCTTTTGTAAAACATACTCTGTCTTTTTCCTGCATGCTGTGCAGAAATCCTTTCTTCTCATGTCCGCCATTTCGATCACCTCCTTCTTCAGATTATTTGAAATAGTATTTAATAGGACGCCTCTGCTCATGGAACGAAATCACAATTACGAAACAGTTCTCCAGTTTATTAAGCTTAATATAAAGAGATACTGTTCTTTCTTCCGTCCCGTATCTCTCTAAAAGAGTGACATTCTTACCAAACACATATAGTCTTTCATGTTCGAAGCCCTTATGCTCATTCTGAAGTATTTCAGAAAAATCCATGGCATTCAGACTTAATATAATATCTTTTGTTTTTGCTTCATCGATCACGTAATCCAGGAACAAATTAAGATTTTCCTGTCTTTTGCTGTTCCGTTCTATCCGGTATCTGCCGTTTCTGACGGCTTCTTTTACCTCCAAAAGATACCGGTCAATTTCTTTCTTCTCTATCTTCATTTCTTTATCCCGCACAACTCTGATGATGGATTATTTGAATTTTTCTATCATTATTATATCCCCATGATGGATTTTTTTCAATATGCGATCATAGAGCGACAGGTGGACCCTGTCGCTCTATGGCTTACACTCTTCTTGAGTTTTCTTTTGATGTGTTACTATTGCATCTCCCACCTGTATGGCACCGCATAGCTCCCGTCCGGCAGCACGCACGTCGTGTACACCGCACAATTTGGAACAAATGTCGACCAGTAACTTCCGTGCGAATCCGGCGTCAGGTACTCCAGCGCGCCCTTCATCGCGATCGCGTGGGTGGAGAGCAGGATGTTTTTGTCGCGCGCCTCATCGCGGATCTCCGAGAGAAAAGCGCCGGTGCGCGCTATGAGATCGGGAAGCGCCTCCATGCCTACCGGTGCCGGCACATTTGCGGTGTCATGAAAAAACGAGATCACTTCATTCGTCAAATGTGCAAGATCCATCCCCTCATAGGGGCCGTAATCGATCTCGATCAGGCGCTCTTCGACGACCTGCGGGACGCCCGCTGCGACGATCTGCGCGGTCTGCACCGCGCGCTGCAGCGGACTGGTGTAGACCTTATCAAAGCGGATGCCTGCGGCCGCAAGCCTATCCCGCGCCTCCCCGGCCTGCTGCCGGCCGGTCTCATTGAGCGGCAGATCGCTCCTGCCCTGCAGGATGCGCGCTTTGTTGCCCTCTGTCTGCCCGTGGCGGATGATATAGATCATATCTTCTCCTATGCTGAAGAACCTGTCCGAAAACTGCGCAGACACATTTGCTTTTCCGGTCTGCCGGTACGATAATGATACTGTTTATCATGCAATATTTCAAAAGGAGGTACGGATCAGATAGCGTAAAGTAATTGTAGGAATCAAAGGAGCAGAGATGCCCTGATATGTCCTGGATACTGTTCTGACTACATAACTATATCCGCCCCTGCCTCTTCTTACAACCCCCAGAGATGATTTCTG
>CACZQP010000058.1 GCA_902783385.1 uncultured Lachnospiraceae bacterium | reverse complement strand
GCAGCTGCGGTCTTCTTCGCAGGTGCTGCCTTCTTTGCTGCTGTAGCCTTCTTTGCTTCCGCCATGGTCGTTTTCCTCCTTATTGGCATTAAGATAAATAAAACACTATATTACATATTTCAATACAATATGCAAACATTTAAAATCAGCGATAAACGGTTTTATCGCAAAAACTGCCTGTGACCGCAATGGTCGAATGCTTACAAGCCCCAGTCTAACGCACTTTTTTTGAGTTGTAAAGTATTTTTGAATAATTTATGCTTTTTCATCAGTTTCATGCATTACGCCAAACTGCGTTTCATATAGCTCTGTATACACGCCGCCTTTATTCACCAGTTCCTCATGTACGCCCCTCTCGACGATCCGTCCGTCCTTTACGACGAGGATCTCATCCGCCGCCAGGATCGTGGACAGTCTGTGCGCGATCAGGATGCTTGTGCAGGATTTCACAAGCGGATTGATCGCCTCCTGGATTTTGCTCTCGGATATGGAGTCCAGCGCGCTCGTCGCTTCATCAAAGATGAGCAGGGCCGGATCGCGCAGGAGCACCCGGGCAATGGAAATGCGCTGCTTTTCGCCTCCGGAGAGCTTGAGGCCCCGGTTTCCCACCATCGCATCGAACCCCTCCGGCTGGTTCTTAATAAAGTCGTAAATATTTGCCTTTTTGCAGGCCGTGACCAGGTCCTCCTCCGTCGCCTCGGGCTTTACGTAAAGAAGGTTTTCCCGGATCGTCCCGTTGAAAAGATAGGTCTCCTGCGTCACGACGCCGATGCTGCTGCGCAGGAAATTAAGGTCCAGGTCCCGCACATCCACGCCGTCGAACAGGACCTTCCCGCCCGTCACGTCATAGAGCCTGGGAATCAGGTTGATGATCGTGCTCTTCCCGGAGCCGGACGGCCCGACGATCGCGATGCTTCTGCCGCTCCGCAGCCGGAACGTGACATCTTTCAGGATCTGGCGGGACGGCTCGTAGGAGAAATCGACGTGCAAGAACTCCACATCGCCGCGCGCCTGTTTCTTGACCAGCGGGTAGACGGGGTTCTTAACCTCCACCGGCATGTCGAAGTATTCGAAGATCCTGGTGAACATCGCCATGGAGCGGATCCAGTCCACCTGAATGTTGAGCAGTTGGTTCACCGGTCCGTAGAGCTTTCCGAGGAGCGCCACGAGCACCGTGATATCACCGACCGTCAGGTCCGCGCCGTACCGGATCATGAGGATCCCACCCGCGAGATATAAGAGCATCGGTCCCACGCTCGTGATGGTCGAGAGGATGACGAAAAACCAGCGCCCCGCCATCCGCTCCTTGATATTGAGCTTCACCATCCGCGCGTTTGCGCTCTCGTACCGCGCATACTCGTAGTCCTCCTTCGAAAAGAGCTTCACGAGCGTCTGTCCGCTCACAGAGAGCGTCTCGTTCAGGATCCCGTTGATCTCGTCGCTGCATTCCTGGGATTCCCTGGTCAGCTCCCACCGCGTCTTTCCCGCGATGCGCGTGGGGATCGTAAAGAGCGGCACGATCACGATACTGACGAGCGTCATGATCCAGTTTTTCTGCAGCATGGCGATCAGCGCGATGACAAGCGTGATCGCGTTCGAGAGGATACTGCTGAACGTATTGGCGATCACCTGCTGCACGCCGTCGATATCGCTCGTCATGCGCGTGATGATATCGCCCTGGTTGTTCGAGGTGAAGAACCGCTGCGACATACTCTGCAGGTGGCGGTACATCTGGTTTCGCATGTCGTAGGTGATGTGCTGTGCGATCCAGGTGTTTAAGTAGCTCTGCAGGACGCCGATGAAATTTGCGCCCGCATAGACGAGCAGCGTCATCACGATATAAAACACGAGCTTTCCGAAGTCCCGGCCGATGAGGCCGTCGTCGATGATGCGGCCTGTCAGGATGGCGGGCGCCATATTCAGCGCGGATGACGCGATGATGCAGAGAAGTACGACGATGAGCTGTGTGCTGTAGGGTCTCAGATAGGAGAAGATTCGAATCAGGAGTTTCTTTGTTACTTTGGGGCGGTTTTGCTTCTCCTCTTCCGTGAGAAACTTTCCTCCGCGCCCCATGCCCATTCCCGGGCCACCTGCTGGCGGCATAGCTTTATTCCTCTTTTTCTGAAAACGTGAAAACGGCGGCGGCATTTGGGCCGCCGCCATACAGATCCCTGTTTATTCCGCCAGTCCTGTCCTGCGGTTGAAGTCCTCGATCAGCTGGTCAAGTTCCTCCCACTGGCCGTGGACCTTGTCCCAGGTGTTCTCCGGATCATACCAGAGTGCATCCAGCTCCTGCGCGGTCTTGCCCTGCTGCTCCACCCAGGTGTAGTACTTCAGGTTGTGGACGCGCTTGCGGTCCGTGTAGCGAAGCTCGGCCATGTTGTCCGTTTTTTCGCCCAGCATATGGACGCGGTGGTCAAGCTTTGCCTGCGCTCTGCTGTACGGGCCGAACGCCTCGTTCAGCTCCTCGATGCGGGACTGGTACATCACTGCGGAGTCCGTGAGGACCGTGCCGACGATATCCTTTTCCGTCAGCTCGTAATACTTCGCCATCTTGATGCAGCACAGGAGGTTGGCGATACCGGAGATGCCGAGCCATGTGAGCTTTTCCGCGAACTCCTTCGAAAGGCCGATCTCCTCCGTGAGGTATGCCTGGCCTTCCGGCGTGTTGAACAGGCGCAGCAGGTTCTGGCTGTCCTCATCATCGATGTCGATCACCATGTCGGTGTTCTTTACGTTGTGGATCCACGGCACATGCTTGTCGCCGATGCCCTCGATCCGGTGCGCGCCGAAGCCGTTGTCCAGGATCGTCGGGCACTGCAGCGCTTCGCCGACAGCAACCTTCACATCCTTGTAATGATCCTTTAAGTAATCGCCCGCGCTCATCGTCCCTGCGCTTCCGGAGGTGAAGCACACGCCGGCGAGCCTGTCGCCGTCCCTGCGGATGTGCTCGTAGACCTCCGCCAGCGCATAGCCGGTCACGTTATAGTGCCAGAGCGCGTTGCCCATCTCCTCGAACTGGTTGAAGATCATGTTGACGGGATCCTTTCGCAGCTCGTTCGTCTTGTCGAAGATCTCCTTGACGTTCGACTCGGAGCCGGGCGTCGCAATGATTTCCGTCGCGACGGTCTTAAGCCAGTCGAAGCGCTCTTTGCTCATGCCCTCCGGGAGAATGGCGACGGAGTCCACGGAGAGGAGCTTGGAATTGAACGCGCCGCCCCTGCAGTAGTTGCCGGTGGAGGGCCAGACGGCCTTGTGCTTCGTGGCGTCAAACTGGCCCGTGACCAGGCGCGGCACAAGGCACCCGATCGAAGCGCCGACCTTGTGGCATCCCGTGGGGAACCATTTGCCGGTCATGCCGATGATCCTGCAGGGAACACCGGTGAGCTCCGGCGGAAACTCGATGAAGTTCGGGACCTTCGTGTACTGTCCGCCCGCGTCGACCGGCTCGTTCTTCCATGTGATGCGGAAGAGGTTGAGCGGGTTGATCTCCCACAGGCCGACGTTCTTTAACTGTTCCCGGATCGATGCCGGGACCTTTTCCGGATCGCGCATCTGTGCAAAGGTCGGAATGATGACGTGATTCTCCCGCGCCTTTTTGATATTGTTTTCGAGTCCCTCCTGGTTGATCCGTAAATCGATCATGGCTCCTCCCTCTGCAGCTTCCGCTGCCTCTTGCCGTGCGCCGGAGCGCACCCTCTGCTCATGAATTCTCCGTCTGCTTCACGATCTTAACGACCCGGCTCGTCCCGAGCCTGTCCGCGCCGAGCGAGAGGAACTTCTCCGCGTCCTCGAGGGATGCGATGCCGCCCGCCGCTTTGATCTTTACGTTCTTTCCGACGTGATCCGCAAACAGCTTCACGTCGTCAAATGTCGCGCCGGCCGTGGAAAAGCCGGTGGACGTCTTGATGTAATCCGCACCCGCGTCGGTGACGATTCGGCACATGCGGATCTTTTCCTCCTCCGAGAGGAGGCATGTCTCGATGATCACCTTCAGGATGTGCTCCCCGCAGGCGGCCTTCACCGCGCGGATCTCGTCTTCGACCTTCTTGTCCTCTCCTGCCTTCAGAAAGCCGATGTTGATCACCATGTCGATCTCGTCCGCGCCGTTTTCGAGTGCGTCGCGCGTCTCGAACACCTTCGTCTGTGTCGTCATGTTCCCGTTCGGAAAGCCAATGACGGTGCAGACCTTCATGCGGTCCCCGACGTATTCCTTCGCGGGCTTTACATAGCAGGGCGGAATGCACACGGAGGCGGTCCCGTACTTGACCGCATCGTCGCACAGCGCGCGGATCTCCTCCCATGTCGCCGTCTGCTGAAGCAGCGTGTGGTCGCACGCCGCAAGAATCCTCTTTGTGTCCATCTTCACTCCTTCTTCTCCGAGAGCCATTTGACAAAGTCCGAGACGCTCGCTGCCGAATCTTCTTCTCCCGCCTTTTCCGGGCTGTCAGACGCCTGCTGCGTATCCCCGCTCTCGGGCGCTTTCTCCAGTTCCTCGCGGAATGCCTTTTCTCTGTCCCGCACATATCCGGCGAAGGAAAGAAGCGTAGGCTCCGTCACCTCCTGGCCGAATGCCCCCTCGCCGATCAGGACGGGGCCCGCCTGCGTCGAGAGCGCCATGTCGATCTCTTCCTTTGTCGTACAGACGATGTAGGACTGCAGCATGTCGATGCGCAGCTGCCTCTCAGCATCCGCGATCAGGTCCGCGGCAGGCTTTCCGGAAAGAATCGCATCCGGGTAGGTTCCCTCCTTGCCAAGGAGCGTCTCCGTGATCCGGGCGATCCGCTCTTCGTCCTGCGGATCCGGTTTCTCCTGCCCGCTCCCGCGCACCACGATCACGCGGAAGCCTTCGCGGCGCAGCATGCGGATCGCTTCCGCCGCATTTCCGCGGAGTGCCGGCACGTAGGGTTCTCCCTCTCCGGAGGCGCTCTGTGCCGCCAGCGCATCCCACATCAGGAAAACAGCCCTCTGCTGCCGGATAAGCCGCTGCGCAAGGACGCGCCCCGCGACGATATCCTCCTTGACGGCGGCAAAGCGCTCCGCCGTACAGATGCTCTGCGCATACTCTGCCGTGTCGATCCGGTACAGGCTCCCCGCCGCGCACAGCGGCTGGAGAATGTCCCTGTCCAGCTCGATGCGGCGCACGCCGTCCGTCTGCGGCGGATAGGCGTCACGCAGATCCGTCACAACCTTCCGGTTCAGGATCATGATGCCGCTGCTGGTGCAGTTCCGGTAATACTCCGGCTTTTCCTGGTCCGCTGTGAGGCACTGCTGCACCCGGTTGTCCTCGCCCGCGATGACCAGCCTGCTCCCGGCCGGATCGGCATCGGGGTGCGTCAGAATCGTCGCCGCGGCGTGCAGCTGCTGGTGCTGCTGCAGAAACGTATTCAGGTCAACGGCAAAGACCGTGTCGCCGTTGATCAGGAAGAAATCCTCCTCCAGATTGTCTGCGACCCTGAGGAGCGCCCCGCACTCTCCGAGCGGGACATGCTCCTCGTAATAGCTGACCGAGATATGGAGCGGTTTCCCGCCACCTGTACGCATGCCGGATCCGTCGCCGAAGTAACTCATGATCTTCTGGGAGCCGCGGTGCG
The DNA here is from genome assembly GCA_902783385.1 of uncultured Lachnospiraceae bacterium. GTDB lineage: Bacteria > Bacillota > Clostridia > Lachnospirales > Lachnospiraceae > CAG-791. The sequence goes on along the minus strand of CACZQP010000058.1, from coordinate 3,724 downwards.
AGCCGACCGTGATGAGTACGCGCGTAATGCCCTGGGATGCGAGCTGCCGGAGCTGCCAGGCAAGGACCGAGATCCCGCCGATGTCCTGCAGCGCCTTCGGCGAATCATATCCCGCGCGGATCAGTCTTCTGCCGACTCCTCCGTTCGTGATGACTGCCTGAATCTTTTTGAGCGTTTCCTGTCCTTCCATCTTTTCCTCTGCAAAATCCGAAGCTATAGTGTCGTAAATCCGTACAAAGAACCATTTTCATTATATCATAGGGAGCCCGTCATCTGAACTTTATGTCCGCAAGGAACCGCGCGATGAGGCGCCCTTTTTCCCGGCATGTAAAGACAGGAAGAAGCGATGCGGATGCGATCCTGCATGTCCCGTCCTCATTCTTTGAGAAGGTCACATCGGCGATGCCGCCGAGTCTGTTCACCGTTTCCGTCTGCGCGGACACAAGATTTCCGAGGGAATAATACACGGCCATCCGGTGCCCGTCCGCGCGCACAAGGATCTCCGCTTTCTGCAGGACATGCGGGTGAGTTCCCACGACAAGATCCACCCCCTCCGCGAGAAAGGTATCCGCCCATTTTTTCTGAAATGCATCCGGCTCCCGCGCGTACTCCGTGCCCCAGTGCACAAAGACCGCCACGATGTCTCCCTCTTTTCTCGCTGCGCGAACTGCGCGCAGGACACGGTCCCTGTCCGACAGCAGGTCGATGCAGTGCGGCGCCTCATCCGGGACGGGCATGCCGTTTGTCCCGTAGGTAAAATTCAGCAGCGCCGCGCGGATCCCGTTTTTTTCGATCACTGCAAAGGGCGGCTCCGCTGTTTCCTCCGCGCGGATGCCCAGGCAGGTAAGGCCCGGCAGTGTGCGAATCACTGCCTCGGTATCGGCGAGCCCCGAAAGTCCCTGATCCAGCATATGGTTGGTCGCGCATGTCACGATATCAAAGCCTGCGCCCGCGATGGCATCTGCGATGGCGGGAGGGGATGCAAACCGCGGATAGTCGCTGTAGGACCCGTCCCTCACGAGCGGGGTCTCCAGATTCACGCACGCAAGGTCGGCCTGCCGGATCGTCTCTGAAATCTTTGCAAAAAGGAAATCATAGCTTCCTCCGCCTCCCTCACCTGCCGCAAGGATCCGGCGGTGCGCGATCACATCCCCAGCCGCAAGGATCCGGAGCGTCCCCTCATTCGGGAGCTCTGCGGCCTTAAGTCCGAAGTACTCCCATCGCCAGGCCTGCCGGCCGCCGTCAGGATCTGTCAGGATTAGAAGCTCCTCTTTCCCGGAAAACTCCATGGCGCTGACATGCCGGGGAATCGCGGAGGACATCCAGATGGGCCGCACCGGCTCCTCCTGTCCATGAAGATCATAAATGAAGATGTGCTGCGAGTAAGCATCGTCATCCTCCCGGGCCCAGAGCGGGCGATGCGCTCCAAAGCTGCCGCGCTTCCAGACCAGAGTAAGAAGCTCTTTTTCGTCGTCGCGGTCGATATCGCAGAGGAGATAATCCTGCACCAGCCAGTCCGATTCGCTCTCCCAGATGAGCTCCCCGTCCCGAAAGATGCACAGCCGCTTATCCTCGAGAAGGACATCCGGGAGATCATCTCCCGCCTCCGCCGGTGTCTCCCCGCTTTCCCAGTTGATCCAGTCCGGGAGACCTTCGCCGGATGCATATCCGGAAAGAACAAGGGCAGCTCCCGCAAGGAAAGCGGCAGCGGCAAGCCGCACGCTTTCTTTCAGGAACTGCCCTGTATGTTTTCCAATCGGAAGGATCACCACCTGCTGCGCGCCCTGTAGCTCTGCGTCCACGAGGGCTGCGCCACTTCGTCTCTCTTCCTGTAGCCCTCCGTCTCCGAGATCAGCTCCACGCCGAGCATCCTGCGCCACATAGAATCCGTCAGACGCTCGCTGATCGGCTGTTCAAATTCATAGTAGGTAAAAACGCTCCCCTCCGCGATGCGCGGTTTCCCCTCGACCGTTGCGATCACATAGATGTTGGAGGGGATCCCCGTCGCGATCTCCAGCACCCTGCCGTTCGGATCCGTCGCGACGTCCACGACGACTGCGGACGGGAAAAGCTGGCTGTCGAGGTACTCCGCATCGCCGCTCCGGTCCCGTATGGCATCCGCCCAGAAATGCTCCAGCTGTCCGCCGTAGGTCCGGATCAGCTCGTATTCCTCATCGGTCAAAAGCTCTTCCCTGAGCTCTTTTTCGGAGATCACCTTAAGGCTCTCCGCAAGGAGCGAAAGCCGCGAGAGATTTGTGACGTCCTGCTCCTCAATCATGTCAAATGCTGTAAGCCCCCTGGCCGTCTCATCCGAGAGCGCGCGCAGCCGGTCATAGATCACGGGCTCCGGCTCCACAAAGCCGCGGTCATCCACGTCCTCTTCCCAGCCGCCTCCCATTTCCGCCATGAACTGCTTGGAATAAAGGACCGTGTCATGCTTTAGTTCCACAAAGCTCCCCATGAAGCTCTCCAGATTTCTGATGCGCCACTGCGCACTCTGCATAAAGGTGGGATAGCCCTCGCCCTTCTTCTCCAGAAGCGGCAGGAGCGTCTTCATCCAGCCCGCGTAAAGGCTCCCCTCCCATGCGCTCTCAGGCGCCTCTTTGATCATCGCGCGGACCTTCTCCATCTGCTCGTCGTAATTGGGATAGTTCGTCATTCCCTGCTCTGCAAGGATCGAAAGCGCATCGTCAGATCCGAGCGCCGCGGGCACATCCAGCGCGCCCGGGAGGAGACGCTTTTCTCCGCTGTCGTTCGGCTTTACGACGCTGTAGCACAGCTGCCGGAAAATCGCGCCATCCAGCGTGAACCGCTGTCCCATGAATCGGAAGCCCTTTGTCTCTTCCGCCTTGTCCGTCTCTCCTTCATCGTCCGGGAGCGGTACGGCGTTGATCGCCGGTGCGGCCAGGTCGTCCAGCATTTTGCGGCACATCTCAAAGGCGCCTTCATTCTCCTTCAGGTCATCCGCCTGCACATGCTCCCCGTACGCCGCGTGAACGATGGGCGCATACTCACAGTAGCCGCTGTCATCGCTTGCGCCCGCAAAAAACGAAGTCACGGCATAGAGCTTCTCCCATGCGGGAAGAACGCTCTCCTCCATCCCGAGCGTCATTAAAACGGCGCTCCGCGTCTGCTTCTCGTCCTTTTGCGCAAAGTTCCTTCTTCCGTACCACATCATGGCGCGGAAATAGCGCTCCATTTTTTCGTCCCCTTCGTAGTATCCGCGCGGTCTGTACTGGGAATAATCCTCGTAGCCGCCAAAGAGCGGGGACTCGGCGATCCCCTCCTGCGCGGCGATGAGGGCAAGCTCCGCCTCCGCCTTGTCACGCACCACGTCCGGGATCTCGGCATCCGTTCCCATCAGCGCGGATCCGACCGCAAAGAACGCGGCATTATCAAGCGCCGCCTCCTCCCACTTCGTCCCCTTCAGTGCATCGTACTGCGCAAGAGACGCCTCTGCCATCGCGGGACCGATCTCGGACAGGAGCTTAGAAAGATAGACCGCCTCCGTCCTGCGCAGCAGATAGCTGAAGTACAGGTGATAGGTGTGCATCATGGAGTCGACGGTGACAAAATTCGGGACCTGGCCGTAGCGGTTGTATTCGTAGATATCAAAGAATTCGTAGCCGCCGCTTCCCATGACGACAAACTGGTTCTCGAGGAGCTTTTGCCGGAATTCCTCCGGATAGTAGGAATAGTTTTCGATATTGATTACATTGGAAAG
>CACZQP010000057.1 GCA_902783385.1 uncultured Lachnospiraceae bacterium | reverse complement strand
CAAAAAAAGAGGAGCTGTTGACATACAGCTCCTCTTACTGATAACAGACGCTTTATCTCTCCTTCCCCCGGAAGAATAACGCCAGCATGCCCGGTCCCACATGCGCGCCGGAAAAGGGCTCGTGGTCAAAGATCTGGACCTCGACGCCCGGGGTGACTTCCCTTACCATCTCCGCGAGCGCTTCCGCCTCTGCAAGGCAGTCGCCGTGCGAGATATATACGCCAAGATCCTGCTCGTCCAGGTGTTTTTCGCGGTAGCGGTTCACCAGCTCCTGGATGGCCTTCTTTCGTCCCCGCGCCATGCCGCACGATACGATCTTCCCCTCTTTGTTGCCGAAGAGGATCGGCTTGATGTTAAGGACTGTGCCGATCGTGGCCGTCACGCCGGAGACGCGCCCTGTGCGCTTCAGGAAGTTCAGGTCGTCGACCGTGAAATACTGACAGGTGTGCGGCACCTCTTCATCCAGGATCTCCGCCGCCTGCCGTGCAGGAACGTTCTCTCTGCTGAGCTTTAACGCGCGCGCGGCAAGGAGTCCGATCCCGAAGCCGCAGCCCTTTGCGTCCACAACATGGATGAAGCGGTCTTTGTACTCCTCCATCAGCTCCTGCGCGGCCGCTGCCGCGGCGCCGTAGGTACCGCTGATGCCGGAGCTCATGGAGACGTAGATCACGTCGAGTCCCTGCTGTAGGGATTTTGCAAATTCCGTCAGGAAAAGATGCGTGTTCAGCAGGCTCGTCTTTACGACTCTTCCCGCTTTCAGCATCTGATAATAAGCCTTCGTGTCAAACCGCTCCAGGTCGCCGTCGTAAGTCTCCTCTGCGCCGTCAACCGTGTAGGTGCAGGGAAGGATGTTCATCCCTTCCCGCATTTTTTCCGGCAGATTCGCACTGCCGTCCGCATACACCGCAAAGCTCATGGTTCACCTCTTACATCTCAGATTAAAATGAAGCGCTTAATTGTTCCGGGTTACGCTGCCTGATCCAGTTCCTCTTCCTGCGTCTCTTCTGCAGGCTGATACTGCTGCGCGGCCTTTTCGATCCCCTCCGGGTAGATCCGGGCAAAATCGTTTTTCATGGAGATCGGGATAAACCCTTTGGAACGGTAATCCGCGGACTTTGCCTCCCAGTCCTGGGTCCCCCACTCCCTTTCGGCGTCATCGGCGACGATCATATACGCCTGCGCCGGGTAGGGATTGCGGCTGTCGATCGTATAGTTCATCATACTGGTATCACTCCCGCTGTTGCCGAAGGCCAGCACGGGCCGCTGTCCGATCTCCCTTTCGATATAGACCGACTTGTTGCCGTTTAAGTTCTTCTGGATGAAGCCGCCGGTCAGCACCAGCTCATCCCCGTCCTCGTATTTGTAATTCATGTTGGACGATTCGGTCTCGTGTCCTTTCTGCTTCACCTCGAAATCCGTGCCGATCACGTGATTCGGCGTGACATAGTCGCAGATCGGGGAATTGGCGACGATGGCGCGCGTGGTCGTGCGCTCCGTCCCGCTGATCACGTAGATGGTGAATCCGTTGTCATACAGATACTTCACAAGCTCCACCATCGGAAGGTAGAAGTTGTCGCAGTAGCGCATATTCACGAAGCTCGCGGTCTCCTTCTTTCCGAAGTCTTCAGCGTACCGGTAGAATTCCTCCATCGTCATGCCCGCGAATGCTTTTGCGAAATTGCGCGCGAGCGACTCGTCCGCGAGGTAGCCCGGTTTTATCGAAGCGGCGACCTCCTTTAAGTCATCGGAGACGCGCTCCGGGTGATCCTTCAGGCAGTATTCGATAAACATCATCGTATCGTAATAGGTGTAGAAGGTCTCGCACGCGAGCGTCCCGTCCATGTCGAACACGGCGATGCGGTCTTTTTCCGGGATGAAATTTTCCTTGTCTGCGGGATTCGTGACCTTCGCCACGTAATCTCTGAGCTCCTGTGCGGGCGCCGAGCCCTCCGACCAGTACTCTGTGAGGGGCGCTTTCGTCGTTTCCGCACGCTTTGCCTGCCTGACGGCACGGATATCCGCAAAGGCTGCAAGAATAAGGAGAACGATCACTCCGGCCACGACAGCTGCTGTTATTCTTTTATGATTGTTTGTCATCTGGTGCCTCCTGCAGAAAAAGTCTCGTAAGCTATCATCAAATAGAGTCTATGTGCGTAAATATGTCACATAGCCTCAGATTTGAATCGCCATAATGACAATATAGCACATTCGCACAGGAAGCATATGAGGATAATTTCTCTTTTTCAATTCTTCCAGTCCCCTGCCGGTTTGTTCTGCGCCATGACGCCGGCCAGAGGATGCGGAACGTAGGGCTCTTCAAGATAAACGATCTCTTCCGGCGTCAGTGCCAGATCCACTACCTTGGCCGCGCCTTCAATATGATGCATCTTTGTTGCGCCGACAACTGGGGAGCCTTGAGAGCCTGCCGGAAGCGAGCGCACTGTAGGGAGTAAGCGCGATGTTCTCTTCGTTACAGTACGGAACCATTTCCCGCTCCTCCTCGCGGAAGATCAGGTTGTAGTGCCCCTGGATGGAGACGAACTTTGCAAAGCCTTCCTTCTGTGCCAGAGCGTTGGCCTTGGCGATCTGCCAGGCAAAGCAGTTGGATATGCCGATATATCTGGCTTTTCCTGCCTTCACGATGCGGTCCAGGCCGTCCATAATCTCTTCGATGGGCGTCTGCCATTCCCACATGTGATAGATGTACAGATCCACGTAGTCCATCCCAAGGTTTTTAAGACTCATGTTGATCATGTTCTCGATGTGCTGCTGTCCGCTCACACCCTTTTCGATCTCTTCCTGCGTTCTGGGAAGAAACTTGGTGGCGACGATCACCTCATCCCGCTTTGCAAAATCCCGAAGCGCCCGCCCCACATACTGCTCGCTGGTACCGTTCTGAGAAGCGATGGCCGTATCGTAAAAATTGACGCCCAGCTCCAGCCCCCGCTTTATGATCTCTCTGGTATGCCCTTTATCGATCGTCCAGCTGTGCTGGCCGCTCAAGCATTTCCGGGCATGAAGAAGCCCCGGAAATGCTGTATTTCCGGGGCTTTTTGCATCTTTATAGGTCTTGATCAGCGCTTGCTGAATTCCAATTATCTCTTCGGAGATTGCCAGGCACTTCCGAAAACACCCTGGAAAACCGAGATGGTTTTGCGTTTT
>CACZQP010000056.1 GCA_902783385.1 uncultured Lachnospiraceae bacterium | reverse complement strand
TTTTTACCGTTGGTCTCACTGGCCTTATCCATTTCAGAATCTCCCTGAAAGCGCGGCACACTTTTGCTGCCGTGCACGCATGTCTGCTGATACTGTAATTCTATCAGACAGACCGCCTGGCTTTCATTCCTGTTTTGTCATACCCTTTATGACCCGGCCGTTTCTTATTCCTGCCACTCCCATCCGTTTTCCGCCGCAGTCTCTTTCAGGACATCGAGGTACTCCTGCCCGAATGTCTCCCTGTAGCGCTGCACACCGCGCCTGCAGATCTCTTCGCCCGTCTCCGGAAGCTCTTCCCGCAGCACACGGTTTAAACAGCAGTACAGGTGCGCCGTCTGGAAATTAAAATCCTTCACATATTTCAGACCGATCTCCCGTGCCTTTTCCTGCAGCGCAGCGTCGATCTCCGGTGTCCGGTCGTATCCCCAGCTGAACACACAGCTGTCATCGCCAAAGGAAAGATTTGCCGGAATATCCAACTCCAGTTCTTCATTAAAGCCTTTGACGAGGGCCTTGTCCGTATAGAGGCAGTAGGTTTTTGCGTACTGCAGGACATCGTACTTCTTCCAGGTCTCCGCCCACTCGCAGCGGACCACGGAGGTGACATAGTGCGGACTCTTGATATTATCGCCGGGTATGCACTCACCCGGATGCGGCGGTCTCCACTCTTTGAAGAGCGAATAGTTCGGCATCGTTCGTTCCATGCCCTCCGCCTTTGCATATTCCGCCATGCGTCCGCCGCGCTCGCGTCCGTACTGTGTCGTTGCCGCAGACAGCGCCCTGCGCCCGTCCAGCCCTGCCTCGATCGCCTCCTTCGCGATAAACCCGTACAGCGCTGCGTGATGCTCTATCATGCACATTACTTCTGCCATGCTTCTCTCCCCATTTATCACATCAGCGGCTTAAATCCCTTTGCCTTGTCCTGATATTCCTTCTTTACCGCCTCCAGCAGCTGCGGCTCTGTCATAAGTCTGAGCCCGGCCTGTGCAAGATATTCGGCTGCAAGCATCAGCCCTCTGCGCCCGATATCCGAATCCGCACATGCCGCGAACTGCCAGCTGTGCAGGACACAGCCCTTCGGGCTGCAGGCCACGCGGATATTGACGGTCGGAACGATCTGGCTGACATCCGACACGTCCGTGGAACCGGTCATGTAAAAGATCTCACCCTTCGGCGTATCAAACGTCTCGTCCAGGATTTCCGCGCCCGGCGCAAAGCCCGAGTTTTTCGCAAGCTCCGCCGCAAATGCCTTTTCGTTTTCGCAAAAGCCTGTGTGCCCCACCTCGCACATCACCTCGTGCATCAGACGGCACAGTGTAAAATTCACAAGTGTTCCGTAGCCTCGGGAAAGAAACTCCCAGTCCACGGTCGTGGAGGTCATGAGCGCCGCCCCTCTTGCAATGTCCAGCAGGCGGTTCACCACATCGTCCAGGTTTTCCCGCTCCCGGGCGCGCACAAAATACCAGCTGCCGGCTTCCGCCGGGACCACGTTCGGCTTTAAGTCCGCCGGCAGAGGCGCATAGTGGATGCGTACGTCATCTGTCACGTGCTCCCTCAGGTAATTCGCGCCGATATTCATCAGCTCCGTCGCATCCAGGGCGCTCCGGCCACGGTATGGTGCAGCAGAGGCGTGCGCCGGCTTTCCGTGGAAATGGAACCGGACGGAATCCATCGCCAGATAAGCGAGCTCTCCGCATCTGTTCTCCATCCCCGGATGCCAGGACAGCGCCGCGTCCAGCTCCGAAAAGCATCCGTTTCCGGCCATGACGATCTTGCCCTTTAAGATCTCTTCCGCGGGGCAGCCGTAGAACACGACGGTTCCCGGAAGCCCCTGCTTTTCCATTGCATACGCGAGAGCTGCAGCAGCCGTTGCCGACCCTGTCCCGAGAAGGTTGTGTCCGCAGCCGTGGCCGGGCTTTTCCGCATCGCCGCAGTAGTGCGGCACCGGCGGCTGATCAAGTGCCGGCAGAGCGTCATATTCACCCAGAAACCCGATCACCGGTTTCCCGCTTCCCTTCACGGCGCGGAGCGCCGTCGGCATCCCGCCGACTCCTTCCTCTACAGCAAAGCCGAAGGCCTCCAGATACGCCTTCAGCGCCGCGGCAGACTTCATTTCCTCTTCCGCAAGCTCTGCGTAGCCGAAGATCTCATGGGCCAATCCGATGATTCTGTCTCTGTTTTCTTCCAGAAAAACATGGATGATATTATTCACTCTTTTCCCCATTCCTGTTCTTTTTTGCCCGCGCGTCGTCAATCAGCGTCCGCACCATCGGATACAGGAGCGAGATCGCCGAAATGATGATCAGCACCAGCGAGATGGGACGCTTGAAGAATATCATGTAACTGCCGCTCGCCATAGCGACGCCGCGGCGCAGATTGTTTTCGCAGATATCGCCGAGGACCATGGCGATAACCATCGGTGTCAGCGGCACATCAAGCAGGATCAGGATATAGCCGATGATGCCGAAGATGATGCTGAGTTTGACATCAAAGACACTGTTGTTTCCTGCATAGGAGCCGAGCATGCACAGGTTGACGAGGAGCGGAATCAGCAGCGCAACCGGTATCCTGGTGACGTTTGCAAAGATCCGCACAAAGAATTTGCCCTGCAGAAGCATGAAGATGTTGACAACCAGGAGGCTGCACATGATCGTATAGATCGTCTCGGGATTGTTCTTGATCAGGAGCGGACCGGGCGTCACACCCTGCATCATGAACGCACCGAGCAGGATCGCCGTAACGGTATCGCCGGGGATACCCAGTGTAAGGAGCGGGATCAGCGTAGCGCCCGTGACGCCGTTGTTCGCGGCTTCCGATGCCATCAGGCCGTCGATATTTCCTGTTCCGAAAGTCTCTTTGCTCTTTGACACGCGCTTCGCCTCGTTATAGGCAAGGAAAGAAGCCGTGGTCGCGCCTGTCCCGGGAACGGCCCCGATAAAGGTTCCGATAAAGCTTGAGCGGAGAAGATTTCCGATCTTGCTCCAGAACTCTCCTGCGGGAATACCCTTGCTGGAGAACTTCTGCATGATGCCTGCTTCCTTAAATACAGATCTTGATTTATTGATGATCTCCGTAATCGCAAACAGACCGATCATGGCAGGAATCACGTCAATTCCCGCCAGGAGATCCGTCCTGAATACAAAGCGGCTCGTCCCGTTGATCGGGTCGATGCCGATACAGGACACGAGCAATCCCAGCATGCCGGAGATCAGGCCTTTTACCTGATTCTTCCCGCTGATGCTGGAGATGATCGTCAGGCCGAAAAGGGAAAGTGCAAAATACTCCACCGCAGAGAACGTCAGCGCAAAGCGCGCGACCTGCGGCGCAACGAAAATCAGCACAAATGCGCTGAAGATACCGCCGAACGTGGACGCCTTGAGGGCTGCGTCAAGAGCGTAGCCTGCGCGTCCCTCCTGCGCCAGGGGGTAGCCGTCCAGCGCGGTTGCGGCAGATGCGGGCGTGCCCGGCGTCTTGATCAGGATCGCCGTGATGGAGCCGCCGTAAATACCGCCGCAGTATACACCCAGCAGGAGTACGATGCCGGGAACCATTTTCATTCCAAACGTCATCGGCATAAGAAGCGCCACGCCAAGCGTCGCCGTGAGGCCCGGAAGCGCGCCGATGATGATCCCGGCGAACAGGCCGAGATTCATAAACAGGATATTCTGCCAGGTAAAGAGGTCAGAAGCAACTGTTCCGAGTATTTCCAACATGTCTCCTCCCTCCTTATGGCATTTTGACGAGCAGCACCTTCGAGAACAGATAATACAGGAAGAAGGTGAATGCAATGACGATGACATAGTGGTACCACTTCTTTGAACGGAAGGCGACAAGGAGCAGTACGCTGCAGATGCAGCCAGTTTTGATGTAGCCGATCCGCGTCAGCAGAAAGTCAAACAGAAGTATGGTGAATGCAGTCATCAGGACGCAGTAGGTATCGCTTGAGATAAACGCCTTGAATTTATCCCCGAAGGAACGCTCATCCTTTTTTGTCGCCGCTTCCTGTCCATTCCCGTCCCCATGCTTCTGCAGCCGTTCGTTGTAGAATGCCTGCCCCAGAAGAAAGGCGCCAAGCAGCACGAGCACCCAGGAAGCGAACCGCGGGAATGTATCCGGACTGGTGTGGTTCAGGTTTGCCGTCTTCATCACGACCCAGTTCGGGATGATATACCAGAGCATGGCAAGTCCGAACAGGAGCGTTCCCAGACCCGTGATCTTGTCTTTCGTATACTTATTCATGTGAAAACCTCATATGGGGATACACGGTGCGCATTGCCCCGTGTATCCCCCGTCGCTCAGTTCAGAGTTGCAAAGACATGCTCAGTTGACGGCAAGGCCGGCTTCCTTGAGCTGCTCGTGCGTCTGCTCGATCTCGGGCAGCAGGCGCTCCATGATGACATCGTGCGTCAGCTCTCTGTTGCTCAGGAAGTTGTAATTTGTGACGAAATCCTGCCAGCGCGGATCATCGTATGCCGTATTGATCTGATCATACCAGTAGTCGTAGATCTCCTGCGGCGCGCCGCTCGGCATCGCGACAAACTTCCAGATGCAGAGCGTTACGTCATAGCCGCACTCCGCAAGCGTCGGAACATCCTTGAACGCCGGGAGGTCTACTCGCTCAGGCGCGATGACTGCCAGCGGCTTGATATCGCCGGACTCGAACAGCGCTGCGGACTCCGTGGTATTCGTCGTGCAGCAGGTGACATGCCCGCCGAGCACGAAGGTGACGCCTTCCGCGCCGGAGGATGCGGGAACGCTCTCATAGTTGGTCAGGCCGGCTTCGTTGAAGAAGAAGGTCTGTCCGAGGTGACCGATACCTGCGTTGCCGGAATGGCTGTAAAGGATGGGCTCTTCCGGATGATCCTTGAAGTACTGTACGAACTCCTCGATCGTATTGTACGGTGCATCGCCCTTGACGACCAGCATGTTGGGCTCAACATTGAGACCGATGATCGGATAGAACGTATCCACCGTATAGGTGACATCATTCAGGAACGGCTGCGTGCTGAAGAAGGAATTGCAGCTCATGCCAAGCGTGTAGCCGTCTGCCGGCTGCATGCCGAATTCCGTCGTGCCGACGACGCCACCGCCGCCGGTGCGGTTCAGAACGGTAACAGTCGCGCCGGTCTGGTCGGAGAGAATCTCCGCAAGGCAGCGGAGGGATAAGTCAGTAGCGCCGCCCGCGCCATAAGGGCAGTACAGTGTAACCTGGCCTTCCGGCTTCCATGCAGGTGCTTCCGCTTCCTGTGCGGGTTCTGCCGCGCTCTCTGCAGGGGCTGCCGCCTCTGCGCTCGCAGCCGGTGCCTCGGATGCCGCAGGTGCTGCCGCCGGAGTCGCTGCGGGTGCTGCCGCGCATGCTGCCATGGAAACAGCCATACCGACGGCAATGATCGTGCTGATAATTCTCTTCATAATGCTTCTCCCTTCTACTGTGTTTTTTGCTATAACAACGGGCTCTCCGGCAACCTGACGGAGTCGTCCCAAAAGAAACCGTTCTGATTACAGCTTTGTGGCGCTGTTGTACGTGACAAGGTCCCGCACCACCGGGAAGCTGGTCACCGGCGCAAGGGAAAGGCTCTCATAGCCATCTGCGCGCTCCGTGCATGCGAGCTTCGTCTTTCCGTTCACCTGCAGGACACACCTGCCGCAGATGCCATGATTGCAGATGCTGTGTCTGTAGTAGGCGAGCGTCGGGTCCAGATTTTTTGCGATGTAATCCAGGACATCCATGACCGTCATACTCTGCTTAGTGGTGTCGACCTCATATTCCTGCTCCCACGCGCGGGAAGTATCCGGATCAAAGCGGGCGATCTTAACCAGCATTTTCTCTTCCTCCGATCTTAACTGCTTTATTCGTTGAAATTGATCTTGAAAGCGCGGTCGTAATTGAGCGCTTTGTCGGTGAAATACTTTATGACGTTTTCCTTCGTCCCGGTCGGCAGCGGCATCCGCGTGACCTTCGGGGCGCGCGTGCTCATGGCCGCGCCATCCTCCGTCTTTTTGAAATCATAGTGGAACAGATAATGGTCATGATCCACTGTCGGGTAATCGGAACGGATATGGCAGCCGCGGCTCTCCTTCCGCTCCAGCGCAGCCCGCAGTGCAAGCTCGCCGCAGAGGACCGTATTCCGCGCGGATACCGCAGCGAGCCATTCCAGGTTATAGGCACGGCTCTTTTCCTTCAGCGTAATGCTCTCCGCGCCTTCCCGGAGTGCAAGGATCCTGTCGAGAGCCTCCTGAATATCAGCACCATTCCGGATCACCTTCAGGCCCTGGTCGCAGGCCTGTGTAATGCTCTCCGCAAACGCGACCGCATTCATTCCGCCCTCATTGTCAAAGAAGTGCAGCAGCTCCTCAGCGATCTTCTCCGCCTGGCTGTCGTCCGCTCTCTCCGCCTCAGCTCCTGCACAGTAGGCGGCAGCCTTCTGCCCCGCCTTCATTCCCTGGCAGAGCATTTCGATCAGGCCGTCGCCGATGCGGCATGCCCCGAAGTTTCCTGTCGTTGTCTCGCCGGCCGCGTAAAGTCCCTCGATTCCCGTCTCCATATCCGGGTTGATGACGATGCCGCCCATGGAGTACTCGACGCCGAGTCCCACTTCGATCGGCTCGTTGTTCATGATCATATCGTCGACGCGCTGCAGGCTTTCGCCCTTATAGTAGCCGTACTTATGCCACTTTGAGAAACGTTTGTAGAACTGGTCCAGCGCCGTTCTCTTCTCCTCGTCCGTCGCGATCGAGTAGTCCCAGAATGCGCCGCCGTGCGGACCGCCGAGTCCCTTTGCCACTGCGTTGCCCATATAAAAGCAGTTCACCAGCTTGTTGAGCTTGCTCTCCGCGGACAGCCCTTTTGCGTCATCGTCGATCACGATCTCGTCGCCGTTCACATCCGTGAGCCTGTGCGGAATCCTTCGGAAGAGATACGGATAAATGGATCCGCGCATGTCCTCCGGAACAAGTGCAGTGGGAAATGCCAGCATAAATTCCATGTCGGAAAGCGTGGCGCCCGCTCTGTATGCCATGGCGGGGCCGTCGCCGGTCATGTCACTTACCGTGTTCTGGAGCGACTGCAGCTGATACCCGCCGGACGCAATGACGACTGCCTTTGCGTTGATCCGGATGATCTTGCCGCTGTAGATGTGGATCCCGACCGCGCCGACGATCCTGTTCTCCTTCTTCAGAAGGTCCACAATCATCGTGTCCTCCAGCGTATGGATCGCAGGTGTCTCCTTCAGGGCCTGTACCAGAGGCTTTGCGAAATCCGTCCCGGAAGCCTGCCAGCCGCAGGGCTGGATCGCCACGAAATGACTGCCTGCCCGTTCCGCCCACTGGAGATAATCCTTGAGCACGACCGGGGAATCGTCCACATACTGCTGCACGATATCCTGCTCCGCAAGGTAATAGGATTCCTTGACCAGACAGTCAAAAAGCTTGTTTCTGTCAAAGCGGGGATCTGCCGACTCGATACCCAGGATCTCTCTGCCGCTCTCCCCATCGATTCCGCAGCCGCCTCCGGCCATGATCGCATTTCCGCTGAAGCCTGCCTTTCCCTTGGATACCAGCAGCACTTCCGTGCCGGCCTGCGACGCATAATACGCAGCCGTCACTCCTGCGCCTGATCCTCCGATTACGAGCAGTTCCGTGTCAATCGTTCTATCGATTCTTGTACTCAAATTAGGTTCCTCCGCATAAAAGAACAGAATCTTCCGTCACTTATATTCTATTTCTACCTTCACGGCATAATAAAAACCACCAGTTGTTTTGTGTGAATCACAAACATTGTTTGTGATTTTGGCTTGATTTAGCAAAATCTGACAAAGATCATTTGTGATTTTTTGGCAATCGTGTACAGCTACTGGCGATGAAAGTGCAGAAAGCAGAGGATTAGTCAGCAAAGACAGGAAAAAGGTCAGTATTATTCCGGCAGGAACTCCGACGGCATCTCCTCGCCGCCGCGTCGGAACAATTCCTGGCAGGTCTTCACAAAATCTTCCCCGATCGGGGAGAGACCCTTTTCCGTGAGATAATTGATACCGAGACTGCGAAAGGCATTGTCCGGCTGGAAATTGATCGGCATGATGAGAAGCTTTTTCAGCAGCTCCTCCCGGAAAAGGATCCGGGCCTGCTGATAGAGCGATTTTGAAAGGAACATGATACCCAGTCCCGACATACACAGGGAGAGACGTGTCATGATACTGGAGCACTCCACAAAGACATTCGGCACAACACCTGCATTGTTGCAGCATTCTTTGAATACACTCGTCAGGAACGTCGTATAATTGCTGGCCAGGAACGGGCAGCGCACAAAGTCCTTGATCTCCGCCTTGGGCTGATTCAGGATGTCTCGCCGCTCTTGTTCGGTAAACGACTGGTCAAAAATGTCTCTCGGAATACAGATATAATACTGTTCCTCATAGACCGGAACGTAAGTTACGC
>CACZQP010000055.1 GCA_902783385.1 uncultured Lachnospiraceae bacterium | reverse complement strand
GCGCGGCTTGTTCGTATAAACCCTGGGAATGATCTTCAGGCGGTCGCTGACCTTCTCGTTGACGCGGGCAAGCCTCGTCATGTATTCGAGCACCGGGTCCTCATGGTCGGCGGAGCATGGTCCGATCACGACAAGGAGCCTGTTGTCTTTCCCGGTCAGGATATCCGCGACTTCGCGGTCAAACTGTTTCTTACGCTCCTTATCCCCGGCCGAGATCGGATAGCTTTCGATGATCTCTGTCGGGGACGGCAGATGACTTATGACTTCAATCCCCATTTTCTTTTCTCTTCTTATAAAACAGACCGAATGAATGTCTTCCGCTGTTGCTGGCAATTGTCGCGGAAGCCTTCTGAAGAATGATCTGATTGAAATCCACATATTTGCGGATCTCCGATACGATCTTCTCACGCTCCTCCGCGTTGCACCCCGCGTAGGTGATGTACAGTACCTCGGTGTCAACGTCGTGATTGCGTTTGAACGTGCTGCGGATGAACTGCTCCGCCGCGCCCGTCACATAGCCGATATGGAAGGAGCGAAGCCGCAGTTCCCCCCGGACCATCCGGAACACCAGCTCGAAATTGAATACATTCGAGAGCACGATGCCGATGAACGGCGCCCGCTTGTTGCGTACGACCTCCTTCAGCGTCGGAATGATAAAGGAGGTGCTGATGCGGTTCCTGTAGACATCCAGCTCCCGGATGATCTCGTCCATCTGCCTGCCGGCCGCCGCCATCTCCGCCGCGCGGACAACGAGCATCCCGAGTCCGCAGGAGATATTCTCCGAGTCATAGACGTACACATTTCCGAAGCTGTCGGCCGCTTTCAGGGCGTTTTCATAGGAATCGCTCGTCTTCGAGCTGGCGCAGATATGCAGGACTGCCTCCGCCTCCGTCAGCGCTTCGCCGAAGAACCGCTCATACTCCTCCACTTCGCTCGGCACGGCCTTCGGGAGCTTTTTCCCGGACTCCATGTACTGGAACATATTGTCCGCGTCGATCTCCTCCGTGTCGCGGAAACGCCCGTCCTCCGTGATGATGTAGAACGGCATCAGCCGTATTCCGTTCTCATGTACTATATCATCAGGCAGGTCGCAAATGCAATCCGCAGTGACGAGGATCGATCGTTTTTTGAAGGTCTTCGCAACCCGGAGCGTCTCCTCCGTCTGTACGGAGAGGCTCTTCTCGATCAGCTCCTGCGGCAGGAACTGCAGCAGTGTTGCCTCCAGGAGACTTCCGTGGATCGGCTTTGCAAGATAGGCCTGGAAGCCGTTTTCCAGATAAAAGCTGCTCATGTTGCTGCCCGCGTTCGCTGTCAGCGCGATGACCGGCGAAGTCTTGCACTGGCCGTTGTTCTGCGAACGGACCTTCTGAAGCGTCTCTATGCCGTCCATCCCCGGCATCTCGTGATCCATAAAGATGGCGTCATAGTGCATCTCGCGGGTCTTTGCGAGGCACTCCCTGCCGGAATCCGCAAGATCCACCTGGACCTTTGTCCCGCGCAGGAGCTTTCGGCACACCAGCCGATTCATGTCGTTGTCGTCGACGATCAGGACATGTGCCTCCGGCGCTTCAAAGGACTGCTGATAGACCTCCTTCGGCGCGGTTGTCTGGGAGATCTTTTTAAAGCTCAGCGGCTCATCGTTGACGATCTTCTGGGGGATCTCGACCCGGAAGGTGGAGCCCTTCGTGTAAATACTGTCAACCGAGATTCTGCCGTCCATCAGCTCCACCAGCTGCTTGGAGATGGAGAGACCCAGTCCCGTTCCCTCAATATTCCTTGTATCGCTCCCCTCCACGCGCTTGAAGGATTCAAACAGGTAAGGGATGTTCTCCTTGCGGATGCCGATGCCGGTATCCGCGACCTCCACACGCAGAAGGAAACGATTCGCATCCTTCTTCTCGCCGTCCACGCGCAGCGTCACGCTCCCCTCCTGCGTATATTTGATCGCATTTGTCAGGAGATTGATGATGATCTGCTTGATCCTCACCTCATCGCCGTAAAGCATGGAGGGAATCGAATCGCCCACGTTGATGTCAAACCGGAGTCCCTTTTCCCGTGCGCGGCTCCAGAGGAGGTTCACGATTTCGCTGAGCATACGGCTCGTCTCATACTGCGCGGCAACCACCTCCATCCTCCCAGACTGGATCTTCGACAGATCCAGGATGTCATTGATCAGGGAGAGCAGGATCTTGCTGGCGCTCTGGATATTCAGGGAATTCTCCATGACCTCTTCCGGGAGGTCCTTTTCCCGCATCGTCATCTCGTTGAGACCGATGATCGTGTTGATGGGCGTGCGGATTTCATGACTCATGGAGGAGAAAAACCGGTTCTGGGAATCGTTGAGCTTTTCGATCTCCTCAGTCTGCTCGCGCGTGAGCGCAAGCTCCTTCTCCAGGATGTTGCTCTGGAACTTCAGCAGGATTCCGGCCAGAAGTCCTACCGTCAGCGCGGCGACGAACGTATCCTCATAGATCCCGAACTCCGTTGAGAGAGGAATCACACTCT
Organism: uncultured Lachnospiraceae bacterium; assembly: GCA_902783385.1. Classification (GTDB taxonomy): domain Bacteria; phylum Bacillota; class Clostridia; order Lachnospirales; family Lachnospiraceae; genus CAG-791. The sequence continues at coordinate 9,275 of CACZQP010000055.1, read as the reverse complement.
CCGGAAACTTTGCGCCGATGATCGTCACTGCGCCGAATGCGGCGGCCGAAAGCATGAGATAGATCCAGAAGAGCCGACCGTCGAAAATCATGAAGACAAATAAGATGGCGATGATAAACCAGGTGGGGCTGCCGCTGTATGCGCCTCCTCCCATCAGGTATCCGAACGGGAGCGCAATGCAGTTTGCAAACAATACGATGACGGAACCGCCCAGCTTGTATCTCTTGGTCTGTAAGGTATACATCGTCATTGCAATCACGACGACGGCGCCCATGCCGATGCCGAAGGCCGCCAGAAGCCCCTGCCCCGAGACGATCGTCAGGACGAATACGATTATCATGGCGATGCTCCCGATAAAACCGCTGAGTACGAACAGCCTTTCCTTCAGCTCATATTCCTGAGAGAATAGGACCTTTTTCAGTGTATTCATGCCTGTCTCTCCCCTCCGATCTTCTCCAGTTCTGCGATCGCACCCTCGAAATCAAATTCCTCCACATGTGCAAGAAGCTGTTCGGTCGCTTCGCCCAGCGTCCTTCCGTCGAGCATGGCATCCTGGTTTTGCCGGATATACTCTTCGATCGACCTGCTCTCAAACGTCTGGAGACGCTCCGAGAGCTCCCGGTAGACATCCTCCCATTTCAGCTCCAGGCCGCTGCCTCCCGCTTCCTCCGGCGCATGCACGTCCGCATGTCCGATCCGGGGATTCGCGTGCAGGACATCAAGCACTCTGCGGTACTCCTTCAGCATGGCATCGTGGTACTGGTCGATGGTCTTCACGTCGCCGTCCTTTGAAGCGATCTCCTCCTTGAAGGCGATATCGGAGAGCTTTGTGGCGCCGATCGTCTTTGATGTGCTCTTTAACGCATGCGCGACGATCGAGTAATTCTTCCAGTCCTGCTGCGCGTGGTAATCGACCAGATTCCGGTAATACTTCGTACCGCTCTCGCAGTAGACTCTCGCCAGCTCGATATAATCCTCCAGATCTCCGCCGCAGTAGGTCAGCGCCAGATTCATGTCGATGCCTTCCATCGCGGCGAACGGGTCGTCCTTTTGTCCGGGCGCCTCTGCGGAAGCTTCCTGCTCGTCGGCCGGGAACTGCTTTTCCTTCGGAATATACTTCTGCAGGACATGGTCGAGCAGTGTGTTGTCGATCGGCTTGGCGACAAAATCGTTGAATCCCTCTTCCAGGAACATCTCCCTGGAACCCGAGATCGCGTTTGCCGTCAATGCGACGATCGGAACCTTGGCAAAATAAATGCCGCGTTTTGCGCGGATGTGGTGCAGACACTCGATGCCGTCCATCCCGGGCATCATGTGATCCATGAAGACGAGGTCGTAGTCTTTGGAGTCGATCAGGGAAAGCGCCTCTTCGCCGGAAGATGCGGCGCTGATCTTGATGCGGTACTTCCTGAGGAGGCCTTCCACAACCTTCAGGTTCATCAGGTTGTCGTCCACGACAAGGATCTTCGCATCCGGCGCGACAAAGCGGTAGATGCTCTGCTTCGCCTTCACCTCCGACATGAGATCTCCGCCGTTGAAGATTTCGGCGAGCATCATGGCGTTATACGGTTTGTACAGGAAATGCATGTGGGCCGTCTCCGGGAGCTGCTGGTCCCTCTCAACGATCAGGATGACGGTCATGCGCATGGCGAGATCGTCAAAGTACAGCGGATCCTCCGTGTATTCCTCCATGCTGATCAGAAGATGCGTATACTTTGTCTGAGAAATGCGGCGCTTAAGCTCCGCGAGCGAAGAACACCGCTGCATTGCGATTCCGAGGTACCCGGAGAGGTGGCGGATGTTCTCCACGACATCGTCGCGCATATTGCGGTCGGATTCCTCAAAGTTGAAATACCATATCGCATCGATCGAGCCGGGATGGGTCAGCGCGATGCAGGGACGCTCGTCCAGCACCTTCTGCGGGATTGAGAAGGAAAACTCGCTTCCTTTTCCCGCCTGCGACTTCACCGTGAGGAAGCCTCCCATCTTCTTGATGATGGAATAGGAAATGGTGAGTCCCAGGCCCATGCCCTCCACGCGCCGGTTCCGGTCGCTGTCCGCCTGGTAGAAGCCCTGGAAGATCCTCTCCTGCTCCTCCTGCGTCAGGCCGATGCCGGTGTCCTTGACCTTGACGATCAGGTTGATCCCGTAGTCCTCGGGACGGTAAGTGACGGAGACTGTCACGCCTCCCTCCGACGTGAACTTGATGGCGTTTCCGATCAGGTTGTTCAGCGTGCGGCGAAGCTGCTGTTCATCGCCGTAGAGCGAGCAGGGAATATTTGGATCGCAGTCGAAAACCAGCTCCAGGTTCTTTTCTCTGTTCTGAAACACGGTCATGTTCATGACATCGTTCAGCGTCGACGTGATGTTGTAGGCCCGCGGGTTTAAGGACAGCGTATCCGCCTCCAGCGCCGCGTAGTCGAGAATATCCGTCACGATGGTCTGCAGCTCGATGCTCGTCATCTGGATATCCAGGACCTCATGGTGGATGTTTTCCGGCAGGTCCTCCTGCAGAAGAATCTCGCTCATGCCGGAGATCGTGCCGATCGGCGTGCGCAGCTCATGCGAGGTGTTGACCACAAAGTCGTCCTTGATCTTCTGAACGCGCTCCACCTGCTTTTCCAGCCGCACAAGATCCTCGTCCTCTTCGCGGTGGCGCCGCATCCTGTAAAGCACAAGCGCGAGCAGCACTACAAGAGAGAGCAACTGCAGCGAGATGCGGTTCCGCTCAAGCCGGTTGTCGGAAAGGACAAAGGAGCGTTTGATGAAGGCGTGATAGAAAAACAGCAGCAGGATGTTGACCATTCCGATATCCAGCGCCGGCTGCATCTCAAACATGGAGATCAGGATGATATAGGTGCAGAGCGTCGGAATCAGGACCGGGAAGTTCTCGCCCTGTATACCGTAGAGAAATACATTGACGCTCATGCACAGCGACAGAATGATCGCCCGGGTCATATGGTCCCGGTACCCCGTCACGTAACCCCACCAGACAAAAAACAGCTCCGACATGATGATGAGGATATAGACCGGCGGCCAATGCAGCGACGTCGTTACATAGATCATGAATACGGAGAAGATCGTGAAAGCGACTGTGATCAGGGATTCTCTTCTGCGGCGTCTCTTTTCAAGCTGGTCTGTCATATCCTACTCCTCGTTTTTGTCCAGGTATTCCTGAATTTCGTCTTTCATGCTCATAAACACGTCGACAAGCTCCGGATCGAAATGTGTGCCCTTCCCCTCTTCTATGATATTCAGCGTGGCGGAAAGAGGCTGGATTCCCTTCTTGTAGACGCGGTCCTCATAGAGCGCGTCAAAGACGTCCGCCACTGCCATAATGCGGGCGCTCAGCGGGATATCCTCCCCCCTTAAATGATCCGGATATCCGGTTCCGTCCCAGCGCTCGTGGTGGTAGAGCGCGATCTCACGCGCGACACTCAGATAATCTGCCTCCTCGACCTCGCCCAGGATCTCATCGATGATATCCGCCCCGTAGCGCGCATGATTCTGTATGATCGCGTACTCCTCCTCCGTAAGCTTCCCGGGCTTTTGCAGAATGGCGTCCGGGATCTTGATCTTGCCGACATCGTGGAGCGGCGCAGCCTTAATGACATGATTCATGAAATGCTCTGTCATGACGCCGGGATACAGATGGCGTCTGAACAACTCTCTGCAGATCATTTTCACATAGGTCTGCGTGTTTTTTACATGTCTTCCCGTGCTGGTGTCACGCTCCTCGATAAGATTCGCCATTCCGATAATGACGGAGCTCTGGATGCGTGTGATGCGCTCGGTGCGGCTCGTGATGACCTCCGCCTGCTTCTGTACCATGTTCTCCAGATGATTTCTGTAATCGTAAAGCTCCATCGTGCGGCGCACGCGGCTCTTTAAAACCTGCGGGACAAACGGCTTGCCGACGAAATCGATGGCGCCGGACTCCAGGCACTGTGCCTCACTCTGCGGGGCCTGCGCCGCAGTCAGAAAGATCACGGGGATCTTGGCATAATTTCTGTCCGCCTGCAGCCGTCTCATGACCTCAAAGCCGTCCATGCCCGCCATGTTCAGATCGAGCAGGATCAGATTCGGCGTATTGTGCTCCAGATATTTGAATACCATCGCGCCTGATCCGACCGTCGCGACGCGGTAGTCGCTCTCCAGAATATTCTGCGCCAGCTTCAGACTTGTCAGGTCATCGTCAACGACCAGAATGATCTTTTCCATCTCCGTTCCTCTTGCCACTTTCTCTTCCGGTTTTCTATTGCATTACAACAGAGGCCGAAAGCACCTGTGCGGTACTCTCCGTCGTAAAAATATCCATATTAATTATATAGGTTATTTGGCTTTCAGGGAAGCTTTTCGAAGGCGATTCTCAGAGAATCATCCTCTTCGAATTTCCGGACCGTCAGGTCGATTCAGACGTCTCCCTTCAGTACGACTGACGTCATGTCATGATGTACAGCCTCAAGGAACGGGCCGAAAACATCTGCGGTAAACAGCTTAAGACTCGAGGTGTTGATGCAGGGATGCGCGCCGAGAAACTCTCCCTTCAGGACATCCTCGTCGACCAGGAGCCGCACGGCGTTTTCCGTATCGTTCATCAGCCCCAGCACGGAGGAGGAGCCCGGCGAACAGTGAAGATACCGCTCCATTTCCTCCGGCGTCCCGAAAGAGAGCCGCGCGGAGCCGATCTGCGACGAGAGCTCCTTTGTCTTGAACACCTTGTCCCCCGGCATCAGAAGCAGGTAATACTGCGTGTGCTGCCGGTTTGTCAGGAACAGATTCTTGCAGACCGTCGCCTCCAGCACCGCATCGATCTCCCTGCAGGCCTCCATCGTGTATGCCGCTGCGTCCGGGTGATCGGTGCGCCAGTACCTGATGCCCAGGCTGTCCAGAAAATCATACACGGCCGCCTCTGCGGGGATCCTTTTGTCCGCGTCAGCCGGTCTTCCTTCCTCCAGTATGTACTTCGATGTCTGTGCTCTGTCCAATTCCGTTCCGATCCTTTCCCGCTGCGGCAAACTGCAGCAGGTTTATTATATCGCGTCCTTCATGCTTTTGACATAAGCCCCGATATGTGCCGGCGCATCGCTGCCAAACCGCTCCAGGAGCCTGATGATGGCGGATCCCACGATCACGCCGTCAGAGAGCTGTGCCATTTCCCTTGCCTGCTCCGGCGTGGAGATCCCGAACCCGATCGCACAGGGGATGTCCGTGTTTTCACGCACCACCTTCACGATCGATGCAAGGTCGGTCGTGATCCTGCTCCTTTCGCCGGTCACGCCCATGCTGGAAACAATATATACAAAGCCCTCCGCCTCCCCGGCGATCATGGAGATGCGGTCTTTCGAGGTCGGTGCGATCAGTGAGATCAGGTCCACCCCGTATTTGCGGCACAGCGGCAGGAACTCGTCCTTTTCCTCAAACGGGAGATCCGGCAGGATGAGTCCGTCGATCCCGATGTCTCCGCATATGGAAATAAACTTCTCCGCGCCGTAGGAAAATACGACGTTTGCGTAGGTCATGAACACCATGGGGACCGCGACGTCCCTGCGCAGGTCCCGGACCAGGTCAAATACTTTGTCCGTCGTGATCCCTCCCGTAAGGGCACGGAGGTTTGCTCCCTGGATCACAGGCCCCTCCGCTGTCGGATCCGAAAACGGGATTCCCAGTTCAATCAGGTCGGCGCCGTTTTCCACAGCTGCGCGGACCGATGCCGCCGTAGTTGCCACATCGGGATCGCCGCAGGTGATGAAGGCGATAAATGCCTTGCCGTTTTCAAATGCTTTTCCGATCTTACTCATGGATCTCCTCTCCCCTGTATCTCGCAATGGCGGCGCAGTCCTTGTCTCCCCTGCCGGAGACGGTGATGACGATGATTTTATCCTGTGACATTTCCGGCGCGATCTTCATGGCGTGCGCAACGGCATGCGCTGACTCGATCGCCGGAATAATACCCTCCATGCGCGCGAGGTATTCAAATGCCCGGACCGCCTCCTCATCCGTGACGGGAACATATTCCGCCCTGCCCATATCGTGCAGATAAGCGTGTTCCGGTCCGATGCCCGGATAATCGAGACCTGCGGAAATCGAATAAACCGGTGCGATCTGACCGTAGGCGTCCTGACAGAAATAGGATTTCATGCCGTGGAAAATACCCAGTCTTCCCGTCGCGATCGTTGCCGCCGTCTCCGGCGTATCAACGCCCCTGCCCGCAGCTTCGCATCCGATCAGCCGCACGCCTTTATCCCCGATAAAGTGATAAAAGCTGCCGATCGCGTTGGAGCCTCCGCCCACACAGGCCATGACCACGTCCGGAAGCCTTCCTTCCTTTTCCGCGACCTGCGCTTTGATCTCTTTTGAGATCACCGCCTGAAAATCACGGACGATCGTCGGGAACGGATGCGGTCCCATCACGGAGCCGAGGCAGTAGTGTGTGTCACTGATCCTGGAGGTCCATTCGCGCATCGCCTCCGAAACCGCATCCTTGAGCGTGGCCGTCCCGGTCTTTACGGGGATCACCTCCGCGCCGAGGAGACGCATCCGATAGACATTGAGCGCCTGACGGACCGTGTCCTCCTCTCCCATGAAGACGACACATTCCATATCCATCAGTGCCGCCGCCGTTGCTGTGGCGACGCCGTGCTGCCCCGCGCCCGTCTCCGCGATCAGCCGCGTCTTTCCCATCTTTTTGGCCAGGAGCGCCTGCCCGAGCACATTGTTGATCTTGTGTGCGCCGGTGTGGTTTAAGTCCTCGCGCTTTAAATAAATCTTTGCCCCGCCGAGGTCCCTTGTCATTCTTTCGGCGAAATACAGGCGGGACGGCCTCCCGGCATAATCGCAAAACAGCTCCTCCAGTTCCCGGTTGAACTCCGGATCATCCCGGTAGCGGTTATACGCCTCCTCCAGCTCGATCACTGCGTTCATCAGTGTCTCCGGAATATACTGTCCGCCATGGATCCCGAATCTTCCTCTGCTCATTTTTTCTTCCTTTTCTTTACTCTGTCTGTGTTCCCGCCGTGCTCATCCGGCCGATCGCGTCACCCGCGGCCTGCGCGCTGCCCTGCCGCACCGCCCGGACTGCCGCGAGGATTTTTTCCCGATCCTTGACCCTGTCCGTTTCCACGCCGGAGGAAAGGTCAACCATCTCGGGATGCAGGATGCGCACTGCCTGCGGAATGCTCTCCGGCGTCAGTCCTCCGGCCAGGATGTACGGGCGGCAAAAGCTCCCGACCAGCGACCAGTCAAACGCGCTCCCTGTCCCATATCCGTTGTCCAAAAGGATCCTGTCCGCCGGGCTGATCCTTGCCGCTGCCAGGTCTTCTTCTGACCTGATTCGGAAAGCCTTCCATACGGGAAGGCCTGTTTTCGCCCGAACAGCCCGGATATCGTCCCCGTCCTCGCTTCCGTGGAGCTGGACAGCGTCCAGACCGATCTCCTGCGCAGCCCGGATGACTTCCTGCGCCGGACGGTCCACGAAGACGCCGGCCGCCCGGATGCCGGGCGCAAGGCGGCGCCTCAGCCGTGCCGCGCACTGTATGTCGATGCTGCGGTGACTCTGCGGAAAATTTACGATAAAACCGACATAGTCCGGACATGCCTCGTTCACATAATCGATATCGCAGTCGCGGAACAGGCCGCAGATCTTGATGCGCGTCATCACACCGCCTCCCGCATAGCCTTTAGAAATGCGGCCTTGTCCGCCGCCCGCATCATGGCTTCTCCGACAAGGACAGCGTCCGCTCCGGCCGTCCGGAGCCTGCCGGCATCTTCCGGTGTCTGCACGCCGCTTTCCGCGACAAACAGGATTCCGCCGGGGATTTTGTCCCGCATTCTTGCGGCATTGTCCAGGTCCACCGTAAAATCCTTCAGGTTCCGGTTGTTCACCCCGATGATCTTTGCGCCCGCACGGACTGCGGATGCGATCTCCGCCTCGTCATGTGTCTCCACAAGCGCCGCCAGAGATAGTTCGTCACAGATCCCGAGATATTCCCGGATCGTCCCCTCATCGAGCAGCGCACAGATCAACAGCACGCAGCCGGCCCCCATCAGCCTTGCCTGGTAAAGCTGGTACGCGTCCACCACGAAATCCTTGCGCAGCATCGGAAGGTGAACGTTCGACCGGATCCTGCGGAAGATCTCGTCTGACCCCAGAAACCACTTCGGCTCCGTGAGACAGGAGATCGCGTCCGCACCCGCCGCTTCGTATTCTGCGGCAATGCGCAGGTAGTCAAACTCCGGATCGATGATGCCCTTTGACGGAGAGGCCTTTTTTACCTCGCAGATCAGGGAAAGCCCGGGCCCGGAAAGCGCCTCAAGAAACCTCTCCCCGCTTCCGCCGGGGCCTTCCATTGCCAGCCTCCGGATCTCTTCCGCACTGATCTTTTCCTTATCCTGCTTTACCCTGAAAGCCGCGTGCTCCGCGAGCTTTTCCAGTATCGTCATGTCCTCATGCCTCCGGCCGGTTGCTGACCTCGATGAACTTTAGCAGCGTCTCATACGCCTTTCCGGAATCGATCAGCTCTGCAGCGAGTTCCACGCCGTCACTCATGCTCTGCGCCCTGCCTGCGATGTAAAGCGCAGCGCCCGCATTCAGAAGAACCGCATTGCGCTTTGCTCCCTTTTCTCCGCGCAGAACGGACCGTGTGATCTCCGCGTTATTTTCCGGTGTGCTGCCCTCCAGTTCTTCCTTCGCACAGCGCTCCATCCCGAAATCCTCCGGCGTGATCACATAGGATTTGAACCAGCCGTCGCGGATCTCGCAGATTCTCGTCGGGGCGCTCGCGGAGATCTCGTCGAGCTTGTCCGTTCCGTACACCACCATGCCGCGCTTTATGCCCAGGCTCACGAGAACCTGTGCGAGTGGCTCCACCAGATAGTCGTCATACACGCCGAGGAGCTGCATGGACGGCGTGCCGGGATTCGTCAGCGGTCCCAGAATATTAAAGACCGTGCGAAAGCCCAGCTCCTTGCGGATCGCTCCCACATACTTCATGGAGGTGTGATACTTCTGCGCAAAGAAGAAGCACATCCCCACTTCATGTAACAGCTCGATGCATCGCGCAGGGCTCTGATCGATGTTTACGCCCAGCGCCTCCAGACAGTCCGCCGTTCCGCAGAGCGAGGAAGCCGCCCTGTTGCCGTGTTTTGCGACCTTGACGCCGCCGGAAGCGATGACGAGTGCAGATGTCGTAGAGATATTGAAGCTGTGCGCATTGTCGCCCCCGGTCCCGACGATCTCCAAAAGCTCCATGTCCGTCTCCACTTTCGTTGCGTGT
>CACZQP010000054.1 GCA_902783385.1 uncultured Lachnospiraceae bacterium | reverse complement strand
TGATGGATGATTTCGATCAGTCACTGTACCAGAAGACACGCCTGGATAACGGACGGCTGATCGCCGCCGGCGACGCGGTGTTCAAGCTCTGCACGGACGAAAACTGGCAGATCGTCTTCCCGGTCGACTCCTCAGAGACCGCGCAAATGCTCAGGGACGAGGAGTATATCCGCGTGCGCTTTTTGAAGAACCAGTACGAATCCTGGGGAAAAGTGGACACGCGGTCAGATGTGAACGGACAGTATTTTGTCTGTCTATCCTTTACCAATTCCATGGTCACCTTCTGCGGCGACCGCTATATCGATATCGAGCTTCTGATGTCGGATGAAGTGGGACTCAAGGTCCCGAATTCGGCGATCGTGGACAGTGAGTTTTTCCTTGTTCCGAAGGCATATCTCACGCAGTCCGGTTCGGAGAAGGGAGTCCTGCGCAGGAGCTATGCGGAGAACGGCACGATGACGACCACGTTTATCCCGGCGCCTCCGTACAGCGAGACAAAAGAGGATTATTACCTGGACCAGACATCGCTCCGAATCGGGGATGTTCTGGTGCGTCCGGACTCCGCGGAGACATACACGCTCGGCAGGATGGACACGCTTACAGGGGTATACAATATCAACAAGGGCTATGCGGACTTCCGCCAGATCAGCATCCTCTACGGAAATGAGGAGTACTCCATTGTCGTGCCGAATACCATGTACGGACTGAGCGAGTATGATTATATTGTCCTGGATGCAGAAAAGGCGCTTCCGGACCAGTTTGTCTATCATTGAGCAGAGGGATAAAGCCAATGGGAAGCATCAGGGAAAATCTCATGGATGTGGAAGCGCGCATACAGCGCGCCTGTGAAAGAGCGGGAAGAGAGCGGAAGGATGTTACGCTGATCTGCGTTACCAAGACGCAGCCTGCAGAGCTCCTGCGGGAGGCCTATGATGCTGGATACCGGTGCTTCGGCGAAAACCGCGTCCAGGAGATTCAGGAGAAACAGCCGCAGCTTCCGCAGGATATCGAGTGGCATATGATCGGGCATCTGCAGACCAACAAGGTAAAATACCTGATGTCACGCACGTCGATGATCCACAGTATTGACTCCGTACACCTCGCGGAGGCAGTCAGCAGAGAGGCCGTAAAGGCCGGCAGGGTCATGCCGGTGCTCATCGAGGTAAACGCGGCGCAGGAGGAGAGCAAATTCGGCGTTTCCGTCTCCGGGGCGGAGGACCTGATCCGCGCCATTGCGCCCCTTAAGGGGATCCATGTGCAGGGGCTGATGACGATCGCGCCCTATACGGAAGATCCGGAGACAAACAGGCCGTATTTCCGCATGCTTCGCGAACTTTCGGTTGACATCAATGAAAAATGCATAGATAATATATCTATATGTGATCTTTCAATGGGAATGACAGGTGACTTCGAAGTCGCGATCGAAGAGGGCGCGACATTTGTTCGTGTCGGAACCGGCATCTTCGGACAGCGCAGCTACACCTGACCTTTTGAACGAGGGGAGAGATAGCATGAGTGTAATGGACAGGCTTATCAATGCGATGAAGATTAATCCGGACGAGGATTACGACGATTACGGATTTGACGAAATGGAACAGGAAGACAGTGCTCCGAAGCTCTTTTCCAGACGTAAGGAAGAGCCCGCATACGACGAGCCTGCAGAGAGAGAAAGACCTAAAGCAGCTGCCTCCTACGGCGGATTCCGTTCTTCCAGAAGGAGCATCGTGGATCCCACGGCCGGGATGGAGGTCTGTGTAATCAAACCCACATCGGTCGAAGAAGCGAGAGAACTCACGGATACGCTCCTTGCTAATCGCACGGTGGTCCTGAATCTCGAGGGGCTGGATGTCGATATCGCACAGCGCATCATCGACTTCACTTCCGGTTCCTGTTACGCGATCCACGGGAATCTCATGAAGATCTCTCATTACATCTTTGTCGTGACGCCTGAGAGTGTCGATATCTCCGGCGACATCACTGCATCGATGGGAATTGAGGAGCAGAGCGGCGGCATGGGCAGCTTCCAGTCACCGTTTGCACCGTGATAATATCCGAAACAAGATGAAAGGACGCGCGCACCCGGCTTTGGTCGGGAGCGCGTTTTCTTTTCAGGAAATCTGCAGTCACCGCGCTGCATGACGACTAAGGGAAATACAGGAGAAATACGATATGGACGATAAGAATCTGAAAGGTCACCTGATAAGTCTCCTCTGGGGCGGGGCGCTTGCGGCGCTCCTGATCTATGCAGACCAGGCGACAAAGATATGGTCGGAGAATGTACTGAAGGACAGCGCTCCGATCCCGCTGATCGATGGCGTGCTGGAGCTTCAGTATCTGGAAAACACCGGAGCTGCATTCGGCATGTTCCGGGACGCGCAGACCTTCTTTTTCATTTCGACAGTAGCCGTTATGATTATCATCGCTTCCGTACTGACGCGCATGCCTGTGACGAAACGTCTTTTTCCGCTGCGTTTCCTTCTGTACATTATTTTTGCCGGCGCCATCGGCAATTTCATCGACAGGATCAGGTTCCGTTATGTTCGGGACTTCATATACTTCAAGCTCATCAATTTCCCCATCTTTAACGTGGCTGACATCTGTGTGACCTGCGCCACGATCCTGTTGATCATACTGATGCTCGCGTTCTACAAGGATAAGGATCTTGCGTTTCTTTCCCGGTCAGGAAATCAGTGATAAAGATGCAGCCTGAACCTATGGATCCTGCGGTGTCAGAAGCCCTGACATATACAGTCCCGGAGACGGAGCATATGAAGCGTCTTGACAGTTTCCTGTCAGATGCCGCTTCGGACAGGGATTTATCGCGCAGCTTCGTGCAGAAGCTCATCAAAGAGGGGCAGGCCGCAGTCAACGGGAAAACTGTCATAAAACCGTCATATCCGTTAAACGCAGGGGATGTCGTCTCGTTCGAGGTTCCGGAAGCAAAGCCGGCGGAAATCGTGCCGCAGGAGATGAAGCTCGACATCCTGTACGAGGCCAGCGACGTCCTGGTGATCAATAAACCGAAGGGAATGGTCGTACACCCTGCAG
>CACZQP010000053.1 GCA_902783385.1 uncultured Lachnospiraceae bacterium | reverse complement strand
CACTTCACTTGGAACTCCTGGCACATGGGCGGTTATGAGAGAAAGCTCATGGCAAGGGGCTGCTCGTTCTACGCGCCGATCCGTTATTCGGAGCTCCCGCGCTACTATCGCGACTCCATCATCCCCTCGCGCGTCGCCATGTTCCAGGTCGCGCCGATGGACCCGCACGGATATTTCAATTTCGGTCCCAATGCCTCCCACATGGGTGCGGTCTGCGAGATGGCGGACGTCATCATCGTCGAAGTCAATAAGAACATGCCCCGGTGCCTCGGCGGCACGGAATGCGGCGTGCATATTTCCAAAGTCAAGTACATCGTAGAGGGTGAGAATCCCGCAATCGCGGAAATGGGCGGCGGCGGTCCCGCAACGGAAGTCGACCAGAAGGTCGCGGAACAGATCGTTAAAGAGATCCCGAACGGCGCCTGCCTCCAGCTGGGCATCGGCGGCATGCCGAACGCGGTCGGCTCCCTCATCGCACAGTCCGACCTCAAGGATCTGGGCGTCCACACGGAGATGTATGTCGACGCTTTCGTCGACATCTCCAAAGCGGGCAAGATCACCGGCGCGCACAAGAACATTGACCGGTACCGCCAGACCTACGCCTTCGGCGCGGGCACACAGAAGATGTATGACTTCATGAACGAGAATCCGGAACTGATGAGCGCCCCCGTCGACTACACAAACGACGTCCGCACCATCTCCTCTCTCGACAACTTCATCTCCATCAACAACTGTGTCGACCTTGATCTCTTCGGCCAGGTGAACGCGGAATCCGCCGGCACGAAGAATATCAGCGGCGCGGGCGGCCAGCTCGACTTTGTCCTGGGCGCTTACCTGTCGAAGGGCGGCAAGAGCTTCATCTGCTGCTCCTCCACCTTCACAGACAAGGCCGGAAACCTCCACTCCCGCATCCGCCCGACGCTCACGGAGGGCTCGATCGTGACCGACACCCGCGCAAATGTCCAGTACATCGTCACGGAGTACGGCATGGTGAACCTCAAGGGCAAGTCCGCATGGCAGCGCGCCGAGCTCCTCATCTCCATCGCGCACCCGCAGTTCCAGCAGGAGCTGATCGACGCCGCGGAGAAGATGAATATCTGGAGGCGGTCGAACCGGTAAGAAAAAATCATTTAGAGCTCCTGCCATAATATCGCAGGAGCTCTTTTTGTATCCTTCAGTTCCCGGTTTGTCCGCCGGGGGGATCATAAAGGCCTGGTGTTTCAGGCTTTCGAATAGACCTTAACAGCAGCCAAGTGTATCGCGGGTGTTCAACATGGCGCCGGCGTCCTTCCTGTGATAGCCGTGGCGGCGGCCGATGCAGAATAGCTCGTCTCCGCCGATCCTCTCGGCGCTGGTGAGTTCTCCCTCCGCGACGCGCAGGACGTAATCCGTAAGCTGTGCGCCCTTCTCTTCCACGGAGTCGCCGGCGGAGATGATACCGCTCGCGTCAAAGTCAAAGTTCTCCTTCATACTCTCATAGGTCTTATAGTTGCCCGTCACCTTGATGACCGGGGCCAGCGGATGTCCCGTGGGGTTCCCGCGGCCCGTCGTGAAAGCGACGATCTGGGCGCCGCAGCCGATCATGCCGGTCACGACCTCGCCGTCATGGCTTTCGTAGTCCATCAGGAACAGACCGTGTTTTCCCTTTTCCGGTGCAGTCGCGTACTGCAGTACATCAACGACCTTACTGGTGCCGGATTTGTGCACGCCGCCGAGCGCTTTTTCCACGACGCTGCTGACGCCGCCCGCAAAGTTTCCGGGCGAGATGAGCTCGTTCCTGTTCCCGGAAAGGCGAAAGTCCAGGCCGCTCTGCAGGAGGTCTTCGATCTCGTGGATCGCGTCGTAGATCTTCTGTGCGATCTCGGGAGAGACGGCGCGCTTTGCGAGCATGTCCTCCGTTCCCAGAAGCTCGTTCAGCTCGCTCAGGATGGCGCTCCCGCCCTCCGCGACGATCCGGTCCGCCATATTTCCGACGGCGGGATTCGCCGCAAGGCCGCTCGTTGCGTCCGTGCCGCCGCACTTGGTCGCAATGATCAGCTCGGAGACGTCACACTGCGTCCTCTCCTGCACGTCCACGTATTCCTTCAGTTTCCTGGCAAGCTCCACGCCGTGTGTGATCGCCGCGCTCGTGCCGCCCTCTTCCTGGATGGTGATCATCTCCACGGGCTTTCCGCTCGCCTTCACCGCTTCATAGAGCTCCTGCGGCTTGAAGCGCTCACACCCCAGTCCCACGATCAGGACGGCGCCGACGTTGGGGTGCGTCCCCATCGCACAGAGCGTGCGCGCCGTAATATCGAGGTCAAGTCCCACCTGTGCGCAGCCGACGGGGTGCCTTAACGCGACCGCGCCGGGAACCTGCGCCGCAATGCGCTCGATCGTCTTGTTCGCGCAGAATACGGAGGGGATGATCGCCAGGTAGTTGCGCACGCCGACACGGCCGTCCGGCCGCCTGTATCCCATGAATTTCATGCCTTTACCTCCACCTTTCCGCGATCACACCCCATGTTGTGGCTGTGGATCCATGTACCGGCCGGCGCATCGCAGAGCATGTAGCCGATCTCCTCCTGATACTTGATGACGGAGTCTCCCTTCTTTAAAGGAACGACCGCAACCTTATGCGCAAACTCCACGTCCTCGAGGAGCGTCACCTCGCCGCGGGCCGTTTTGATCGTGTCGCCCTTTAAGCTGTCCTCCAGAACCATCGCGACTGAATCCTCCGGATGGATCATCATACTCCTGCGCTGCATCATATCCTCCTTCTTACTCCGTTTCCGCCGGGGCCTTTCTGCACCGGACGCCCAGCAGGTCCTCGAAAAACCTTATCATCGCGCCCTTGTATTTTTCTCCCTGTCCGGTCTGCAGCGCCAGCTGATAGGTCTGGAGCGTACCGGAGAGCGTCGGAAGCGGGATGGCAAATTCCGAGGTCACCCGCGCCATGGAGGTGAGGTCCTTGTACGCCTTCTCCATCGTAAAGCCGTGTTCGAAATTACCCTCCAGCACTTCGGGAATCAGTGTCTTCGACGCGTAGCTGGAGCCGGAGGCCGTCATCAGGACCTCCCCGAGCTTTTCCGGTTCAAGGCCCAGCTTCACTCCCACCGGCATCAGCTCGCAGAACGAAGCCGCACAGATATCCAGCGCGCAGTTGTTGATCATCTTTGTGAGCTGTCCGGCGCCGTGGCCGCCCATGTACAGGACTGTCGTCCCCATTCGGTCGAGCAGCGGCTTCACCTCGTCAAAAGCGGACCTGTTCCCGCCGCACATGATCGTGAGTGTGCCGTCCGCAGCCTTCTCCCTGTGGCCGGAGACCGGGGCATCAATATACTCGATGCCCTGCTCTTCAAACATCTCTCCCAGCTCCTGCGCGGAGAAATAATCGATCGTGCTGCAGTCCACAATTATCTGCCCTTCGCGCAGCACATCCAAAAGTCCCTTCTCGTCATCCAGCAGGACTTCCATCACCGCCTCGGTATCCGGCAGGCACAGGAAGATCACATCCGAATCCGCCGCATCCCGAAGAGTCGTGGATACAGGGATGCCGCTGTCTTTAAACGGCCTCAGTTTCTCCGCATTCCTTCCGATCACGAGATATGAACCTTCCCCGGCCGCAAGGTTCCTTGCCATTCCCATGCCCATCGTGCCGGGACCTATGAAACAGATTCTCTTTTTCATCTGCACCTCTTCTATGAGCTTTCCCCGCTGCGGATGCGCGGCAGGTTCCATCGGTAGTGGCTTGCGAGAAGCCGCAGGATCACCACGACCGCTGCACCTGCCAGCGCGGGAATCGTATCCCCGATGTGAAGGAACTTCAGCATCCAGCCCGTCACGAGTGCGCCGAGGATCGAGGCCACCGCATATACGCGCTTTACAAAGATCCGCGGGATCGTGTTTGCACAGATATCCCGCATAAGGCCGCCGCCGACACCGGTGACGACACCCAGAAACACAATGAAAAACAGCGGATTCTCCGGATCGTCCCTAAAGCCCTTGAGCGTACTGCCGACGGTGAATGCCGCCAGTCCAAGCGTATCGCTCAAAAACAGCGCATTCTCATACACATGCGCAACGCTCTCCGGCAGTCTTTTCCGGTAAAACAGATAGAAAAAGACAATATTTGCCGCACAGACCGACACCAGGACATAGAACGGATCCCTGAACATGGCCGGCGGGATCTCCCCCATAATGATGTCGCGGATCATGCCTCCCCCGGTCGCCGTGATGACGGCGAGGATATTGACGCCGAAGACGTCCATTTCGTGGCGCACGGCCACAAGCGCGCCGGCGATGGCAAAAGCGATCGTGCCGATAAAGTTCATAACATCCAGTAGTGTAGGCATCGTCTTACTCCATGTTCCGGCATGCTGCGCATCCTCATGGGATCCGGCAGTCAGCCCTTTTCTTTTTTCCGCGCAAGCAGCTCCTCCACAAGAGCTGCGCACTCACATACAATCGCGTCGCAGTGGGGCTTTTTTTCTTTGCCTGCCGCCTCGTTTGCGGCCAGCAGGTCCGCACAGTCCAGCATTCCCCCATGGTTTGCAGCGATCTTCTCATGGTATTCCGCGAGAGTCTCCACGTCGTCGATCCCGAGGAGCCCCATGGCCATCAGGCCGCCTGTCACCGCACCGCACACCGACCCGCGCTTCATGCCGCCGCCGAAATTCTGTGCGATCCGAAAGGCGGTCTCTTCAGAGACACCGGCTTTTTCCGAAAACGGCATGAATACCGACTGCGCACAGTTGTGATGCGGCTCTTCGATCTGGCGAAGGCTCCATGCTTCTTCCACATACTTCGACCCACCCATGTCTGCTCCTTTCCGGGCTCCTGACGCTTCACGGCAGAATGTCATCCAATTCTTCTATTTCGGAAATAAAACGGATCTTTGCATATACTGCGGCGGGAAGAAAACCCTCCGCGACCATTTTTTCAAGCATTGCCCTAAGCGGCTCGTAATAGCCGTCCAGATTGAGCAGGATGCAGGGCGCATCCGTCCGCCCCAGGCGCACCAGGGATATGATCTCCGAGATCTCCTCCAGCGTGCCGGTGCCGCCGGGGAACGCGATGAAGGCATCCCCCATTTCGATCATCCTTGTCTTGCGCTCCGCCATTGTCTCCGTGACGATGAGTTCCGACAGGCCTTCATACTGCACGACTGCATCGACAAAAAAACGCGGCTCGACGCCGATCGCACTGCCGCCGTTTTCCACGACATTCTGTGCGAGGATCCCCATGAGACCGATCCTGCTGCCGCCGTAGACGAGCGTATCTCCGCGCGAGGCAATATATCTGCCCAGCCTTGCCGCCGCGATCCGGTATGCCGGCGCGTTGCCGTAGCTGGATCCGAGATAGACTGTGATGTTCATCCGGTGTCTCCTGTCCGATTCCGCTTTTTTAACCCGGCCTCAGAATGACAGCCGCCGAACGACCTCGATTTCTGGGTCCACAAGTTCTTCGAAGGCATCCACGTCGTCAGGCGAGCCCACGATACTGCCGTAGTGGATCGGAATGACAACCTGCGGTTTTATGTGATTGACAAATCCTGCAGCCTCCTCGCGCGTCATCGTATAGGTCCCGCCGATCGGCGTCAGCAGGATATCACACCGGACAGCCTCCGCCTCCGGCGTCACGTCCGTATCGCCGCATGCATAGATGCGGATTCCGTCGATCGTCAGGACATAGCCGACCCAGCCGTTGTCCTTCGGATGGAACTTCTTCGCCGGGTTGTAGGCTGCGACCGCTTCCACCGGAATGTCGATCACGCGCAGCGCATCGCCCGGCTTTACCGTCGTGATCTTTTCCTCCGCTATGCCCGCCTCCAGGAGTTCCTCCCTCATGCTCTCCGGACAGACGAACTGCGTCTCCCGCTGCCGCACTTTTTTAATATCCTCCGGGGAGTAATGATCGTAATGATCATGCGTGATAAAAATGACGTTTGCGTCATTTTTTGTCTCTTCGATCTTAAAGGGGTCGATGTAAAGAATCTGTCCGATGTCGATCCGGATGCTGCTCTGGGTGTTCACAGAAATGCTGCTGATGACCTGTCTGATATCCGCCATTTGTACCTCCCGATGAACCCGTGCCTTTGGTTTCCCGTTTATTATACCATCAGCTACCTGTGGAAGACACGATACATCAGTCCGTCCTGCGGCTGAAACGTCACGATGTCACAGGCGGGATCCAGAAGGCGCACGATATAGACCGCGATCACGATCACGCAGACAGCGGCCGCGGAATAGTCAAGAAGCTTACGCGGGATGTGCCTGCGCAGAATGTACGCAAGCACGGCAGCCGGCAGTATAATAAACAGCGGATGATAATAAAATGCACCCGCAAAATCAAGGCGCGCGGCGCAGAGCACCGCACGCGTCATCCCGCAGCCCGGGCACGAGATGCCCGTCACGAAACGGACGGGACAGCCGAGCGTATAGTGCAGGATGACTGCAAGCAGAAGGAGT
>CACZQP010000052.1 GCA_902783385.1 uncultured Lachnospiraceae bacterium | reverse complement strand
CATGCGGAGGAGGTCGGGCGCGGCCTTCCAACGGCGATCGTCGCGGGTTCGGAGGAAGAGGATTTCACGCACTACGTGCAGGACGTGTTCATGAGTCCGGTCCTTCGGGTCTATGCGAGCAGGGACACGCTGGGCATGCAGATCGGCGCTTCACTTAAAAATGTAATCGCGCTGGCGGCAGGCATTGCAGACGGCCTGGGATACGGAGACAACACGAAGGCGGCGCTCATCACGCGCGGCATCGCGGAGATCTCCAGACTGGGAACGGCAATGGGGGGAAAACCCGAAACCTTCTCCGGCCTGACCGGAACGGGCGACCTGATCGTGACCTGCGCGTCCATGCACTCCAGAAACCGCCGCGCGGGCATCCTCATCGGGCAGGGAAAGACCCCGAAGGAAGCCATGGACGAAGTGAAACAGGTGGTCGAGGGCGTCTACAGCGCAAAAGCAGCCAGGCAGCTGGCGCTGAAGTACGGCGTGGAGACGCCGATCATCGATGAGGTATGCAAGGTGCTGTTTGAGGGCAAGGATGCGAAGAGCGCAGTCACAGACCTGATGAGCCGCGACCGCAAGGAGGAGACCTGAGCGTCATAAGACGCCGCTTTCTATGAAAAAGAAACATTACGCATGGGTTATCTGTGCCTGCTGCTTCTGGCTGTTCATCAACAACATGGGCCTGACCAGCAACATTCTTACGGTCTATTTGCCCTTTATTGAAGCGGAGGGACTCAGCCACAGCATGGGCAGCGCCATCCTGACGGTACGCTGCCTGTTTTCTCTGTTCATGTCTTTTTTTGTAGTATCGTTCTATCGGAGATTTACGCTCCGGACAGGGATCCTGATCGCCTCCCTGACAGGAGCCGCGGCCCCGCTGGTTTTCTGCCTGCACGGAGCTGCCCTTCCCTACTATCTCGGCGCGGCCCTGGCCGGCGTGGCCTACGGAGCGGGAAGCGTGTACCCGGTATCCCTGCTGATCTCCAACTGGTTTCATAAGAGCCGGGGACTGGCACTCGGGATCAGCTCCGCCGGCTCCGCGATCGCGAGCATGATTTTGTCTCCGTTTTTCAGTGAGGTAATTCTGGCGTATGGTCTTCGCCGCGCGTTCTTGCTGCAGGCGATTCTCATGCTGCTGAGCGCGGTCCTCATCTTCTTCCTTCTCCGGAATACCCCCGCAGAGAAGGGAATCCATCCTTACGGCGAAGGGGAAGGAGCCGAAGAAGAACCGGTCACAGAGGAAGAGGGAGAAGCAATGTCGATGCACCTGCTTCTGGTGCTGGCGGTGATGATGCTGCTGATCGGCGGCGCCGGACAGGCCTTTTCCGGCCACCTGTCCGTGCTCACCATTGCCTCCGGCTATGACGCAGGGGTCGCGGCGCGGGTGATCTCTGTCTTCGGCCTGGTCCTGTTTATCGGAAAGTTTGCGGCCGGCTGGATCTCCGACCGCATCGGCGCGCTTTCGTGCAGCGCCCTGCTGATCGGCGTTTTTATTCTGGGCTGTTTTGCAGTGATGGGCATGAACGGACTGCAGACATTCTGGTGCTTTGCCATGGCCGCCATGCTGGGATTCGGCGCGGCGGTCTATAATGTCGGCCCCTCCCTGTGGGCGGCGGATCTCTCTTCGCAGGGCCAGTACGCAAAAACTCTTCGCTGGCTGCAGGTTTATTACAACCTGGGAGGGATCCTGTTCACCGCCATTCCCGGCATTATCGCCGACCGCACGGGCGAATATAAGAGCTCCTATTTCCTCTTTGCGGCGATGATGGGGACGAGCCTTGTGCTTTTGTATTATGCCTACCGCAGGCGCGCGGCAGTATCCCGCGTTCATTGATCGACTAAATCACCAGTATTTATAGTGCGCATTCTCTTATGCAGGTCCGCGGGGTCTGTCTGCTCCCGCGGCGACCGCCCGCCGGCGCTGCGCCGCTTATTACGGCCACGTCCGGCAAACTCGGGCGCCGCGCCAGTCTACATTGTCGGCACCATGTGAGGCGCCCTCAGACAGTGCCTCCCGTGGCCGCGCTATGCTCGCGCCTTACCGGGCTTTCGCCGCAAGTCGCAGCACATGTCCCGCGTCCCTGCAATTAGTAGAACTCCCTCGGCAGCATACATATGCCGAAGCGCGCCTCAAAAACGGCGGCATGCAGGACCAGCCTGCTCCCGCGTCATCCGCCCGTCGGCGCTGCGCCGCTTATTACGGCCACGTCCGGCAAACTCGGGCGCCGCAAAGGCCTATACTGCCGGTAGCATATGAGGCGCCCTCAGACAGTGCCTCCCGTGGCCGCGCTATGCTCGCGCCTTACCGGGCTTCCGCCGCAAGTCGCAGCACATGTCCCGCGACCTTGCTCATAGAAAAAACCCTCCCCGTCAGCATACATATGTCGAAGCGCGTCTCAAAAAACGCCGGTACTTATGCCGCGTAATTTGCGGCATTATGTACCGCTGCGTTTTTTGCGAAGCGAGAGCGTCGCGCGGAGTACATATGTATGCTGCCGGGGATAGGCTGCGTTTTTTGCGGAGCGAGAGCGTCGCGCGGAGTACATATGTATGCTGCCGGGGTGAAAAGCGTCATTGGGATCGTCGCATTTATGTCACGAAAAAGGCGGGACATTGCGCCCCGCCTGCAGACAGCCTGATACAACACTCAGAATATGAATTTGTGGGCAAGCACGCCGTGCACGACGAAGTTGTGGGTGTGGCCGGTGCCCCAGCAGGTCGAGAGGGTCACCATATCCGGTCTCTCGGAGAAATCGTATTCATGAAGCCGTTCCCTGTCGAGACTCTTTAAGGTCACATCAAAATCAGCCTGTGCCTTCTGCACGTAGCTGTCATATCCCGCCTCTCCGCTGAAGCCGTCATAGACGTAGCCGTCCACCGGTGTGGTGTGGAAGGAGAAGATCTCGTACTTGAATACGCGCTCTTTCGTATAAATGTAGAAGAAGGGATCCTCCTCGTAGTCGTCAAAGCCCCGCTCCGTGGAGAGCTTTTTGAGCGAGCCGAACATGGTCTCGTTCTTCATGTTGTGACCATAGATCAGCGTGTTGGAGTCGGTCAGCTCACGGCTTGCGTAGCAGTCCATGAAAATGCTTCCCGAGGGGTTGGTCGTCCCCTCAAAGGTCCGGTCGAGGTACTCGTCATTGTCGTGGCTGATTACGACCGGATAGAACAGCTCCAGCGACGGAATGTAGAGAACACCGACAAAGTCGGAGTTGATCGCCGCAAGCGCATCGTAATCGATGTCCATGTTCGGGAAGGTATCTTCTTCTTCCGTATCCTCGTCCACAGGAATTTCGACGCGCGGCTCTTTCTTCACAACAATGAATTTTTCGAGTGCCCTGTATTCATCGGAGGCCTTCTTGTAGGAGAGAAGATCCGAGAGGAAGAAGTAACCGGATACGACGATTACGGCAAGCAGGACGACAGGGATGACATAGAACAGGATGCCGCCCAGTTTTTTCTTTTTGCTGTTTCCGTCGGACTCACCGGCGACGGCGCCTGCAGAGCGTCTGTGGGCTGTCCTTTCGCGTCCTGCGCGCTCCGCTTTACGGCTGCGGGTGCGGCGGCCCGGTGCGGCACCTCTTCTGCCGCGGGGGCTTACCGGCTCGTTATCGTCGTCTTCGTCATCTTCTTCGTCCTCGAAGAAGTCAAGGTCATCGTCGTCATCCGCGAAATCGTCGAAGTCGTCCTTCGGCCCGGCTGCGGCGCCGGACCTTGACCCGGGAGCCGGAGCATCGTCGAAGATATCTTTGAGATCGGCAGTATCAAAGCGGTTGTCTACGTCATCGCCGGGATTATTGCCGAAATCGTCGCCGGGATTACCGTCGAAATCGTCGTCGAAATCATCGTCGAGATCATCGTCGAAATCGTCGAAGTCGTCCTCCGGATCGTCAAAATAATCCGGTTCCCGATCCTCGTAGTATTCCTTTGATCGTAATGTCTTTTTTCTGCGGGACATGTTACTCCTTGATTCGGACACAAATCATTTCCACAACATTTTGTGGTATCAGCCGTTCTTACTTTAGCATAAAAGTATTGAGTGTGAAACATTTTTCTCTTTCCCAACGGGGAATACATGGTGTATCATTATGATAGATTTTCTGATAATTCGGCATTTTTCAGCCGGAATCAAATACATACAGAGGTTGTCGGATATGGCGGAAAAGAAGAAAAAGGCCGCCGGCATTGCGGGGAAAAAATCCGAAGAGATTTATGTCCGCATGCTTGGTGTCTTTTCTGTTGAGTATAATGGGCAGGAAGTTGCGCTCGGGCGGAACAATTCTGCGAAATTCATACAGCTCCTGCAGGTCATGTGGCTGCAGGGAGACAAGGGCATCACAAAAGAGCGCCTGATCAATTACCTGTACGAGAGGGACAATCTGTCCAACGCGAACAATTCCTTCAATAATCTTGTCTATCAGATGCGCAAGCAGATGGTGTCTGCGGGGCTTCCTGACGCGGACTATGTCCTCAAGCGCGACAAACTGTTCGTGACGGACAAGTCCATCCCGTTAAAGGTGGATGCGATCGAGTTCCGCACGTTGTGCGAAAAAGCGGAGGCGGCGAAGTCTGACGAGGATAAATACAAGTATTACCGCGCTGCGTTTGACCTGTATGCCGGAGAGCTTTTGCCCGACATTGCGAATGAGCTGTGGGTCATCACGGAGAGCATTTCCTACCGCAAGCTGTATGAGTCCTGCGTGAACTGGGTCGGTCAGTATCTCCGCGAAAAGAAGGAATACGACGAGATGTACGAGATCTACCGCCGCGGAGCGGAGATCTACAAAGACAAGGACTGGCAGATCGACCAGATCGACGCGCTCCTGGAAAAGGGCGAGTACAAGGAGGCGTATGTCCTTTATAAGGATACCGTGCACATGTACGCCGACGAGATGGGACTTCCGCCGTCGGAAAAGCTCATGGACTGCTTCCGGAAGATGAGCAGCAAGCTGACCTCGCTTCCGAGCGAGATCGGCAAGATCCACGAGGACCTGAAGTACAATCAGTCTATCTACAACGACGGCAATGCGGACGGCGGCGCATATTACTGCACCTATCCGAGCTTTGTCGACGCCTATCATATCCTGAGCCGCAACATGGAGCGCTCCGGACAGTCGATTTTCATGATGCTGTGCTCGCTCGTGGATTACGAGGGCAAGCAGTTCCGCGACGCGCGCAAGATCAAGACCTACTCCGCCATGTTCCAGGAGGCGCTGCAGACGGTACTGCGCAAGGGCGATACCTTCTGCCGCTATTCGCAGACCCAGTTTCTGATCCTGCTGGTCGGCACGAATCAGGAGGGGTGCGAGGTCGTCTATCAGCGCATCGCCGCAGAGGTGAAGCGCAGGGAGGGGACCCGCGTCGGCGTCCGGTACAATATCGTTTCGATCGCGGATCTGTCGGAGACGCAGAGGACGGAAAACGACTTCTCCAGAAAGTGGAAAGAAATCACGGAAGACTGACTTAAACCATGCCTACACCCATTGATTTCGGGAAAGAGTTCCTGGACAGTTATTTTCATAAACAGGACGCGGAGAAATCGCACGGCTTCCTTGCGGATGATGTGGTGTGGGTGACCTCCAAGAATCTGTATCACATGCTCTCCCCGGAAGAAGTGGGCACATTTCTTGACACGCAGCTCTCGGCACACAAGGGCCCGTGCCATGTGGACATCATTTCGATCAAGTCGCCGCCCGGCGCGCAGGAGACCGTAAACATCGTCTATGAACTGAATCTGGTCCCGGTTGACGCAAAGACCGGGGTCTATCTCCGTGTTGCCATCGCAGTCAGGAAGCGCAGAAACAGGCAGGAGATCAACTTTATCTCCGTGTCGCACCGCTATGAGAACATCAATGAGGTGCGGCAGGAGAACAAGGACTTAAGCGGCGAAAACGCTGCGCTTGCGGGGCGGATCGAGAACCTGGAGGAGGAGCTCAAAAAGAGCAACGAAGAGCGCGAGGCCGAGAAGGCCTCCATGGAAAAAGCCTTCGAAGAGGAGAAGGCGGACATGGAGGAGGCGCTGGAGCAGCAGGCGAGACTCCAGCTGATGCAGATGGAGGCGGACCAGACCATCCGCATCGACCATGCGAAGGCGGAGGCAAGGCACCTGGCGGGCGAGCTGGAGGAAGCGCGCGAATCCGCAAAGCGCGCACTGGAAGAGACGAGGCTGAGGGCGCAGGAGGAGATCGAGGCCATCCGGAAAAAGGCACAGGAAGATCTGGACGCGCTGGAGAAAAAGCAGCAGGACAGGCTTCTTCTGGACCGCGCAGAGATCCGGAATGAGCTTGACGCGGAGCAGCGCGCGCAGATCGCGGCCATCCGCAGTGAATACGAGGAAAAGGAGCGGCTGCTGGAGCGGCAGATCCTGCTCGCATCGGAGCGCGAGAGCGCGCTCAAGGACGAGACAGGCGCCCTGAGGGAGCAGGCTCTGAAGACACAGGAAGAGCATGAGGCGGCAATCTCCGGGAAGGACCAGGAGATCCAGAGTCTCATGGAGCAGGGGGAGACCTACCGCGCCCGGATCGAGGCGGCGGAAAAGACAGCGGACACGCAGCGGCTGGAGATCGAATCCCTGGAAAAAGAGCTGCAGAAGGCCAAAGACAGCGCGGAGGCCGTCCGTCAGCAGCAGAGGCAGAAGGACGAGATCCTGCAGCGCTCCTATGACGATAAGCAGCAGATCACCTGGGAACTGAACAAGGCGGTCGAGAGATTAAAGCACACCATGAAGCATGCGGAGCTGACGCAGACCTCTTCGGAGAAGGCGGCCATGCGGGACATGCTCTCCATGATCGGCGCGCTCGCCGCGGAGATGAAACCGCACGAAAAAACATTTTCCCTGGCGGAGTGCCTGAATGTGGTCGAGCTGTACGCGGGCGAGGATGCCCGTTCAAAGGGGGCAAAGCTCCTTCCTTTCGAGCGGGACGAAAGACTCCCCGGAAATGTCACCGGCGACAAGGCGCGGCTGCAGATGATCCTGCTGAACCTGATCGCCTTTGTCGCTGACGGCGCGGGCACTGTACATGTCCGCGCGGAGGCGGACCGTCCCGTGCGCGGGAAGGTCTATCTTCATTTCCATATCAAGGATGAAAAGGGAAGCGCGCTGGGGCTCGTCGGACCGCGCAGGGAGGAGCTCGCCTACACCTCGGCGATGCTCGGCATGATGGGCGGCAGCATGCAGGTGCGCCGCGGGGCAGCCGCGGACGATGTCTGGGCTGTCGTCACGATGAACCTCGCGCTTGCAGCCGATACTACAGAAGCGTGACCCTGCTCCCGTTCACTTCCACCGAGTGGATCATCCGGTTCAGGTAAACGGAGAACCTTGTGACGCCGCTCTTGCGGATCGTCGCGTTCAGACTCGGGTTCAGGTCCTGCAGCTCAGACTTGAGCTGGCCGATATCCATTTCTCTTGTCTTATTGCGCTCAAAGATGCGGGCGATCTGTGTCTCGATCTCGCTGTCGGGGGAGCTCTTTAAGGATACCCAGACCGCGTTGTCGCGGTTTGCAACCGACAGGGAAGGAAAATCCTTCAGATATTCGGAAAGCTTTGTATAGTGGTAGTTGCGGATGTCGAAGTCCGGGAAGATCTTCACCAGGCGGGAACCGATCTCGCCCAGGCCCGTTTCCTTGCCGTCCACGTTGTTGTCGGTGATCATCTTGACGATCGCGTCTTCGATGGTCGCCTTGTCGGTAAAGGAGGCCTCTTCCGAATCCTCTGCGTCATAGACGGCGGAGGGCTCCGCGACGGCCGGGGGAACTTCCGCAGTTTCGGCTGCTGCGGCGCGGGACTTTTTCGCAGTTGCCGACTTGCGCCGGGAGGACTTGGACTTGGTCTTGGAGGCGTCCTCCGTCTCGGCGTTGTCGTCGTCCACGATATTCAGGAAAATAAAGCGTTCGCAGGAGACGCGGAAGGATTCCGGCGTCTTGGTCTCGCCCATACCGATGACGACCTTGCCCGCCTCGCGAAGCCTTGTGGCGAGCTTGTTGAAATCGCCGTCGCTGGAGACGATGCAGAAGCCCTGTACATCTCCCGTGTACAGGATGTCCATGGCGTCGATGATCAGCCCGATGTCCGAGGCGTTTTTGCCGGGCGTGTTGTTGGGCTGCATGACGGGCGTCAGCGAGTAGCGGGACGAACTCTTCAGCCACCCGTGCAGACGGTCCTGGGACCAGTCGCCGTACATACGCCGCACAGTGATCTTTCCGTATTTTGACAGTTCGCTTAAGATTCCGGTGATGTACCGGGAGCTGATGTTGTCCGCATCGATCAGCAGAGCGATATTGATATCATCCATGGACCTTATTTCCTCTCATTTATGTTTATGGCCGACAGTTTTCCGTTGCCGACAATTCCGCATCGGAGTAATATATATTCATTATGGAATTATACCAGAGGTGATGTGAATTGAGCAAAACACTGAAACTGATTTCCTGGAACGTAAACGGCCTGCGCGCGTGCGTCGGCAAGGGCTTTATGGAATTTATGCGGCGCGAGGAGCCGGACGCCATGTGCCTGCAGGAGACGAAGCTCCAGGAGGGCCAGATCGAGCTGGATCTGCCGGGTTACCATCAGTTCTGGAACTACGCGGAGAAAAAGGGCTACTCCGGGACGGCAATCTTCGTGAAAGAGGAGCCGCTCTCCGTTTTTTACGGCCTCGGGATCGAGGAACACGACCACGAAGGCCGCGTCATCACGCTGGAATATCCCGATTATTACCTGATCACGCAGTACACGCCAAACGCAAAGGAGCACCTGGAACGTCTCGCCTACCGGATGACGTGGGAGGATGCATTTCTTTCCTATGTCCGGAAGCTGGAGGAGAAAAAGCCGGTGATTTACTGCGGCGACCTCAATGTCGCACACCGGGAGATCGATTTAAAGAACCCGAAATCCAACCGCGGCCACGCCGGATTTACGGACGAGGAGCGGGAAAAATTTGGGAACGTGCTGGACGCGGGATTCATCGACACATTCCGCTATTTTTATCCGGACAAAGAGGGGGCCTATTCCTGGTGGTCCTACCGGTTCCGTGCGAGAGAGAACAACGCGGGGTGGCGCATCGATTACTTCATCACGTCGGGCGCGCTCGCGGACCGGCTTGAGGACGCACTGATCTATGCGGACGTCACGGGCTCCGATCATTGTCCTGTGGGGCTGATCCTGAGGGCGAAGACGACATGAGCTTTCGACAGCCGAAAAACATCAGAGTATACCGCTGGGTTGTGGGATTCAGCTCGGCGCTGGTGCTGCTGTGTACCAGCGGCATTGCGACTACTGGCATGAATGCGTACCAGCCCTTCATCATCAGCGTTTCCGGGCTCACGAACGCGCAGGCGTCGACGGCCATGATGGTGAGGAACCTGGTCGGCTTCGTGGCGATCTTTTTCCTGGAGCGGTTTTACCGCATTACCAACATGCGGCTCGGACTCTCGCTTTCCGCACTGTCAATTGCCGCCGGGTTTGCGGTCTATTCCCGCGCGACGGGCTTTTGGGGGTACTGTCTGGGCTCCGCCCTGAACGGCATCGGCTACGGCCTCGGCGGGATCGTCACGGTTTCGGTCATGATCCACAGGTGGTTCAAGGACCATCAGGGGCTGGCGCTCGGCCTTTGCTCCGCCTGCACGGGCTTGTCCCCGGTCATTGCAATTCCGATCACCACCTCTATGATCCGGAAGTACTCCATGCCCTTTACATTCATGGCAACGTCCGTCCTGATGGCGGGGATCGCGGCGCTGACCTTTCTTCTGCTGCGGGATAACCCGGACGGCAGCAGGTCAAATATCGAATGGGAGACACAGAAGGAGCGGTTTGCGAGAGCGCACTGCTACCGGACGGCGCCGAAGCTTCGCTACTTCGCAATGTTCGGCGTGCTGATGATGGGCTTCATACAGCCTTCATCGACGCATTTATCCGTCCTGTATACACACGAGGGGTGGGACCCCATGCTCGCCTCGTATTTTGTCTCTGTGATGGGGATTGCCCTGATGGTCGGCAAGAGTATCTACGGCGAGGCCGTCGATCTGCTCGGCAGCTACAGGGCGGGCTTTTTGTTCTACGGTGCGCAGGTCATGGGGCTGGTCCTGTGCTGCGGCGCCGCTGTCATGAACCGGCCGCTTGCCTTTGCGGCGATGGCACTTTTGGGGCTCGGGTATCCCGTTCTCTCCATCGGACAGTCGTTCATGGCGGATATCGTGGCAAAGCCGGAGCACTTCGCGACGGTGCTCAAGCAGTTCCAGATCATTTATGTATTCGGCACGCTGCTGGCCGGCAGTATGCCGGGAATCATCGCGGATCTGTTTGACAGTTATATTCCGGCGTTTGCGCTGATGGCGCTGATGGCCCTTTTGTGCATGATCAGCGTACAATACATACAGCGGCAGAGCCGGAGCTCTGAAAATATGAATACGATTAAGGAGTAAGAAACTATGGCGGAAGAGAAGAAGGGTGTGCGCGTGCCGCCCAAGGCGGATCCGAACGCATTTCGGATCGAGATGAACGAGGACAGTAATATAAAGAAGGTAATCGCGGTTGTCAGCGGCAAGGGCGGCGTCGGCAAATCCTCCGTGACGGGGCTCTGCGCGATGTACATGCGCCGCAGGGGATTCCGAGTGGGAATTCTGGACGCGGACATCACGGGCCCCAGCATCCCGAAGATGTTCGGGGTTCAGCCGGAGGATGTCGGGATCGACGCGAAGCAGCACCTGATCCCCGCGCAGACGGCTATGGGCATGAAAATCATGTCCATGAATCTTCTGATGGAAAATGCGGACACGCCGGTCATCTGGAGAAGCCCGGTGATCACGGGAGCCGTGAAGCAGTTCTGGACGGATGTCGCGTGGGGTGATGTAGATTATTTGTTTGTGGATATGCCGCCCGGAACGGGCGATGTGCCGCTCACGGTCTTTCAGTCGCTGCCGGTGGACGGCATCATCGTGGTGACGACACCGCAGGACCTGGTCAGCATGATCGTGAAGAAGGCGATCGGCATGGCGCATATGATGGAAGTCCCGATCCTTGGGCTGGTCGAGAATATGGCTTATACGGTCTGCCCGAACTGCGGGGAGAAGATCTTCCTGTTCGGCGAGAGCCATCTGCAGCAGATGGCGGAGTCGCTCGGCACGCAGCAGCCCATCCCGGTCATCGCACAGCTTCCGATCGATCCTCGCATGACAGCCGCCTTTGACGCCGGGCAGGCGGAGTACTATGAGACTGCCGGTGCAGACGGGAGCGAAGACGGGTCTGAGCTGATGAAGGGACTTGATGCGGTTATCCCGGCGATTTGATCTTGCGCTGCATAAGTGCCGGCTCCGGAGACAGCAGGCAAGGAATGGTCGACACAGGAATAGTCGACGCGAATTGACTGAGACCTGAAGGGGGATTATAATATCTCAAAATACAAAAAAATGTAAATTGAGATGGCTGTAAAGGAACGTACGGTAAACGCAGTCGCGACGATGCATGCGGCTGCTATCATACTCGGGCTGTCGGAAGGAGACAGACTTCCCACGATCATGGAGCTGGGAGCAGAGCTCGGGGTATCCAGGGGAACAGTGCAGAACGTTCTCATGGAGATGGTGCGGACCGGTGCGATTACACTTGAAACAAGAGGACATCTTGGAACTTTTCTGACGGGAACGGACGACCGGGTCCTGCTGCGGCAGGCGGGCATCCACAGTATATATTGCGCGATGCCGCTGCCGGATTCCGGGCGTTTTGAAGGACTGGCAGGCGGCCTGTACGGGGAGATGGAAAAGCTTGATGTACCGGTGGGGATCCTGTACCTGACAGGGAGCGCCAGGAGGCTGCGTGCCCTCATGGAGAAAAGGCTTGATTTTGCCGTCATGAGCGAACGCGCCGCGGCAGGCTTTATAAGGGACGGTGCGCCGGTTGAGATCCTGCACAGTTTTCCGGAGTATTCCTATGTCAACAGCCACTACCTTGTCGTCCGGAAAGGTTTTGACATCGGGAAAGCCCCTGCGGTGAGAGTGGGGGTCGATGAGTTTTCCGCAGACCAGGGCTACTGGATGCACAGGATTTTTCCG
The DNA here is from genome assembly GCA_902783385.1 of uncultured Lachnospiraceae bacterium. Taxonomy (GTDB): domain Bacteria; phylum Bacillota; class Clostridia; order Lachnospirales; family Lachnospiraceae; genus CAG-791. The sequence continues at coordinate 229 of CACZQP010000052.1, read as the reverse complement.
CCGGAGCGGGTCGTGCCGATCCCGGTCCAGTATGCGCACGTCATCGATCATATTGCCGATGGCGTCATTGACGCCTGTATCTGGAGCTATGAGGACGGGTACGACGACAGCAGGGTGCAGATACGGAAGCTTCCGAACGAAGGGGAAGCGGTCGGCAACACGGTGGCCGTGCTCGTCGTTCGACAGGAAGATATCGGCGTTAAGAATTACTTGAAGCGAAAGCTGTCAT
>CACZQP010000051.1 GCA_902783385.1 uncultured Lachnospiraceae bacterium | reverse complement strand
AAGGTTAAGAACTTCGTCAATGCGGACGGCGTGGAATTCACGGGCAGCTATTCGTCCCTGAGCCAGATCGCAGGCATGGCAGCCGGCACGCCGGGTGAAGTTGCCGGCATGGAATACGCGCTGGAGCACTTCGGCTCGGGCAAGCTCACGAGAAAGGAACTGATGCAGCCCGCAATCGATCTCGCAAAGAACGGCTACTTCGTCACGACGACGATGAAGCAGTGCACGGAAGACGAGTATTATGAGATCTCCATGATGCCGGAAGTCGCTTCCTACTATCTGGACGAGATGGGCTTCCCGTTTGAAGTCAACACTGTGAACACCAATGAAGATCTCGCGAAGACGCTGGAGATGATCGCAGAGGGCGGCGCAGACGCATTCTACAAGGGCGAAGTCGCACAGGCGATCGTCGATACGCTCGCAAAGTATGACGGCGTCATGACGATGGAAGACCTTGCGAATTACAAGGTCGAGGTCAGAGAGCCCGTTACGAACACGTATCGCGACTACACGATCTTTTCACTGCCTCCGGCATCTTCGGGCGGCACGCACCTGATCGAGGCGCTGAACATCCTCGAGAACTATGATTTCAAGGATGTGGAGATCAACTCCCCCGAGTACATCCATCGTTTCTCCGAAGTCCTCAAGCTCTGCTTTGCTGACAGAGCACGGTACATGGCGGATACGGCATTCGCGGATGTTCCGCTTGCAGGCCTGACCTCCAAGGACTACGCGAAGACCCTGTTCGAGAAGATCACGGACAAGAGCGGCAGCTATGAATTCGGCGATCCGCTTCCGTATGAATCTTCCTCCACGACATCCTTCTCGGTTGTCGACGAAGAGGGCAACATGGTTGCCTGCACACAGACGATCAATGACTTCTATGGCAACAAGGTTGCGATCCCTGGCTACGGCTTCATCATGAACGACGAGATGGACGACTTCTCGTCCAACCCGGAATCCGTCAACTGCGTAGCGGGCGGAAAGCGGCCTCTGTCCTCCATGTCCCCGACGATCGTTCTGTATCCGGACGGCACACCGTATCTGACGATCGGCACACCGGGCGGCCTTCGTATCTGGCCTACGATCACGCAGATTATTCAGCGTATGATCGACTATGGCATGGATGTTCAGGAGGCGATCGATACGGCACGTATCTTCGACAGCCATGCAGAGACGCTGAACTATGAGTCCGACGGCGCACCGATGGCCATCACTCCCGAGACCGTGAAGGCACTCGAGGAGATGGGTCATGCAGTGAACGACAGGGGCGCATGGAACCTGTTCTTCGGCGGCGTGCAGGGCATCGAGATACTCAAGGACGGCACGCTTCGCGGCGGCGCGGATCCGAGACGTGACGGCAAGGCTCTTGCATATTAATGGACTGAGATACGACTCAGGCAGGACGACAGACTACCCCCGTCGTACTTGACATATCATTCGTTCTACCGGAGTAAGGGAGACGGCGCAGGCATGAAAATGCTCTGCGCCGTCTCCTGTTTTGCAATAAAAGATTCATGCCGGAAGGCAGGTTTTCAATATCTGGTAGTCAGCCCTTCTGTCTGTCACTATTTTCTGAAAAAATGTTTTGATTTTCGGAATTTTTGATTGATTTTTCCATGCCTTTTCAATAATAATAGGTTTAGTAGCGCGTTAGTTAAGGAGGGTTTTTACCATGAGCGAAAATTATTTCAATGAAGAGGCAGCGAAGGCTGCAGAATCCGAAACCGCGGCGCAGGAAAAGAAGTTTTCCCCTATGCCGTACATCATCGCGATCGTCGCTGTCGCACTTCTTGCAGCGATCATCGGGACGGGTATGGTTCGGTCCTACTCCGGCAGACTGACAAAGGCAAATACTGACATCGTTGAGCTGACAAATGAGCTGAATGCCACGACGGAAAAGCTCCACCAGACAGAGGACGAACTCGCATCTGTCCAGATGGAACTGACTGCGACGCAGGACGAACTGACGGCGACCAAGGGACAGCTTGAGGAAGCCACCGCTTCCCTGGCATCCGCGCTTGAGACCAATGATCTCCTGCAGGGCGCTGTGAACGAGATGGGAGATGCGGCGGAGAAGATTCAGGCGACCATCAATGCCGTCAATGCAAAGATAAAAGAAGAGGCAATGGCTTCCGCAAGGAACGGCAACATTGCGAACAAGGAGTTCTGGGATCTGAAGCAGAGCGAGGCAATGGAATCCACACAGAAGCTGACAGGTCTCCTCACGGGCTTCGGCGCCTTTACCGGCGAGGAACTGGTCCTTACGGAAGAAGCACCTGCAGAGGAAGCAGCAGCTGAGGAAGCACCCGCAGAGGAAGCGGCAGTTGAGGAAGCTCCCGCGGAAGAGACTGCTGTAGAGGAAGCTCCGGCAGAGGAAGCTCCCGCCGAGGAAGCGGCAGCCGAGGAGGCTCCTGCAGAAGAGGCAGCAGCTGAGGAAGCAGCAGCGGAAGAGGCTCCTGCAGAAGAGGCAGCAGTTGAGGAAGCACCCGCAGAAGAGGCTCCTGCTGAGGAAGCTCCCGAAGAGGAAGCAGCGGAAGAAGAGACTGCTGTAGAGGAAGCGCCCGCAGAGGCAGCTCCCGCAGAAGAGGCAGCTCCGGAAGAACCCAAGAACGTAGCGAAGCAGACCATGAAAAAGGTAACAGCCCTCAGAAAATAAATCGAGCTTTGCACACCTGAAGAAAAATGCCTGCAGGCTGCCGGAAGTCCGGCAGCCTGTATTGACTTAAGAATCGGTTTGTGCTATTTTAATTAGGCGTCTTACGGCGCATTGAAACAAGCAGAGTACTCCACTCTCACCCGGCGACAACGTTCGCGGCATGCGAACGGCAGCAGCAGAGCTGTTACAGTTTCCGGCGTTCAGACAGCAGAACGCGGCGATGGATGCGTTCCGGCAGGATGATGTGGATGCTTTGCATCCACGTTTTTTATTGGAGGGGAAAGCTATTAATAACAACAGTAATGAATTTCCTGTCAATGGTCAGATCAGAGACAGAGAAGTCCGTGTCATCGGAGAAAACGGAGAGATGCTCGGCGTGATGAGCGCGCAGGAGGCACAGAAGATCGCCGACGAAGCAGGTCTGGATCTTGTCAAGGTTTCGCCCGCGGCAAATCCGCCCGTGTGCCGCATCATCGACTACGGCAAGTTCAAATACGAACGGACCCGCAAGGAGAAAGAGGCGCGCAAGAAACAGAAGATCGTGGAGATCAAGGAGATCAGGATGTCTCCGAACATTGACACGAACGACCTGACAACAAAGATCAACGCGGCGCGCAAATTCCTTTCACGGGGTGACCGCGTGAAGGTAACTCTCCGGTTTCGCGGACGCGAGATGGCACACATGGGTGCGAGCGTGCACATCCTGATCGACTTCGCCAAGGCGCTGGAAGATGTGGCCCAGATCGATAAACAGCCCAAGGTCGAAGGAAGAAACATGAGCATGTTCCTGACCCAGAAGAAGCAGTAAATTGTAAGGCAAACCCGAACAACGTACAGATAGAGGAGGACAAAACCATGCCTAAGATGAAGACCAACAGATCTGCCGCAAAGCGGTTCAAGGTAACCGGTTCCGGAAAGCTTGTCCGTTTCAAGGCTAACAAGCGCCATATTCTGACCAAGAAGTCAACCAAGAGAAAGAGGAACTTACGGCAGCCTACCGTCATTGACGTGACAAACGAGAAGAACATGAGAAAGGCAATGCCCTACATCTGAGGACTGCTGGATTTCGATAGAAACGGAAGGAGACAAAAATGGCCAGAATTAAAGGCGGCATGAATGCCAGAAGAAAACATAATAAAGTATTAAAGCTTGCAAAGGGCTACAGAGGTGCCCGTTCCAAGCAGTACAGGATCGCGAAGCAGTCCGTGATGCGCGCACTCGCTTCTTCCTTTGCGGGACGCAAGCAGAGAAAGAGAGACATGCGCTCTCTGTGGATCACGCGTATCAACGCGGCAGCGAGACTGAACGGTCTTTCCTACAGCAGGCTGATGCACGGCTTAAAGCTTGCGGAGGTGGACATCAACCGCAAGATGCTTGCAGAGCTGGCGGTTTCCGACGCGGCCGGCTTCACCACACTGGCGGATATCGCAAAGTCGAAGATTGCTTAATCACATGGACAAACATGTATTGGGGATAGATGTCGGAGGGACCACAGTAAAATGTGGTCTTTTCGACACTTCGGGGGAACTTCTCAAAAAATGGGAGATCCCGACGGACATCAGCGACGGGGGGAAGAACATCCTGCCCGATATCGCCGCGTCTGCAAGGACTGAAATCGCTGACACCAGTCTCCTGGCTGGTAACACCAGCATACTTGCTGGTAACACCAGCATACTTGCTGGTAACACCAGCCTCCTGGCTGGTGTTGGGATCGGCGTTCCCGGTCCCGTCCTGCGGGAGAGCTATGTGCCGCGCTGCGTGAACCTCGGCTGGGGAAGCGTCGACGTGGCTGGTGTTTTATCGGACCTTATGGATGGCGTTCCGGTAAAGGCTGCAAATGACGCGAACCTCGCCGCGCTCGGCGAAATGTGGAAGGGCGGCGGCCGCGGCTTTCGCAGCATGATGCTGATCACGCTCGGTACGGGCGTCGGCGGCGGCATTGTCCTCGACGGGAAGATTCTCCCCGGACTCCACGGAACAGGCGGAGAGATCGGACATATCACGGTCAATCCCGCGGAGACGCTGCAGTGTACCTGCGGCAGATACGGATGCCTGGAGCAATACGCGTCCGCGACGGGCCTCGTGCGCACGGCAAAGCGGATGCTTGCAGGGCAGCACGAGCCGACGGTCTTATCCTCCTGCAGTGAGATCAGTGCAAAGCGCATTGTGGATGCAGCCAGGGACAAGGACCCGGTTGCGGAGAAGGCGCTGGATGAGATGTGCGACTACCTTGCAATGGCGCTCGGTACCATGGCGAGCACACTCGACCCGGAGGCTTTTGTCATCGGCGGCGGCGTCTCGCGCGCGGGCCAGATCCTGATCGACGGGATCAAAAAGCATTTTCCGAAGTACCATTTCGTCGGAGAAGGACTGCCGGAGTTTTACCTCGCCCAGCTTGGGAACGATGCGGGCATCTACGGCGCGGCAAAGCTGATTTTCGGCTGAAACGCGCGCCGTAAAACGGATCCGAATTTGTGCTTGTAAAACTCTTCCGGCTCCGTTATAATATAATCCGTTCCGCTCATTTTCATACGGAGCAGAACCAAATATCATATCGGGGTGTAGCGCAGCTGGTAGCGCACCACGTTAGGGACGTGGGGGTCGCAAGTTCGAACCTTGTCACTCCGAGAAAGACAACAGGGACATCCATTCGGATGTCCCTGTTCAGACTGAAGACAAAGCATCCCGGAGCATTCGCTCCGGGATAGCTTTATCCCTTATTCGAATCAGGCTACGGCAAAAACGGATTT
>CACZQP010000050.1 GCA_902783385.1 uncultured Lachnospiraceae bacterium | reverse complement strand
CCGAAGATCCGGTCGCCGGCATCGCCCAGTCCGGGCACGATATAGCCATGGTCGTTCAGATGATCGTCGAGGGCACCTACATAGAGGTCTACGTCCGGATGTGCCTCCTGAACCGCGCGGATCCCCTCTGGTGCCGCAATGATGCACATCATGTGCATTTTCTTGCAGCCCTTTTCCTTCAGGAGCTGGAGCGCCGCGACGGCACTTCCGCCGGTTGCGAGCATCGGATCGACAACGAACACCTCGCGCTGCGCACTGTCGGCAGGAAGCTTGCAGTAGTATTCGACCGGCTTTAAGGTCTCCGGATCGCGGTAGAGGCCGATGTGTCCAACCTTTGCCGCAGGGATCAGGGTGAGCATGCCTTCCACCATGCCGAGTCCCGCGCGCAGGATCGGGACAATCGCAAGCTTTTTGCCCTTGAGCTGCTTGACCACGGCCGGTGCGATCGGCGTTTCGATCTCCACATCCTCCAGTTCCAGGTCGCGCGTCGCCTCATAGCAGATGAGCATCGCGATCTCCGCGATCGTCTCGCGGAATGCCTTTGTGCCGATCGTCTTTCTCCGAATCAGCCCGATCTTGTGCTGGATCAGCGGATGATCCATGATAAATAGTTTTGCCATCGTCTTACTCCTTTCCCGTGCTGCAATAAACCGTTTTCGCTGTCATTCCTGTGCTGTCTCAGCCCTCGATGGATGCGATTCTCCGTTTATGCTTCTCCTCTTCCGAGAACGGCGTGTCCAGGAAGGTATCCACAATATCCATGGCGACGAGGTTTCCGACAATGCCGCCGCCGAGCGCAAGCACATTCGCGTCGTTGTGCAGCCGCGTCATTCGCGCAAGCGTAGCGTCAGTGCACAGTGCGCAGCGGATGCCTGGGACCTTGTTTGCAACGATCGATACCCCGATGCCCGTCGTGCACACGACGATGCCTCTGTCGCACTCGCCGCTCGCCACCGCCTGCGCCGCTGCCCGGGCAAAACCCGGATAGTCGCAGGAACTCTTGTCATAGGTGCCGAAATCCCGGTATTCCAGTCCGCGTTCTTTCAGATGTGCGATCACCGCCTGTTTTAATTCAAAGCCGCCGTGATCCGATGCCAGTGCGATCATAGTCTGTCCTCCGTCTCCCACTTTCCGGGCCGGATACGCCCGGACCTGTGATGGTCAAAACCACTTGAACCGCTTTTTTCTCCTCAGCGGAACAATTTCCAATATTATATTATACTATATTTTTCCCGGATATACGATGTTATGGCCAGCCGCCTTCAGAAGCCGGTTCATGATGGCGCCGCCCAGTCCGTCCTCCGGGAAGGCCTCCGCATAGATCACCTCCACATTCCGTGTGTCGAAATCCCGAAGGATCCTGAAGAGGCTGTGCGCCGCGCTCTCTTCATCCGCGCGCGCACCCGTGCTCTCCACCACATCCGCCCGGTAGGCGCCGGCCGTTTCGTCCGTGCATATGACGCCGCACCGTTTTCCCGCAGCGCGCGCCTCATCCAGGCGGGCATTGATATAGGACGTCACTTTGCCGGGATCTCCCTCCACGACTGTGAGGACGCCGCGCGGTGCATAGTGGCGATATTTCATTCCCGGCGCGCGCGGACGTACATCGCTTCCCTCTGCAAGCCCTCTGTCCGTCTCAACTTCGCCGAGCACTTTTCGAAGCATCTCTTTTGTCACATAACCGGGACGCAGGATCTCCGGAACAGGAGTCGTCAGATCCACAATCGTGGACTCCAGGCCGATGCCGACCTCTCCTGCATCCAGGATCATATCGATGCGTCCGTCAAGGTCCTCCAGGCAATGTGCGCCGCTCGTCGTGCTCGGTCTCCCGGAGCGGTTTGCACTCGGCGCCGCGACAAAGCCGCCAGCCGCGTCAATGAGCGCCGCGGCGACCGGATGAGACGGAAAGCGGACCGCCACGGTATCCAGTCCCCCTGTTGTCTCTGATGGAAGCGCGCTGTCTTTCGGGAGAATCATGGTGAGAGGTCCCGGCCAGAAGGCGTCGGCGAGCGTTCTTGCCGCCTCGGGAACATTTGATGCGATGCGGTTGATGTCGTCAAAGCGACAGATATGTACGATGAGCGGATTATCGGAAGGGCGCCCCTTTGCCTCGTAGATCCTGCGCGAGGACGACGCGTTGAAGGCGTCACCGCCCAGTCCGTATACCGTCTCTGTCGGAAAAGCGACGAGTCCGCCCTCTTTCAGGATCCTTCCCGCCCGCGCAATCACCTCGGGGTCCGGACTCATGCTGTCAATCTTTAAGTAGGCCGTATCCATACTCTTTATCCTGCGCTATCTGGACATGTAGGCCGCAATCTCGTCCCAGATATCCGGCGTCTCAAAGCCCAGCTGCCAGGCCGCCACACCCGCGATCTCGTTCGCGCTCATAACGCCGAGCTTCAGCCGGATGGACTCCGCGTCCTCGATCCAGACGCGCACAACGCTGTTGTCGGAAAACGTCGCTTCAGCGTAATTCTGGCCGGCTGTCTCATTCCAGATGATGCTCATGCCGCGCTCGCTGATATAGTTCTGCGTCGCCTGCATTCCCAGCGCGATCGATGTCGTCGCGCCCGCCTTGCTCGTCCAGATGCGCGTATAGAACGGTACGCCGTTGATGACTTTTTCCTTTGGAACCTCGAGCAGCGCCTGTTCGATGCCGCGCTTCACGTAGCCGATCGATGCGACGCTCCCCGGTTCGGGACTTCCGGCATAGTGCTCGTCATACCCCATGATGATCACATAATCCGCAAAGACGCCCTGTTCCATCAGGTCATAGTGGTCGTTGAAGTTGTAGGGAACATAATTGTCGACAGACAGGATGAGTCCCTTCTTCCTGCATTCGATGGAGAGCTCGCGCACAAACTCGATAAAGTCATATCCGTTTTCGTCCAGGATCCCCTCGAAGTCGACATTGATTCCCTCAAAGCCGTAATTGTCCGCAGCGGTAAGAAGCCTGTCGATCACAGCGCGCCGGGACCTGTCTGTCTTTAAAAAGCCCTGCACATAGCTGCCGCCCGTCGCCGTGAAGTTGTTGACGGAAGGCCAGACCTGTATGCCGCGGTAGCGCATGTCGCTCACATAATTTGCGGACGCAATGTCCGTCATGTTGCCGGCGTCATCGCTCACAGAGAACCACGTCGGCGAGACGACGTTGATGGACCGCGTATTGTTCAGGAGATCATAGATCGTCGCGTTGCCGTCCACATATGCAACATTGTGCCAGACGAGGCACACTTTGCCGTCGAGCCGCTTCGTTGGATAGTCCGGCTCCGTGTAGACATCCGGCACCTGAGGCGTGCGCTCGTACGCCTCCTCCAGACGTTTGTTTTCGATATATCCGATATAGGCGTCTTCGGTCTTGACCTTGCTCCAGTTGTCCATCGTCTCCAGGATCGTCACGATGTCGCCGCGCTTTACGTCCGTCACGACTTCGCTCTTGATTCCGCCGCTGACACGAATGGACTGGTCCTTTTTGACCTCGGCGACAAATTCCCTGTCCCAGGCATTGTCCATCTGGATCCGGTTGGGCTCCGTATAACCCGTGTAGGTGAAGTTCGAGAAGCGCTGTACGAAGTCAAGCGCAAGATACAGCTCGTCTTCCACCATCCGTGTCAGAGGGTAATCCTCCGAGATATCTCCCTGCGACGGGATCCGCATCGTAGAGCTTCCGACCTCGGTCTGCACGCGCTCCGTCGGCAGGCAGTAATACACCATGCCGTCCTGCTCGCCGTAATAGAAGCGCCGGTTCAAAATCTCATGCACACTGCGGAAATCCATATAATAGACGCCGTCGATGAGCTTTGCGCGATAATCCGACAGATTGTTGCAGAGCACGATGGGCACGTCGTCCGCGCCGCGCACGCCGTAGTATTCGTTGAGGTCCGCGCGCTCCCTTGAATAGGCATACTTCGTATGATAAAGTCTCACGCCGAATACCGCCGTGAGTACCAGCAGGACGATCGCGACCGCCGCGACCGGAGATGCGCTGCTTTGTTTCCTTCTTCTGTTTGCCATGGAATGACCCTTCCTGTCCGGAGCGGACCCGTGCCCGGTCCGGTGATTGTGCCTGCGTTTTCGCCTGTATCATCATACCATGGATCGGTTTATTTAGACAGAGCCGCTCCCGCCGTTTTGTCACATGGCGGAAACCCTTCCGAAAGCAATGCTTACAGGTCTTCCTCCCGGCGGAAGCGGCCGCAGATATGATATTCGATGCGTCTTTTAAGATCTGTCTGAAGACATAAGCCCGGCGCGTCACAACACGCAGCTCCCGTGACTTATCAAGAACGGCTGACAGTTCCAAAAGGAGTCTTCGCAGAGATCGTCCCGACTGTCATATGCTTGAAAACAAGGACTGTATCTTGAAATGTTCTTAAAGTGTTCGTTCAGAATAGCTTCTTTGGAATAATGGCTTATTTTTGGTGAAATCTGCTAATTACCTGAAGCGGTTATAGACAATGGCTTTTTCTTCGTGGATTAGCATTCAGAAGACGTGGCATCCCTCCTTCTCGATACCGATTTCCCTGTTTTCTGCGCCTATTGTATCGGCCGGAAATCTGCCCTGGCAATAGTCGCAGAGACCTAAATCCTGCAAGGATGGTATTTTGTGCAAAGCGCATAAACACCATATGTGCAAGATTTTTTGTACTTATTCATCCCGCCTGTTTCCCTTTCTGAAAGTTTTCTAAACTCCCCCGTTTCTATTGACGGCGGGGGCAGCTTTCGATATATAAATGGTATGAGAATCGAAAAGCTTAGCGACAACCAGATAAGATGCATCCTGACGAGCGAAGACCTGGCAAAGCGCCACATGCATCCGGGAGAGCTGGCCTACGGGTCGGAAAATGCGAAATCTCTCTTCCGCGACATGATGCAGCAGGCGGCCTACCAGTATGGCTTCGAGGCGGAGGATTATCCCCTCATGATCGAAGCGGTTCCGCTCTCCGCGGGCAGCATTGCCGTGATCGTCACCAAAGTGGACAATCCGGAGGAGCTGGATACGCGCTTTTCCAATTTCGGACCGACCGTCCAGGGATCCTCCGTGCCGGAGGAGACCGCATCCGCCGAGACTTCCCCGATGGAGGAGCTCATGGGCGCAATCCGCGGTTCCCTGACTCCCGTCGTACAGCCGGACGCCCCGGACCTGCGCAGGACGCGCGAGGACGTCGCGCAGCGCATGCGGGACTTTTTCTCGGCCAACCGTCTCTTTTCCTTTGACAGCATGCACGCCGCCGTGCGCGCGGCAAAGCTCTGTGCGGACGGCTTCCGCGGCAAGAGCGCGCTCTACTACGATGCCGCAAAGGACACCTACTACCTGTTTCTCACCATGGCGGGACAGGAAGCCGCAAAGAGCCAGCAGAACGTCCTGGCGCTCCTGTCGGAGTACGGCCAGATCGTTCCTCTCTTCCCCGCGCGAAGGGAGTACCTTAAGGAGCACTGCGAGACCATCCTTTCCCACAACGCGCTGCATCAGCTCCAGACTCTTTGAATGTAAGTATTCCGATGTTCTAATAGGGATACAATCCGCGTATTCATTGATTTTATGCGGGTTGAATGATAGTATTTAGGAAACAGAGCGCAAGGATTGTACTTGCGTTGTGTTGTTTTGTGTCTGTAACTGCTATTTCTAATTAGGAGGAAAACATATGAGCAGACAAATGCATACCATGGATGGCAACGAGGCTGCCGCATACGTCGCATACGCGTATACGGAAGTTGCGACCATCTACCCCATTACGCCCTCATCCGTCATGCCGGAACACATCGACGAATGGGCTACCGCGGGCCGCAAGAACATCTTCGGCCAGCCCGTGCACGTGACTGAGATGCAGTCCGAGGCAGGCGCCGCAGGTGCGACGCACGGCTCCATCACCGCCGGTGCGATGACCAGTACCTTCACGGCTTCCCAGGGTCTTCTCCTCATGATCCCGAACATCTACAAGGTGGCAGGCGAGGGACTCCCGGCAGTATTCAACGTCTCCGCGCGCGCGATCGCTTCCCATGCGCTCTCCATCTTCGGCGACCACTCCGACATCTATGCATGTCGTCAGACCGGCGCCGCGATGCTCTGTTCCTCCAGCCCGCAGGAAGTCATGGACTTAACGCCCGTCGCTTACTGCGCCGCGGTCGACGGAAAGCTTCCTTTCATCAACTTCTTTGACGGCTTCCGCACCTCCCACGAGATCCAGAAGATCGAGGCGTGGGACTACGAGGACCTCGCGGACATGATCGACATGGAGAAGGTGAACGAGTTCCGCAAAAACGCGCTCAACCCGAACCATCCGAAGCAGCTCGGCTCCGCGCAGAACCCGGACGTCTTCTTTACCGCACGCGAAGCCTGCAACACCACCTACGACAACATGCCCGCCATTGTCCAGAAGTACATGGACAAGGTCAACGCAAAGCTGGGCACGGACTATAGGCTGTTCAACTACTACGGCGCGGCGGACGCGGAGCAGGTCATCATCGCGATGGGCTCCGTCAACGACACAATCGAAGAGACGGTTGACTACCTGAATGCACAGGGCCGCAAGGTCGGCGTCATCAAGGTCCGTCTGTACCGTCCGTTCTGCACGGAGGCTCTCCTTGCTGCGATCCCGGAGACTGTGAAGAAGATCTCCGTCCTTGACCGCACGAAGGAGCCCGGCTCAATCGGCGAACCGCTGTACCTGGACGTCATTGCGGCGCTCCATGATTCGAAGTTCAAGGATGTCCCGGTCT
>CACZQP010000049.1 GCA_902783385.1 uncultured Lachnospiraceae bacterium | reverse complement strand
TTTTATCTGCGGAGGCGCGTTCCCTGGTCTTGAAGATATTATTAAGGAACGCCTGACAAAACAGGCTTCCATCGGCTTCGGGTCAGAGCTGAAGGACAAGTACGATAAAGATCCGGACATCCTGTCAAAGGTGACGCCGGAAGATATCCGAAAATTTGGAATGATACCGGAATTTATCGGAAGACTGCCTGTGATCTGCCCGCTCCAGGGACTGGATGAGGATATGCTCGTCCGCATCCTGAAGGAGCCCCGGAACGCGATCTTAAAGCAGTACCAGAAGCTCCTGGAGCTGGATGAGGTCCGGCTGAAGTTCGACGACGACGCGCTGTATGCCATCGCGCGCAAGGCCCTTAAGAAGGACACGGGCGCGCGTGCCCTGCGTTCGATCATCGAAGACTTCATGCTGGATATCATGTATGAGATCCCGAAGGATGAGAACATCGGGACAGTGACGATCACAAAGGATTACGTGGAAGGAAAAGGCGGGCCGCGGATCGAGATCCGCTCGGATATCGAGCTGGATGCATCGGCGCGTCCTGCACTGCCGGGCGCAGATGACGGCACGCCCCTGCAGGGGATGCAGGCATCCATGGCCTGAGACAAGAGGCTGTAGGACAGATGACGGATTCTTTCCGGAGAGGATGGAGAGCGATAAAGACTGCGGCAGTTGTATTTGCCGCCGATCAGCTCTGCAAAAGCTGCGTGGAGAATAAGCTCCCGGTCGGGACAAGGCTTCCGCTCCGGGGAGACCCGGACGGGACGGGCCGCGCGGACATCGTGCTGCAGCATGTCAAGAACCGCGGCTTTGCCCTGAACAGGCTGGACAGGCATCCGCAGCTGATCAAGGTCGTTTCCGGCGCGGTGAGCGCCGCGATGACCGCCGCTTTTGCGGAAAGCGTGATCAGGGGCGGGGACGATCCGCTCTACCAGACCGGTCTTGCACTGGTGACGGGAGGAGGACTCTCCAATACGGCCGACAGGCTGCGGAAGGGGGAGGTGACGGATTATCTCACCTTTCAGCGGAAAAACGGCAGGAACAAAAGAGAGGTCGTCTACAACGCCGCGGACCTGGTGATATTTGCGGGATGCGCGATCATGCTTTTCGCACAGCTAAAGAGGCGCGGCGAAAGGAAGTGACGGCCGGACGGCGGAGACCGTCCTAAGACAGCTGCGCCGCAGCGGGAGAAAACGATGGATCAGGAATTTGATACTTATCAGGACAACAGGAATGCAAGGAAGAGGGATCCTGCGCTGAACATGGCGAAGGGCGCCATGTTTCTCGGCGTCTGCTCCCTCATCGCGACACTGTTCGTGCCGATTGCCATGCCGCTTTTCTTTGCGCCGATCGCAATTGTCATCGCGCTGATTTCCAGGGCGGACCGAAGGACGCTTCATCCGCAGGCCGCGATCGCCGTTGCGACGTCTGTGGTTGCGATCGTCTTTAACCTGCTCCTGTCTGTGGTCACGGCGCTGACGATCTGGCGCGCCATCACGGATCCTGCGTTCCGGGAACAGCTCAACGCGGTCCTTGTACAGATGGACGGCCGGACACTGGAGGAGATCTTCGCGCAATACGGCGCGGCGATCCCGCTTTCCTGACCGGTGCGGCTTGCCGGTCCTTCGAAAATGGAGATGGATAGAATGCGTTACAGAAGAATTGCGGACCTGAAGGCGGATGCCCGTGTTTCTCTTTTAAACGGACTGCAGGTCACGGTCCTGTGCAATATGCTCTACCTGACGGTTTTCGGTTTTCTTACCCGCGCGGAGCAGGCAGTCATCCCAAGGCAGCCGGGAATCGCCTTTTTCCTGCTGGACTTTGCAGCCTGGCTGGCAGTGGTCCTCTTTATGGGCGTGCTGCAGGCGGGTCTTACGTCCGTCTATCTGAAGCTGATCTTCGGGGAGAGGGCCGGTATCACGGATCTTTTCTCGTGTGTCCGGCACCTGGCGGACAAGGCTGTGATCCTGCGGCTCGTCACCTACGGAATTCCCTACCTGTGCATCCTGCCGGCGATGCTGTTTTTATTTTTCGCCGCCTATGTGGACGGAAGCGAGGGGTACCTGCTGACAGGAAGCGGAACGCAGATGCTTGCAGGCTACGTACTTCTTCTGCTGATCCCTGTCATTGCGGCTGTGATGGTTCTCGTCAATTACGGCATCGCGTGCTTTGTCCTGCTGGATTATCCGGACCTTTCCGCCCGCGAGGTGCTGCGGGCGTCCCAGCGAATGATGCGGGGACACGGCGGCCGTTACCTGCGGCTCCAGCTGAGCTTTCTTCCGCTTTATCTGCTGAGCGCGCTGTCGTTCGGCATGGCGTCGTTCTGGGTCATGAGCTATCACTATGCCGCGAACGCCGCATTTTACAGGGATATCGTGACGCCGGGCAAACCAGGGTAACAAAACCTTTGGACTGTCGGCCGACACCCGATTGACACAGGGCGCGCCGCGCGTTATGATGCATACAATAAAACATCACATTCTCTTATTCAGAGTGGTGGAGGTACATAGGACCTGTGAAGCCACGGCAACCTTCCCTGTTGGGAGACGGTGCCAACCTGAGCGAGTGCAATTGCTTCCCGAGACGGAAGCTGCGGTCGAACAATAAGGGTTTGCGCAGAAGAAACATGCAAATCCGTTTGGCCGGCGCCGGACGGATTTTTTTAATCCGCGGGATGCCCGGTCAGATTTCATAACGTGACATGGGGCGGAGCCCCGGAAAAGAGGGAAAATGGAAAAACATATTTTTACATCGGAATCGGTAACAGAGGGACATCCGGACAAGATCTGCGACGCGGTATCGGATGCGATCCTCGACGCGTGCATGGCGGGGGATCCCATGAGCCGCGTGGCCTGCGAGACGGTGAGCTGCACGGGATTTTTGCTCATCACCGGTGAGATCACCACGAAGGCGGAAGTGGACTATGCAAAAATCGTCCGCGACACGGTCCGGGAGATCGGCTACGACAGTTCGGAAAAGGGCTTTGACGCGGATACCTGCGCCGTGATGGTCGCGCTGGACAAACAGTCGCCCGACATCGCCATGGGCGTGGACAAAGCGCTGGAGGCGAAAGAGAGCGGCATGACCGACGAACAGATCGAGGCGATCGGCGCCGGAGACCAGGGCATGATGTTCGGCTATGCGACGAACGAGACGCCGGAATACATGCCGTATTCCATCGCGCTGGCGCACAAACTCACGCGCCGGCTCACGGCGGTTCGCAAGGACGGGACGCTCCCGTACCTGAGGCCGGACGGAAAGAGCCAGGTCTCCGTGGAATATGACGAGAACGGAAAGCCGGTACGGCTTGAGGCGGTCGTCATCTCGACGCAGCACGACGCGAAGGTCACGCAGGAACAGATCCATGAGGACGTCAGGAAACATGTCATCGACGCGGTGATTGACCCCGCAATGGTGGATGAGAACACGCGCATCTATATCAATCCGACAGGCCGCTTTGTGATCGGCGGTCCGCAGGGCGACGCGGGACTCACAGGTCGCAAGATCATCGTCGACACCTACGGCGGCGTGGCACGCCACGGCGGCGGCGCGTTCTCCGGCAAGGACTGCACGAAGGTGGACAGAAGCGCGGCTTACGCGGCGCGCTATGTCGCGAAGAACCTTGTTGCGGCCGGCGTTGCAGACCGAATGGAGATCCAGCTGTCCTATGCGATCGGCGTGGCGCAGCCCACCTCCATCATGGTGGATACGTTCGGCACCGGGAAATGCTCCTCCGAGGAGATCGTAACCCTGATCCGGAAGCACTTTGATCTGCGTCCTGCCGGCATCATCAAAATGCTCGACCTGCGCAGGCCGATCTACCGGCAGACGGCCGCATACGGCCACTTCGGGAGAACGGATGTGGAGCTTCCCTGGGAGAAGCTGGACAAGGTCGACGAGCTGAAGGCTGATCTGTAACCGTCGGAAGAGGAAAGACACATTCGCACATTCAGCGTTTGACATTGGATGACAACTTTGCTATGATATTTGTTGCTTGCTCCGCAGGAGTCTCTTGCGGAGCAGGCTTTTCAGGACCAGGAGAGGTATCGAAGCGGTCATAACGAGGCGGTCTTGAAAACCGTTTGTCCGAAAGGACACATGGGTTCGAATCCCATCCTCTCCGGAAACGCCCCGTAACAGTGTTTCGGGGCGTACAAAAATTAAATAATGCTGAATGAAGTATATTGAATAAGGGACAGCCGATGGGTGTTTCCGTATTATTCACTGTTCTTTATTCCCTATTCATTATTCACTATTTCTGGAGGATTACCCAAGTGGTGAAGGGGCTCCCCTGCTAAGGGAGTAGGTCGGGAAACCGGCGCGAGGGTTCGAATCC
>CACZQP010000048.1 GCA_902783385.1 uncultured Lachnospiraceae bacterium | reverse complement strand
TCTTTTTGCCCTCGGAGTTCAAAAGAAGCGTGATGGTCATCGCGTAGGCATCCTTGGACAGCTTTCTGCGGATGAGCTCCGTTCCCGCCAGCATGTTGCTCCACTGGTCGTCCCCGCCGAACTGCATATTGCAGCCGTACCGCTTGTACAGCTCCAGGAAATCGTAGCTCTGCATGAGCATATAATTGAATTCCAGGAACGAAAGGCCGTTCTCCTGATTCAGGCGGTTCACATAGCAGCGGGCGCGCAGCATCTCATTCACCTTGAAATACGGACCGATATCGCGCAGAAACTCCACATAGTTGAGATCCCTGAGCCAGTCCGCATTGTTCGCCATGATCGCTCCTCCGGAGGAAGGCGTGCCGTCTCCGAAATCGATGAAGCGGCTGATCTGCTTCTTGAAGCATTCAATGTTGTGATCGATCGTCTCGACCGTCATCATCTGCCGAAGGTCCGTGCGTCCGGAGGGATCGCCGATCATGCCGG
Source organism: uncultured Lachnospiraceae bacterium (assembly GCA_902783385.1). GTDB lineage: Bacteria > Bacillota > Clostridia > Lachnospirales > Lachnospiraceae > CAG-791. Next base: position 8,586 of record CACZQP010000048.1, on the reverse strand, counting down.
TCCCGCCGCCCATCAGCGCAATGGGCTTATTTCCCGCCTCCTGGAGCCTCTTCATGAGAAGCAGCGCCATGAAGTGTCCGACATGCAGAGAATCCGCGGTCGGGTCGAAACCGATATAGAAGGTGGCCTTACCGGCATTAATCAGGTCCCTGATCTCCTCCGGGTCCGTCAGCTGCGCCAGAAGGCCTCTTTTTTCCAGTTCCTCGTAAATTGTCATTCCCTGTTCCATTCTTCCTTATCCTTTCATGCGGCAGATGATGCTGCCGGATTTCTATGCTTTCTTCTTCAGCAGGTAGGTTTTGTTCTCCGTCCCGGAAAGCAGCCTTCCGATATTTGCCCTGTGCTTGTAGAAAGCCATCGCGGACAGCAAAAGCTGCACGATGTACATTTCCGTAAGGACTCCCTGCGGCGCAGGGGCAAAGCAGCCGCCCTGTCCCATCCCGACCATCAGGACAACGAGTCCCGCGTACAGGACGAGCGATCCGAGCGAAACATAGTGCGTTGCGATGAACGGGAGCGCAAACAGCGCAAGACACGCGAAGAAAAACCACGGCCTGTAAAACGCGATCGCAAAGCCCGCCATCACGGCGACGCCTTTTCCGCCCTTGAAGTTCATATAAAACGGATAGTCATGCCCCAGCACGCACCCGGCGATCGTGTAGAGCTTGAGCAGGTAAATGCGCTCCGGATTCCCCGCGCCGAACAGCGCGTTCACCAGAAGCAGCGCAACCAGACTCTTTGACAGGTCGCAGAGCAGCACGAGGAAGCCGATCTTCTTCCCGAATACCCGCATGGCGTTCGTCGTGCCGGCATTCCCGCTCCCGTAATTGCGGATATCGATGCCCTTCATCCTGCCGTAGAGATAGGCGGACTGGATCATTCCGAACAGATAACCGATCAAAAGACATACCAGTCGAAGCACGTTGTCCTCTCCTTTATTCTTTATCTTCTCCCCGCTCCCGGATGATAAAGCGCATCGGTGTTCCCTTAAAGCCGAAGGCCTCCCGGATCTTGTTTTCCAGATAGCGCTGGTAGGAAAAATGCATCAGCTGCCGGTCGTTCACAAACAGCACGAATGTCGGCGGCATCACGCCCGCCTGCGTCGCATAGAGGATCCGCAGCATCTTTCCCTTGTCGGAGGGCGGCTGCTGCATCATCGCCGCTTCGTTCACGATCTCGTTCAGGACGCCTGTCTGGATCCGCAGGTTCATGTTCGCATAGACCAGATCGATCAGGTCATACAGTTTGATGAGACGCTGCCCGGTCTCAGCGGAGACAAAGAGGATCTCCGCATACGAGAGGAAGGAAAGGACCTGACGGATCCTGTCCGTAAAGGTCTTCACGCTCTTGTTGTCCTTTTCGATGAGGTCCCATTTGTTGACTGCGATGATGACGGCTTTGCCGCGCTCATGCGCGATCCCTGCGATCTTTGCATCCTGCTCCGTGATCCCCTCCGAGGCATCCACGACCAGGACCGTGATCTCCGACCTTTCGATGGCTCCGACGCTGCGCAGGAACATATAGTATTCCAGGTCTTCCTTCACCTTGCTCTTTCGGCGAAGGCCTGCCGTATCGATAAACACATACTCTTTGCCGTCATGGCGCACCCTGGTGTCCACGGCGTCCCGCGTCGTGCCGGCGATATCGGAAACTATGACACGGTTTTCACCGATCAGGCGGTTGATGATCGAGCTCTTTCCGACGTTTGGCTTTCCGACGATGGCGACCCGGACGGCGTCGTCCTCCTCTTCCTTCTCCCCGCTGCCTTCAGGGAAATGCGAGACGACCTCGTCCAGAAGCTCGCCGATCCCGAGTTTATTGACGGCAGAGACGGCAAAAGGCTCCCCGATGCCCAGATTGTAAAACTCATAGATATCCGCCAGCATGGCCGACGGACGGTCTGCCTTGTTCACGACCAGCACCACGGGTTTCCCGGCGCGACGGAGCATGTCGGCGACCTTGTCGTCTGCATCCTGGACGCCCTGTTTGATATCGACCATGAACAGGATCACGTCCGCCATATCGATGGCCGCCTGTGCCTGCGCGCGCATCTGGGAAAGGATGATATCCTTTGCGTCCGGTTCGATACCCCCCGTGTCGATCAGCGTAAAATCATACGAAAGCCAGGTACAGTCCGCATAGATCCTGTCCCTTGTCACGCCGGGCGTGTCCTTGATGATGGAAATCTTTCTCCCGGCAAGCGCATTAAAAAGTGTCGATTTGCCTACATTCGGCCGACCGACAATGGCAACTACCGGCTTATTCTTCTTTTTAGACATGCGTATATTGTACTAGGTTCGTCTTATTTCTTCAAGAAAACCGGCCGGAAAACCGGCCGGCATAACTGTTATTTTCTTCTGAGACCGAGGATCTTCGGTTCCCGCAGCTCGTCCGTGTGAAGCACCGGCTCCGAGTCATACGCGAGTGTGCCGCAGCACTCTTCCCGGCTTTGCGCCCGTAACATGCCCATCCTCGTAGACGACCTGTCCGGATACGATAACCCTGCCGATCCCGCGGGGCGGCTCGAAGGGATGCATAAAGTCGCCTCCCATCGCAACATCTTCCGCGTCAAACACAGTGATGTCCGCGATCATTCCCTCCGCAAGCCTTCCTCTGTCCGTAAGGCCGATGATGTCGGCGGGAAGACCTGTCATTTTATAGACTGCGTCCTCCAGCGGCAGGAGATGGCGATCGCGCATCAGCTCCAGCGCGTGCGGAAACGTCGCAAAATTCCTGGGATGCGGTGCCGCATCCGTCAGGATCGTGCGGTCGAGCGGGAAATTATAGCCGTCGGTGATGACTGCCACATCCAGGCGCTTCATGATCCGGAGCATATCCTCTTCGTTCTGCGAGAAATAATTGCAGTTTACACCGCAGTCGCACTCGTCCAGAATACGCAGCACGGCATCCACAGGGTCCTCTCCCGTCTCAGCGGCGATTTCATTCAGGAACCTGCCTTCATACTCCGGTCTTAAGCCGTGGGTCGAGGAGATCATCACGCATTCCGCGCCGCCGCGGCTCTCCATTTCCAAGCGGATATCTTCCTTCAGCTTTTCCTCCGGCTTCCTGATGCGTTCGAGCATCGGTCCGATGCCGCCGCTGTGCGCCCATTTCGGCACCAGCGCGGTAAGCGACGTGGATGAAGCATAAAACGGATACTGGTCCGCCGTGATGTTGACGCCCCTCTCCTTTGCCGCATCGATCAGCTCGAGCAGCTCCCCGGATCTGCCCCACAGCGATTTGGTCATGATCTTGAGATGTGAGATCTCCAGGTGCACACCGGTGTGTTCCGCGATCGCGATCATTTCCTTTGCCGCTTCGAAGACGCGCGGTCCCTCGTTGCGCAGATGCACGGTAAGCACGCCGTCATGCTGCTTTACGACCTTTGCGAGCTCCTCGATCTCCTCCGGCTCCGCAAAGGCGCTTGGCGGGTAGATCAGTCCCAGGGACATGCCGAAGGCGCCCATGGACAGCTCCTGATCAAGGCGCTGCTTCATCGCCTCCATCTCCTCCGGCGTCGGCTTCCTGTTTTCAAAGCCCATCACGCAGCCGCGCAGGACGCCGTGCCCGACAAGCAGGCCGTAGTTGATCGATTCTCCCCCTGCTTCTACCCTTCGAACATAATCGTCCATTGTGTGCACATCGATCGTGATGTCCTTTGCCGGGTACTGCAGGTCGCTGACAAAGTACTCCGTGATCGACTCCCGCGTTTCGGGTGTGCTCGGAAGCAGCGACATGCCGCAGTTCCCGCCCAGCTCGAAGGTGACGCCCTGCCTCAGGATGCTCTCCGGCTGGAACGGCGCAAGAGGCGCAAGGTCCGAGTGGCAGTGGATATCGACAAAGCCGGGCGACACCGTCCATCCGGCAGCGTCGATCACTGTTTTCGCTTCGCCCGCAACATGCTCCGCGATCTTTTCGATACGGCTTCCTGTGATCGCGATATCACCGGTGAAAGCCGGCTTTCGCGTCCCGTCGACGATCCTTCCGCCGCGAATGATCAGATCATACATTCTGTTTCCTCCTTTCCGGTTATTCACGGATGCCTCACCTTGCACGGCCGGCATCATTCCGCTCTCTCAGTTTTGCTGCTGGTCTTTGAAAGCCCGATGACACAGACAGCGCCTTTCGGAAAGGACATCTTGATTTTTCAGCCGGTCCCTGATCTTCGTGCGCGCATCATACAGGCTTAGGGCGTCGCCTGTCCGACGACGCAATAAGTTCCAGGGCCGTATGTCATCTCATGCTCCTTAGTCATTTCCGTTCCCCTGCTGTCATAGTATGGCGTAGAGGATTCAGGGATCCCCGTGATGTCAGTTTAATGACGATTCCCTCAAAAGTCAAAACTTGCGCAGCAAATGATAAAAAGATAGAATGAAACCTGCAGATGTCTCACAGACGGATCAGGCGGGGCAAGGCCCCGGGAGGACACATTCCATGCAGAAAAACATCAAACTTTACAGGCAGCTGGAGAACAAGCTTCCCGTTGCGCCCCTCGGGCTGATCGGACTGCCCGGCGCCGCCGCACTCACGGAGGAAGTGAACGAGTACATCTCGTACACCCGGCAGATCGATCACAACATTGTCAAGACCGATCCCGCGTTCTCCGGCTATGTGCTGGACGACTACAGAATTCCCGTGGATCTCGAGCGCATGGACACCGGCGAAGGCCGCGCAACACTTCTGGGGAGCGTTCGCGGCAAGGACATCTACATTTTCGTGGATGTCACAAATCACTCCATTACTTACAAGATGAACGGCTTCGTGAACCACATGTCCCCGGATGATCATTTTCAGGACTTAAAGCGTGTCATTGCGGCGATCGACGGTAAGGCTAGGCGCATCGCCGTCATCATGCCCTTCCTCTATGAGGGGCGCCAGCACGCGCGCACGGGACGCGAATCCCTCGACTCAGCCCTGATGTTCAAGGAACTCATCGATATGGGCGTGTCGAACTTCATCACGTTTGACGCACACGACCCGCGTATTTCCAGCGCTTCACCCATGTCAAACTTCGACAACTTCACGCCGCCCTACCAGTTTCTGCGCTCGCTCATGCACAGCGTGCCCAACCTGATCGTCGACAAGGACCACATCGTCGTCATCAGCCCCGACGAGGGGGCTGTCGACCGCGCTGTCTATTTTGCGGGCGTCATCGGCGCGGATGCGGGCATGTTCTACAAGAGGCGCGACTACTCCACCATCGTCGGCGGCAAGAATCCCATTGTCGCCCATGAATTCCTCGGCTCCGACCTGAACGGGAAGGACGCCATCATCATCGACGATATGATCTCCTCCGGCGGCAGCATCCTGGACACCTCCCGCCAGCTCAAGCAAAAGGGCGCGGGCCGCGTCTTCCTGTGCACGACGTTCGGCCTGTTTACCGACGGCATGGAGTCCTTTGACAAAGCCTATGAAAACGGCGACTTCGACAAGGTCGTGACGACGAATCTGACCTATCTGCCTCCGGAAGCCTTTGAAAAGCCCTATTTCGTTGCGGCGGACATGAGCAAATACATCGCGACCATCGTCGATTTCATCAATCATGACGCGGCGATCACCAATGTCTCCACTCCCACGGAAAAGATCCACGGGATCCTGGACAGATTCAATCACCAGGTCGCCACGGAGCTGGAGGAGGAGGAACTGGAGAGCACGGAATTCTGACAGGAGTTTGCTATCCCTGTCCTTTTCCGCTCAGACCGAAAAGGCATTCCTGATCCAGCGTACACGCTCCCCCTCAATTGCCACGACGTCAAACCTGAGCGGAGTATCCGAAGGTATCCGGTATCTTGCCAGGTAAAACAGGGCCACTTTTGAAATGACGCGCTGCTTGCGTACATCCACCGCTTCTTCCGGATGTCCGCAGGCAGCGTTTTTTCTGTATTTGACCTCGATAAAAACCAGCACAGGCTCTTTCGTATCGTCCAGTGCGATCAGGTCGATCTCGCCCTGCCTGCAGCGGAAATTCCGCGCAAGGATCTTCATGCCCTGCCGCCTAAGCCAGCCGGCGGCAAGCGCTTCCTTGTCTTCGCCGAGCCTGCGTCTGTTCAGGCCTTCGTTTGCCATATTCCGTTCCTGAATGCGTGAATTTTCTCCGCCGGAAAATGCGCGGAGCGTCTTAAATGAAGTGTGTGATAAAGGATCTGCGGTGAATCGGGCACGGGCCGAGAGTCCGGATCGCCTCGATGTGCGCCGTGGTGCCGTAGCCCTTGTGCTTTGCAAAGCCGTAACCGGGATAGAGCGCGTCGTACTCTTCCATCAGGCGGTCCCTTGTCACCTTGGCAAGAATACTCGCCGCGGCGACGGAAATGCACTTGGCATCTCCCTTGACGACCGCTGCCTGCGGAAGGTCAATGCCCGGAATCGTGACGGCATCATTGACCAGAACATCCGGTCGCGTCTGCAGCCCGGAGACGGCCTGCCGCATGGCTTCGTAGGTCGCCTGCAGGATATTGATCTCATCAATGCGCTGCGCGTCAATGAGCGTGACGGAAAAGGCGACCGCCTCCGCACGAATGATATCAAAGAGCTCATCCCTCTTTTTCGGACTCAGCTTTTTGGAATCATTGAGAAACGAAATATCCCGGTCCGGCGGCAGGATCACCGCAGCGGCGGCGACGGGGCCCGCGAGAGGTCCTCTCCCCGCCTCATCGATCCCGCAGACGGAAAAAGGAAGCCCTCTGCCAAGGATCCGGGACGCTGTTTCATTTTCGAAGCTGCGCATGGCCGCGACGCGCTCCTTATCCAGCCGCAGACGTTCTTCTTTGGTCATTTTACTGATGCTTTAAGATACCGAACTCGGAGAAGGGGTAGATCCGGATCCACGCGCGGCCGATGATGTCGCTCCTGCGGATATTGCCGACATCTGCAGACCGGCTGTCCTTGCTGACCTCCCGATTGTCTCCCAGGACGAAATACTCGTCGTCCGCCAGCTGGATCTCGTTTGCTGCAACGCCCGGATCACGGATCACGTCCTTGCCGTAGTCCTCCTCCAGGATCTCCCCGTCGATGTAGATGTTTCCGTCGTCATCAATCAGGACGCGCTCACCGGGGAGTCCGATCACGCGCTTAATAAAGAATGTCTTCTCTTCAAACTTCCAGGGAAATACAATGATGTCAAAGCGCTCCGGATCCCTGAAGCGATAGCTGATCTTATCGGCGATCAGCTGATCGCCGCTCTCGAGCGTAGGAACCATGCTCGTGCCCGAAACCTCGGTCCGCTGCGCCACAAAGTGCACCAGAAGGAACGTCATCAGAAGGACGACGGCCACATACAGCACAAATTCAAAAAATCCTTTGATTGCTTTCATCTGTTATCTCCGAGGGGCAGATCAAGTGTGATCCTTCCCAGTCTTCCGTTTTTAAAATCGTCGAGAACAAGGCGCTGCGCCCGCTCCGTATCCGGCTCTGCGCCGGCTGCAAGAAGATGCTTGCTTCTTGCGATCCCCTCGATGTCCTCCGCGCCGTATTTTGCTGCGAGAGTGCCCTCGTAGTGGGTCCTGAGGAAAGTAAGAAGATAGTCGCACAGCTCCTGCCTGTGAATGATATCCTCTTTGATCGAGCCCACAAGTGCAAGCCGGATCGCCGTGTCCGGATCATCAAATTTCGGCCAGGTGATGCCCGGCGTATCCATGAGCTCCAGGTCCGCGCTCAGCCGGACCCACTGCCTGCCGCGCGTCACGCCGGGCTTATTGCCGGTCTTTGCGGCCGACCTGCCCATGATGGAGTTGATGAAGGTCGATTTCCCCACGTTGGGAATGCCGGCCACCATAGCGCGCATGGGACGCCCGATGATGCCGCGCCGCCGGTTGCGCTCGATCCGTTCACTGCAGGCCTTCTTTACGAGCGAAAGGACCTCTTTGTTTTTGGCCTTTGTCCGCGCATCCATGGTAAGGCACAGGGTCCCCTGCTCCTCGAACCGCTTCATGAAGGCAGCAGTCGCCTTGTCATCCGCGAGATCCGCCTTCGTAAACAGAAGGATCCGCGCCTTGCCCGTTGCAAGCGCGTCGATATCGGGGTTCATGGAGGAGAGCGGAATGCGCGCGTCGCAAAGCTCGATGATCAGGTCGACGAGCTTTAAGTTCTCCTCCATCATGCGCCGGGCCTTTGTCATGTGCCCGGGATACCATCCGTAGTTTTCTGCCTGCATCCTTTTTTCAGTCCACGAAACCGAAGTTTCCGCCGCTCCCGGGAAAAGCGAACCAAATCTTGCCGATGATCGATTCGCCCGTCACGTTGCCGACGGAGGCGGAACGTGAGTCTTCGCTGTGATTTCGGTTGTCTCCGATGACAAAATACTCGTTTTCCTTCAGGCGGATATCGCGGTATGCAATTCCTGCGTCCTCCATGAGGTCATACCGTCCGTTCCGGACATCCGGCACGCCGTTGATCAGGAGCAGCCCGTTTTCGATCCGGACGGATTCGCCCGGCATGGCGACGATCCGCTTGACAGACGGCTGCGCGTCCTTGTTCCCGGCGGGATAAAAAGCGATCACGTCATAGCGGTCCACCGTGGACAGCCTGTACGAGACGCGGTCGATCAGCACGCTCTGGCCGCCTTTTAAGGTGTCCGCCATGGAGTCGCCC
>CACZQP010000047.1 GCA_902783385.1 uncultured Lachnospiraceae bacterium | reverse complement strand
GCGGATATAGTTATGTAGTCAGAACAGTATCCAGGACATATCAGGGCATCCCTGCTCCTTTGATTCCTACAATTACTTTACGCTATCGCAGCTTCCGAATCCCTGTAATCCGTATCGAAAAAATGGTACAATACAAAAAAATAACAACGTAGAAAGAGGTCATATGCAGGCAGTACAGATCTATCAGACCATCATCGACAATATGAACGACGGCGTCTACTACGTGGACCTGGACCGCCGCATTTCCCTGTGGAACAAAAAGGCAGCGGAAATCACGGGCTATGAGGGCGGCGAGATCATCGGACTCTGCTGTCAGGAGACAAGCCTCAACCACATTGACGGGGAGGGGCGTCCTTTGTGCGAGCTTTTGTGCCCGCTCTTTGCCACGAATCTGGACGGCGAGATCCGGGAAGCCGATGTCTATGTACAGCACAAGGAAGGCTACCGTCTCCCGATCCACGTAAAGACCATCCCCGTCTACGAAGAAGGCGAGATCATCGGCTCCATCGAGGTGTTCAATCTCGCGGCGAAAACGCGCTACAACGACCAGCTAGTCCAGAAGCTCTCCGACATCTCGATGCATGACTCTCTGACGCGTCTGCCTAACAGACGGTATCTTGAAAGTCTTCTGGAATACCGCTACAGCGAGTTCCAGAGGTTCCGCCGGCCGTTTGCCGTGCTCTTTGCGGACATCGACAACTTCCGTTCGTTCAACAACACCTACGGGCACTATGCGGGCGACGCGGTGCTGCGCGACATCGCGGAGGTCATTCACCGTAATGTCAGGCAGGAAGATCTGATCGGCAGATGGAGCGGCGACGAGATCGTCGGCATCTTCATGCTGGAGGAGGGCGAGGACCCGACGCCCCGCGCGGAGCGTTTCCGCTCCGCCATCGAAAAGCACAGCTTCAGTTTTGACGGAAAGCCGCTGAACGTGACCGTCTCCGTCGGCATCACAAAGATCCGTCCCGACGACACCGGCGACATGCTGGTAAATCGCGCCGACGGATATATGTACAGGAGCAAGAAAGCAGGAAAAAACTGCGTAACGTCGGATTAAAACGGAACGATACACATCAATGCACTATTGAGGGAGGAAAAATATGAAAGTCATCAGAGCGAAGGATTATGCGGATATGAGCAGGAAGGCTGCTGCAGTGATTGCGGCGCAGATTATCATGAAGCCGGACTGCGTGCTCGGACTTGCAACGGGCTCCACGCCGATCGGCACCTATGAGGATCTGGTAAAACAGTACGAAGCCGGAGAGCTTGACTTCTCGCAGGTGACAAGCGTCAACCTGGACGAATACAAGGGACTTTCCCCTGAAAACGACCAGAGCTACCGCTATTTCATGAACGATCACCTGTTCAACCATGTGAATATCGACAAGGCAAAGACCAATGTGCCGGACGGACTGGAAAAGGATGCGGACAAGGCGTGCGCCGATTACGACGCGATCATCGCGTCCGTGCACGGTATCGACCTGCAGCTCCTGGGCCTGGGCCACAACGGACACATCGGCTTCAATGAGCCCGCCGACAGCTTTTCCAAGGGAACCAACTGTGTCAGCCTGACGAAGAGCACCATCGACGCCAACAAGCGTTTCTTCGCTTCGGAAGCCGATGTCCCGACGCAGGCCTACACGATGGGCTGCGCCAGCATCATGGGTGCAAAGAAGATCCTGCTCGTCGTGAGCGGAAGGGACAAAGCCGGAATTCTGAAGGAAGTGATCTGCGGTCCCGTGACGCCCCGCGTGCCCGCCTCCATCCTCCAGCTGCATCCGGATGTGACCGTTATTGCAGACGAAGACGCCCTCTCAGAGATCTGAGAGAGCGCCGCACAGAGCTTTTCATCAGTTTATAGAACAAGCTGCGGGACCGGCAATGCGCCGGTCCCGCTTTTTCAGCGAACCCGGTCCATCTTGCGGAGATCCTTGTACTGCCCGCTGTCAACCATCGTGCATCGCACGGTTACGCGCGCGGCGCCGCCCAGCGTACAGGTAAACAGCGTCAGGTCATAGCCGCCGTCCACCATCTCATCAATGGCCGTCGCGGGAAGCTCCTCCACGAGCTCCACGACATAGGCAAAAAGATTTCCGTCCATATCAAGGAACGTCACCTCGTCCCCCTCGGAAAGATTCTTGATCGGCCCGAAATGCGAGTTGTAATTGTGGGCCATGATCACCATGTTTCTTGCGTAGATTGTCCCCGTATAATGGCAGGGCGCGATCTTTAATTTGTCGTAGTCCCATTCCGTCATGACGGGAAACGCGCGGTTTAAAGCGGGGATCGAAAGCTTGCCGATGTAGGGTTGTCCGTTTACGGTCTTCACCGGCATCTCCATATCTGGATTCAGGATGTAGTCGGGAATATATGCGGGGTCCTCCACGGGCTCCGGATATTCAATTTCCTCTTCAAAAACCTGCAGGACGACCTCCGTGTTCTGCGCCGCGTTCTTCTCCTGCATTGTATTATAAACTGTCAGCGACAGTGCTCCCGCGATCAGAATGAAGCCGATCCCCATCAGGATCTTTCCTCTTTTTCTCATTCCCCGCTCCTTCTCCCTCCGTCTGTACATGCTGTCATATCAAGGATTTTTTGCGTTTTTTATTATTATACTTTACCGCACGGCTTTTCGCCACAGCGCGCCGCGCTGCCGTATCAGCCGCGTGCTGTCCTATCTGACTATTTATGCGAAAACCGCTTGAAAACCGTTATCGATGCATCTATTATAAATACATTGTGTAAAATGTAATTTCTATGGAAAGGGGTACTGTCTATTATGAGCATTCGGGTCGGTATTTTAGGATACGGAAACATCGGACGCGGCGCGGAAGCGGCCATCAGCCGCTGCGAAGATATGGAGCTCGTCGCCGTCTTCACGAGACGCGATCCCGCTTCTCTTACGATCAAAACGCCCACGGCGCAGGTCGTCTCCGCAGATGACATGGAGGCATGGACGGATAAAATCGACGTCCTGATCAACTGCGGCGGAAGCGCCACGGACCTTCCGGTCCAGACGCCGAAGAGCGCAGCCTGCTTCAACGTTGTCGACAGTTTTGACAACCACGCACATATTCCGGAGCACTTCGCGGTAGTGGACAAAGCCGCCATGGAATCCGGCAAGCTCGCCATGATCTCCTGCGGCTGGGATCCGGGCCTGTTCTCTCTTGCACGGATCTTCTCCAGCTCCATCATCACGGACGGAAGGCACTACACCTTCTGGGGCAGGGGCGTCAGCCAGGGCCACTCCGATGCCATCCGCCGGATCCCCGGCGTCAAGGACGCACGGCAGTACACCGTTCCCGTGGAAGAGACGCTTGCAGCGGTCCGTGCGGGTGAGACAGGTGAGTTCACCGCGCGCCAGATGCACACGCGCGAGTGCTTCGTCGTCCTCGAGGATGGCGCGGACGCCGCAGAAGTAGAGAAGAAAATCAAGACCATGCCGAACTACTTCGAGCCCTATGACACGACTGTGACCTTTATCACGGAAGAGGAAATGGCGCGCGACCACGCGGGACTTCCGCACGGCGGTTTCGTCCTGCGCTCCGGTGAGGTCGGCTATAAGGATGCGCCGCACAAGGCGCTCTTCGAGTTCTCACTCTCCCTGGAGTCCAATCCGGAGTTTACCTCCAGCGTCCTCGTCGCGTACGCACGCGCCGTCGCACGTCTCGCGGCGGAAGGAAGGAAGGGCTGCATCAGCGTCTTCGATATCGCGCCGGCATACCTCTCCCCGCTCTCCGCGGATGAGCTGCGCGCGCACATGCTGTAATCGCAGGAGCACATAGGGGCACATACAGGCGCCTATATCTTCAGATACGCCATAAAACGTTATAAAAGAGGCATCAGGTCCCGCAGGGTTCCTGGTGCCTCTTTTTTATCCTGATAAGCCCCCTTATTCCCGAGTTCGCAGGACACCGACAGATCAGATAAAGCTGTCCTCCCTCGCATACCGCTTCAGGGACAGGAACGCAAACACATCGACGATAATGACAAAGAACACGAACGACCCCGAGAGCATCGCGTTGTCCACGCTCTGGCAGAAATCATAATAGCCGTGCAGGACGACCGGCACAAGCATCGTGAGGACCTGGTTCAGCTGCATGGCACCCCAGCGGCGCTCCGCTTCCATTGCCTTCGCCTCCCCGAAATAATGTCCCATAAAGATTCCGCAGATACAGTGCATCGGCACTGCTGTCAGGCCGCGGATCGGGATGACTCCCGCGCCGAAACCCACCGCATACATGATATTCTCCGCCGCCGCGAAGCCCAGCGTGACAGCGACTGCATAGACGACCGCATCGAACCGGCAGTTGAACTCCGGCGAGTACCAGATGTTCCGCCGCAGGGGAAGATACTTTACCAGCTCCTCCGATACGGCCACCACAATAAAATAGAACAGGAAATTGTAGGGAATTCCCTCAGGTTCAAACGGCACGAAGCGGAGAAGAAATGTCCCGGCCGTCTCCAGGAGCATCGCGCCGATCGTGGAGAACATTCCCGCAACAAACATTTTCCGGATGAGCCACATCGGCTCCTGCTCCACGCGGTCCAGCCTGTAGATATACCGCATCAGAAGTATGGATGGCAGAAGCGCCAGGATCAGCACCATGATCATTTCTTATCTCCCCTTTGCGTTTACGAAAATCTTATTACAGAAGGAGGCATTTCGCAAGCTTAAAGCCCGCTGCCGGCCTCATACAGCCGGCGCCCGCCGCCTTTCCCTTCTCTTTCATTTTTATTTGAAATTGCAGAGATTTTAAGTGAATCTGCACAAGCGGGCGCTTTCCTGTTTAGATATCTTACACAATCAGCGACACTCATCTTGCAGTTTTATAGTTTACATATTGAAATCGACCGATTTGATCAAAGTTCCCAAAAACCGCGATTTCTGATTTTCTGAACCGAGTGTTAGTTTTTGCTTAATTTACGGCACTCTTTCCGCAACCCGATGTCAGAATCCCCAAATTCCACAGAGTTATCCACATTGACATAGTCGTCATTTTTCGTGGATTTTCCCTCTATTTTCACTTCCGTTGAAGTATTTTCTGAAAATTCCAAGGATTCTGCGGTTAACATAATTGCAATACTCAGAGCCATTCATCCCAGAAAGATGAAACACGCCTGCCGAGATCTGCAGAATAATATGCTTCATACCCCTGCCACTCTCTCGGAAACAGGCTGCGGTACGACCCGGTCAGGAACCTCTCATCGAGCAGAGCGACAAAGCCGGTGTCCTCTTCTGTACGGATGACGCGGCCTGCTGCCTGCAGGACCTTGTTCATCCCGGGGAACCGATAGGCATAGTCGTATCCGTTATCTCCCGCCGCCGCAAAGTGCTCCTTCAGGATCTCCCTTTCCGTACAGACCTGGGGGATTCCCGTGCCGACGATAATCACGCCGATCAGCCTGTCCCCCCGCAGGTCGATCCCCTCGCTGAAGGCACCGCCCAGCACGCAGCAGCCGACCAGGCTCTCCTTATCCTGTGAGATCTCGAAGCAGGAAAGAAAGGTGTTCCTGTCCTCCTCTCTCATATCACTTCTCTGCTCCATCAGACGCACGCCATCGCTGCCCTCCGTCTCCATCCGCCTGCGAATCGCCGCAAGGGCTGCGCGCATGAAGGCATAGGAGGGAAAAAAGACGAGATAATTGCCATAGCGCTGCCGCACCATCGACAGGATGGCAGAGCCGATCCTCTCGTACTCGGAATCATTGCGCCTGCTGTATTTGCTCGTGACATCCCGTGCAATGAATAGTCCCATGCGTCTCGGGTCAAAGACGCTCTTCGCGTAGACCTCATAGTCTTTCTTCGTGCCGCCGAGGAGCCGCTTGTGGTACTGGATTGGAAGGAGCGTCGCGGAAAACAGAACAGACGCGACGCCTCTGTCCATACACTCCGCCAGATTCTGCGAGGGGTCCACATTGAACAGGTACAGCACCAGGTCTTTGTCCTGCTCCTGCGCGTAGATGACATAGTGTTCCGCGTCCGTCTTCTCGTAGATGAGAAGGAAATGGGACAGGGCAAAAAAGCATTCCAGAAGGCTCTCCTGCATCTCCTTTTTTTCTTCCTCAAGAGAGTAACGCATGCCTGCGGCAGGCTCCCGCGCGCCGGGATTCAGTCGATCCTTGCGGCGTTCCTTCTCCATGATCGACGAGAGCGTCTCCTGCACGCGCGCCGCCGCATCCGCAAGCGGCTGTATGTCGTCCAGCACAAGGACCGGCGCCCCCGCCTCTTCCCGAAGCCTTTTCCGAATGTCCAGAAGCTTTGTGTTTAACGTCCCGAGTTTCTTATAGAGCGTCGGATAGACTTCCTTTACCCTTCGTCGAAGCGATGTGATCTCCCCGCGGTCCAGCTGTGCGCTGTACATTTCCCGTGCCCGGTCGATCAGGTTGTGCGCCTCGTCGATCAGAAGGACCGCTTTTGACTGCGAGCCTCCCTCCCCAAAAAATCGCCGCAGATAGACGTGCGGGTCAAAGACATAATTGTAATCACAGATTACCGCATCCGCGAAAAGACTCAGATCCAGCGACATCTCAAACGGACAGACGCCGTGCCTGTCCGCGTAGCGCGCGATCACATCCCGCGTCATGCTCTCTTCGTTCATGAGCATATCGTACAGCGCGTCATTGATCCTGTCGTAATGTCCCTTCGCGCGCGGACAGGCGTCGGGGTTGCAGTTTGCCTTCTCGAGCACACAGATCTTGTCGCGCGCCGTGATCGTGACGCCCCGGCAGTACAGGGCGCCGCGCTCCCGCAGAAGAGAAAACGTATCTTCCGCCACCCTGCGCGTCAGCGTCTTTGCCGTCAGGTAGAAGATCCTGTCCGCCTTTTCCTCTCCGATCGCCTTGAGCGCCGGAAACACCGTCGCTATGGTCTTTCCCGTTCCGGTCGGCGCATTCAGAAAGAGCTTTCTTTCATGCACGATCGTCCGGTAGACATATTCCGCAAGCTCCCTTTGGCCCTCGCGGTAGGGGAACGGGAAGGAGAGCTGCCGGATCGACGCAGCGCATTTTGCCCTCGCTTCGGCCGTGTACTCCGCCCACTTCCGGTATTCCTCCATCAGCGCGGTAAACCAGATCGTGATCTCCTCCCGCGAATAGGTTTCCGTGAAGTATTTGACCTCTTCCGTATCGAGATTGACGTAGGTCATGCGGACACCGATCTCGGGAAGATCCTCGTCGTTCGCATAGATAAAGGCATAGCATTTTGCCTGCGAAAGGTGCACCTTCTCCGGTTCACGGATCCTGCGCATCGGCCGGAAGGTCGACTTGATTTCATCGATCGTCGCAAGCTCCCCCTCACCCGGAAAAATCCCGTCCGCGCGCCCGTCAATGACGATTTCGTCATCGCTGTCGGGAAAGCGGTACGCAAAAGAAAGCGGGACCTCCGCATGATACTGCGGGCCCGCCTCCCTCTGGATCCGTCGGTGCATCTGTGCGCCGCGCTGCATGGCGTCGTCCGCACCGGCAGGTATTCTGTTGTCTATGTCGCCGCCGCGCAGCAGGAACTCAACCAGCCCGCGCACGGACAGATGCATCTGTATTCCCATATCAGCCGGAACCGCCCGGTGTCCTGTGCCGGGTCATCCTACAGCAGGTGAATTCCTTTTTCCTCCGCTTTCGCCCGCGTCTTTTCCGACCAGAGCGAAGACTGCACCTCACCGATGTGCGCCTTGCGCAAAAAGAACATGCAGAGTCTTGATTCCCCGATTCCGCCGCCGATCGTACAGGGCAGCTCACCGTTTAAGATCGCCTTCTGGAACGGAAGCGATGCCCTCTCCTCGCACCCTGCCTTCTTCAGCTGCTCCGCAAGGGAGATCTCGTCGACGCGCACCCCCATGGAGGAAAGCTCCAGGGCAATGTCGAGCACCGGATAATAGACAAGGATGTCCGCGTTCAGCGCCCAGTCGTCATAGTCCGGCGCACGGCCGTCGTGGGGCTCCCCGCAGGCGAGCTTATCTCCGATCTGCATGAGGCATACTGCGCCCTTTTCGCGGCAGATGAGGAGCTCCCTTTCCTTCGGCGTCGCATCCGGATACCGCTTCTCGAGCTCGTAAGTGGTGATGAAGAAGATCTCCTTCGGCAGGTACTCGTCGATGTAGTCGTAGCGGATCGACATGTAGCGCTCCGTGTTCCGCAGCACCTTGTAGATCTCGCGCACGGTGCTCATCAGCGTATCCAGCGTCCGGTCCTCCTTCCGGATGATCTTTTCCCAGTCCCACTGATCGACGTAGACAGAATGGATGTTGTCCGGGATCTCATCGCGCCGGATCGCGTTCATATCCGCGTAGAGACCCTCGCCCACCTTGAATCCGTACAGCTTGAGCGCATAGCGCTTCCACTTTGCGAGCGACTGCACGACCTCGCCGTGCATCCCGTCCATGTACCGGATGTCAAAATCCACCGGCCGCTCCACGCCGCTTAAGTTATCGTTGAGACCCGACGCGGGATCGACAAACAGCGGTGCGGAGACGCGCAGGAGATTGAGCCGCTCCGAGAGCAGGGACTGGAAGGAGTCCTTGACCGTCTTGATGGCGACCTGCGTCTCGTGCAGGCTCAGCGCCGGTTTATAGTCTTCCGGAATGTAGAGATGTTCCATAGTTTCCTCCTGAATCTGAATACATATATAAGGCCGGGATTATCCTTTGCTCCTTCCTTCAGAAGAAGGAGAAGATGACCGCGATCACGAGTCCCGGCAGCATGTTCGCCACACGGATCTTATTCTTCCAGAGAAGATTCAGACCGACGCAGAAGATCATCACATTCCCGACGAGCGCGATGTTGGAGAGCGCATCCTGCGTCAGGACCGGTTCGATCAGGCGTGCAAGCAGCGTAAAGGTTCCCTGGACGATGCCGACCGGCACCGCGGAAAAGATCGCGCCCTTTCCGAGCGAGGCCGTCATGACGATCACGATGACGAAGTCGAGGACCGACTTTGCCGCAAGGATCGAGTAATCGCCGTAGATGCCGTCCTGGATCGCCCCGATGATCGCCATCGCGCCGATGCAGACCGTGAGCGAGGCCGTGAGGAACGCGTCCACAAAACCGCCCTCTCCTTTATTGCCTGATTTGTCCCGGAGGAAGGTTCCGAAATCCTCCAGGCGCTGTTGAATATTCAGGATCTCCCCGATCAGCGACCCGAGGACCATGGAGATGATCAGCATCAGCTCTCCCTGCGTCACGATCCCCTCCGGCGTCACGACCAGCATCCGCCGCAGTGTCCCGCTGATACCGATAAAAAGTGTGCTGACGCCGCAGGCCTGCACGGCGATGTTTTCCAGCCGCTCATTCAAAAATCTCCCGACCGTCATTCCGATCAGGCCTGCCGCGAGGATCGCGGCTACGTTGATGATCGTCCCGAGGCCGACTATATGCACTCCCATTTACAGCAGATCTCCCATCTCGCGGTATCTGCGATACCCCTTCGTCTTTTTCGCGTGCTCCAGCGCCTCGATAAGCGCCGGAATATCCTCATTGAAGGTCCCGCCGAGCGGCACGTAGTTGGATGCATGGTTTGAACGGAACACCGTGCCCGGCGAATCGACGTTCTTTAAAAAGATCTCCATCTCATCCACGATCTCATCGGGTGTGATGCGTTCGAATTTCCCGTTTACCACATCGTCATAAAACGGTGTCCCCTCATAGAGGCGGAGCGTTAAAAACGAACAGTAGGCCGGGTTCATCTCCGTGATGAGCCTTGCGCAGGAGAGCGCGTGCTCCCTTACATGCGCGCGGCCTCCGAGTCCCGAGATCAGCGTCACCGAGACATCCATGCCGCAGCGCTTCGCCTTTTTCCCAGCCTCCGCGATCTGGGCCGCCGTGACGCCCTTGTTGATATACTTCAGAAGGTCATCATCGCCCGTCTCCGCGCCCAGATAGACCATTTCCAGGCCTGCTGCCCGGAGCTTTTTCAGCTCCTCGTCCGTCTTGCGCAGAATATCCTGCGCCGTCGCATAGGAAGTGATGCGTTCGATGTGCGGCAGGCGCTCGCGGATCAGCGAAATGATCTCCATGAGCTTGTCCGTCGCAAGGACCAGCGCATCGCCGTCCGCAAGGAAAACGCGCCGGATCATCCGCGCATACAGGGAGTCCGCCACTTCGTCGAGATCGGCGCGGATCTCCTCCATCGTCCGGATGCGGAACGACTTTGCCTTATACATATTGCAGAAGGTGCAGCTGTTGTGCGCGCACCCGATCGTCACCTGCAGGATCAGGCTCCTCGCCTCGCTCGGCGGCCTGTAAACAACGCCTTCGTATTCCATCTCAGTTATCTCCCGTGCCCCTCAGGATGTCCAGCCCGTGGCGAAGCGGCCCCAGCAGGTACGCAAGCTGCTCCCGCACCGCCTTTTCGCTCCCCGGAAGGTTGATGATCAGCGACCTGCCCCGGATCCCGGACACAGCCCGGGAGAGCATCGCGTTCGGTGTGATCGACATCGAGTAAGCGCGCAGCGCCTCCGCGATGCCGGGCGCCATGCGGTCGCACACCTGAATCGTCGCCTCCGGCGTTACATCCCGCTCAGAAAAACCCGTGCCTCCCGTCGTGAAGATGACATTTACCTGCCGCTGGTCTGCAAGGCGCATGAGCTGCGCCTCAAGGCGTGGTCTCCCGTCCGGAAGAAGGATCTGCTCGACTACGTCGAAGCCCTTCTCCGTCAGCACGGATGCGATGGCGGGTCCCGAGGTGTCCTCGTGTTCCCCGGAAGCGCACCGGTCGGACAGCGTGATCACCGCCGCTGTAAAGGCCCTGTCGGGCGATGCCGGAATGACCGTGATTTCATCGCCGGCCTTCAGCGTGCCGCCGCGCAGGACCTTGGTAAAGATCCCCTCCCGCGGCATGATGCAATCGCCGACGGAATAATAGATCGCGCAGTGATCATGGCACTCCTTGCCGATCTGCGTCACCTCCAGCAGCACATCGCCCGAAGACAGGCGCGTGCCGACCGGCAGCTTTTTCAGGTCGATCCCCTCCGATACGATATTCTCCCCAAATGCGCCAAAGTCGACCTTTGCGCCGCGGCTGCGGAACTCCTCGATCCTCTCCAGCGACAGAAAGCTCACCTGCCTGTGCCATTTCCCCGCATGTGCATCATCCTGAATCCCGTAGTTCTCCACGAGCGTGATGCTCTCGCGCGGTGTCTTGGCAATGCCCTTTTTCTCACTGATACAGACCGCAATGATCTTTCCCATAGATTCCCCTCCGGTTCCGGGTGTTTTTTGCAACAGAAATCGCGGTCGGAAAAGGGTTTCCGCCGCACCCGCTTTCCTATCTTACCGCGAAAAGACGGGATTTGTAAACCTTCACGCACTGATTTCGCGGTGTTTTGTCGGTTTTTTCTCGGTTGTTTTGCGGTTGCAAAACGGTTTTTGCTGTGCTATGATATCAGTGTAAACGAATGACCAGGCATGTTGCATCGAAAGGAGTCAGCCGCGGAATCAGCATTCCGCGGCAGAGGTTCTTCGAACCTCCCGAATTGATTCACGATTACAGCTTTTTTTGAAAGGAGACATCTATGACGATTGAAGAACTGCGGGCAAAAAAGCTCGAGTACGGACTTACCATTGAAATGATCGCGGAACGGTCCGGCGTTCCGCTTGGCACGCTGCAGAAGATCTTCTCCGGTGTCACAAAGGCGCCCCGCAAGCAGACGCTCGAAGCGATCGAGCACGTCATTGCAGAGGAGGGCGGGAAGAGGCTTTACGCCATGGCTGCGGCGGCCAGACAATCGTCCGTGGGGAATGAAGCCGGGGAAGCCGGCACAGCCTATGCCGCGGCCGGTCAGCCCGGCAGGCCTGTGCGCTACACGCTGGATGATTATTACGCAATACCTGACGAACAGCGGGTGGAGCTGATCGACGGCGTCTTCTACGACATGGCCTCCCCGAGCTGGATGCACCAGATGATCCTGGGCGAACTGCATCTTCTCTTCCGCAAATGCACCGATGAGCACGATGCCCCCTGCGAGGTCTGGCTCTCTCCCTGCGATGTGCGTCTTGACAGGGACAATTACACCATGGTGCAGCCGGACCTCTTCGTCTGCTGCAACGACACAGACACAAATCCGATGCGCAAGGAAGGCGCACCGGACCTGGTCATCGAAATCCTCTCCCCCTCGACGCGGTCGAAGGACATGATTCTGAAACTGTATAAATACCAGAACGCCGGCGTCCGGGAATACTGGATCGTCGACCCGCTCCACAAGACCGTGACGGTCCATTATTTCGAGGACGAAAACTACGATCCGGTAAAATACTCCTTTGCCGATTCGGTTCCGGTCCGCATATCGGACGGAACCTGCAGCATCGACTTTTCCGTCATACTGAAAAAACTGGAGTCCCGCGTCTGGGACTGAAAAAAAGGGCGCCGGCACTGCATTGCCGGCGCCTTCTCCTCTATTCAGCCTCCGGATGAGGACGATCCGGCAGCAGCATTTTGTCTGTCCCTGATCATGTGCTGGAGGGAAACGAGGATCGCGACGACGATGTCCTCATCCTCCTCCCGATAGATATCCACACAGTATTTGTCGTGCAGGGAGACTAGTTTCTGCGAGATCACCGCGACGATCTGGCCCGCCTCATCATACAGCTCGAAATTAAGACCCAGGATGTTGCCGCGCAGCTGCCAGCCCAGCCCCTCGATATTGGAAATATCCTTGATCAGATGAAACAGCTCATTGGAAAGCTCAAACGAAGTCCCGTCCGCCATGGTGATAAAGCGGCGCTCATGGAGCGAGAAGACTTTTCTCTCGATGTGGGCAATGACATGCCCCTCGCTGTCAAAGATGTCCGTCTTAGCACGGATCGAAGGAAACTGCGTCTCTGACCGGTAGACGACATTGTTCTGATCATCGGTGATCTCCATGCTGCGATGCAGCGTAAAGACCTTGCTGGTAGTAAAAAGAGAACGCACCGGCTCACCGAACATCTCCATATTGACGCTGCTGGTCTGTCCGCCGGCATCGCGGTACCGGTTGATCTTTGAAAAGAATCCCATCGTGTTGTCCTCCTTACCTTTTCAGGCCATCTTTCAGTGTTCCGACGATTGCTCCGTAATTGCCTCCCCTGCTGTCGCCCGCCCCGCTTCTCGCAAAGGCGACAAGTGTCATAAAGAGCAGGTCCAAATTCGCCTCATCGGTCCAGACGCGGTAAAATCCCGGCGCAGGAATTGCGCCGGCGACCTTGTGCTGCGCCTCATCCTCCTCGTGCGGGTACCGGCTCGTCGTCTCCGCCTGTGCGATCTCCACACCATCCCTTAGGATATTATAGTGCATCCCGACCAGCCTTCCGTTTCCGCTGTCATACCGCGACTCTACCGTGATGCCGTTCTTTTTCAGGTGCTTCCATATATCCTCACCGTTCAGCTCAAAGGTGTAGTGATTATCGATCAGAAGCGTACTCCATTCACTCTCCTCGTTGTGTCCGACAAGATGCGGTGTCACCGTCCCGTGTTCATGATCAATGAAATCAAACCCGAACGGCTGCGTCAGCGTGAACTTTGTCATCTTTGCTTCATACAGCACATGGCGGTCCGCATCCTCAAGGCGATGTCCGTATTTCGGCGTCCCGAGGTCCGTAAGGAAATAGAGTTCCCGCTCATCTCCCTGCATCGAGGGCGCATAGCTCTGCCGCCCGCGCTCCTGACGCAGGATCCTGGCCTGCTCCTGGCTCTTCTTCTCCCGAATCGATGAGATAATAGTAAAAGCCAGCATGGCAATGCCCAGTGCCAGGACATACACGGAAAGCCCGCTGCCGCTGTGAACGACACCCGGATTCTCCGGATCGTACAGCACCTTCACGGTTTTTCCGATCCTGTCGTTCGGACCGGACTCGTCCAGCCTTTCGGTGTAGGTTTTGCCGTCCACCGTGTACTCGACGACCGGAAATTCCCTCTTCTCATTATCTGCCGGATCCTCCACTTCCTCCATGGAAACGATGGTGGCCGTCGTCTTTACAAAGCCTCTGGAATAAAAGAAATTCAGATAGATCCCGAGGGCGATACAGATGATCGCCATCACTCCGACAAACACTTTCAGCTTCGGACCGCGAATGGACATATGCCTCTCCTTGTCTGTTCTGATGTTGTCTGTTACACATCTCAGTATAATAAGAATCAACCCTCCGGAAAAGAACTTTTCACCCTGCCGGTTGGCGGGTCCTGCGGCACATCCGCCCATAATGCTGCCGATAGTATGGCAGGTTTTAATCCAGACAGCGAAAAACACATATTCTGTGATTGCGGCAGTCCATTTTTTGCGCCAAAACCGATTTCCGGACTGCGGAAAACAGGAAAAGTATGAGTATGGCAGTCTTTTCCCCGTGCAGCGGCCAATCGGAGACTGCGAAGACATGTAATTTCCTAAAACCGGCAGTATCATATCGACTGCCATGCCGACCCGGCTTAAGCAGCAAATAGCGCCGCCCCGTCATACGCAAAAATCCGGCGCGCCTGTAAAGACACGCCGGGGTCAATTGTTTCATAACTATACTGCTGCTCTGTTGTCAGCCTCTCTTCCTGCGCCCCGATGCTATTAAGAGCCATCCTGCCGCGCAGAGTGCGGAGATGAGCAGTACCGCGCCCCAAAGGAACATCATGCTCTCATCGCCAGTCAGCACACGGTTTTCGCCGAGTACACGCGGCATTCTCTCAGCCCCAAGGACATGCGGTTCTTCCGGAGGCGTTGGCGGTGTAGGCGGTGTGGGCGGCACCGGAGGCTCTTCAGGCTCTTCCGGTGGCGTCGGTGGCGTCGGCGGTGTGGGCGGCACCGGAGGCTCTTCGGGCTCTTCCGGCGGCGTCGGCGGTGTAGGCGGCACAGGCGGCTCTTCGGGTTCTTCCGGAGGTGTCGGCGGTGTAGGCGGCGTCGGTGGTGTAGGCGGTTCTTCCGGCGGCGTGTAGGTATTGCGGAATACCGGAATACCCTCCGCATCCACATATTCTACCTCTGCGGAAAGCAGGCCGCTCTTTTCATCCCTGGATACTGTCACGATGACGGTGTAGGTATTCGCATCATAGGTGACATTGTCCAGGATACCTTCCACTTCGTAGATCCGATATACATGCCTTCCGACCTGCGTCAGGTCAAACTCCATCTCCTCGAAACTGATCGCCCCGTCTTCCCCGTTTGTCACGGTCTGCAGGACATTGCCGTCTTCATCCGTCAGCACAAAGCTAAATTCGCCTTCATGGAGCTCTCTTCCTTCCAGGCGCTTTTCGGCCTGCAGATTTTCACGGACCGGCGGCGGCGTGAAAGTATTCTGAAACACCGGCACATTGTCTGTATCCAGATACTCGACTGATGCCGAGAGAAGTCCCGTCACTTCATCCTTTGACACCGTTATGACTACCGTGTACTGCGTCTTGTCGAAATCGATATTCTCAAGATCATTCTCCGCCTCGTAAATACGGTAGGTGTGCGTGCCGACCTGCGTCAGGTCAAACTCCATCAGGTCAAAGGACACAGCGCCGTCCGCATCGTTCGTCACGGTCTGCAGGATGTTGCCGTCTTCATCCGCAAGGACAAAGCTGAACTCGCCCGCATCAAGCGCACGGCCTTCCAGCTGCTTTTCCGCGCGGAGCCGCTCTTTTATCGAGGGCGGCGTAAAGGTGTTGATGAACTGCGGCTTCTCCGGCTCTCCCGCATAAAGGATCTGCGTGGAAAGCTTTCCTGTCGTTTCGTCGCGCTGTACCTTTACGACAACCTCAATGCAGGTCCTGTCATAGCTGATACCCTCTTCGGTGCCTTCGACTTCGGAAATCGTATAATGATGCTCCCCGATCTGCGAATCATCGAAGGTCAGCTCTTCAAACAGAATCTCTCCATCCGCGTTGTTGGTCACTGTCTGCAGAATGTTGCCCTCTGCATCACGAAGCACAAACGAGAACTCCTCGTCCTTCAGCTTCCTTCCTTCCAGTGTCTTAAACGCGCTGAAGAAATCCTTCACCGGCTCCGCAATCTTTTCGTTTACGAAGCGGACCAGCTTGTAAAGAACATTTCCTTCGTCCGGTTTTTCCTCATCGACGATGATGCCTGTATTCTCGAGCTGTCGATAGACAGTCTGTCCCTCATCCCCGACGATCTTCTCCACGACCTCCATGGTGCCATAACCCTGCGTGGGGAGATTCTCGAATACGTATTCAAACTGATTGTCCTTCGTCAGAGTCGCTGTGCGCGCCACGACACCGTCGATCAGAAGCTCGATCTCGACATCCGCCTGCTCCTCGTCCGGCGTGTACTTCCACTCCTTGATGACCCGGATCTGCTGCGTCTTGCTCTCCTCTTCCGGCGGAGGTCCTACATACATGCCTCCGTTGGTGCCGATGCCGCCGCCGCGGGTCGCAACATTACCTGTAATAATGACTTTTGCCTGGTTCCAGGCCGATGCTTTCGCATTATCATCCATTACAGCTTTCAGCGCAAATCCCGGCGCATCGTTTTTTACAGGAATGTATTCGACATAGAAGCCCTCCGGGTATTCTTCCGTAACCTGTCCGTATCTGGGCCAATCACCGATATTACCAAATTCACCTGGCGGATCAACTGACTCTCCGTCATGGAACCATCGAACCGTTCCTCCGCCCAACGCGGTCGACTCCAACGTAACGACATAATCATAATACGGTTTGGCAGTAAAGACATCGTCTCCCGCGGCCTTATTAAGCCGCGTCTTATTGTCAAACACAGCGATACCCCTGTTCACATCGATGCTGACTGACCCGGTAGGACACGCCCAGATCCCTCCGCCGGTCATGTGGGCAGTATTGTCGGTTACAATAGTATCCACAAAGTGTGCATCATACTTGTCTGTAGCAATGTATACTCCGCCTCCAAACACATTAGCCCTGTTCTTTTGAATCTTTGCCTGAACAAAATAAACCTGATTGCTGCCGACATATATCCCGCCGCCTTTATCACTTGCCACGTTATTCTCTATTACAAGATCGTCTCCGTCGAGCAGCAGGAACGCATTCTCCTCCTTCGGAATCACGTTGCCTTCAGATGGGTCCATATTGGAAAATGCTGCGATACCTCCACCCATACTTTCAGCATAATTCCCGGCAATACGTCCTCCGGTGATTTCCGCATGTGATTTTCCCCATACACCGACCCCGCCGCCGTTATACGCCTCATTGTTAATGATCTCTCCGCCGCGCATATAGAAATTACCGGCATCGGTACCCCAGTTGTATCCGCCAATGTCTACTGTGCCATTATGATTATTCTCGTTCCTGTTCTCCGAGATCTCGCCGCCCTCCATCACGAACGTTCCGTTGTCCAGGACGCGCACCGTGCCGTTTCCGCCGGAGTTCTCCGTGACCTTCGCGCCATCCTTCATGGTAAAGAGCGCCTCGTCGCCCTTCACATAAACCGCCCCGTCGGAGCCGTTCGTTTTACGGATGACAGCGCCATCCTCCATGACGAATTCCCCGTAGGTCCTGACGCTGCCGCCGTCCGAAGTCACATCCGCAAATGTCAGCTTTCCGCCGGTCGCAACATAAAACAGCGTAAGGGATGCGCTCTTTGTAGAAATTGTATGACCGGCGCCTTCAAGCCGGATGTTCTGTCCCTGCGCAATCTGGAGCATATCGTTCACGCCTTCGATATCCTGCGTGAGCTGAATCGTCGTCTCCGTTTCGATGCCCACATTATTTGCCGCACGCGACTCGGCATCCTCCCGAATAAACGCCTTCAGGGAAGCAAAATCCGAGACGACGATCTTTCCATCGTCGTTTCTGGAAAGACTGTTGCGGATTGTCGCTGCATTCGAGGCGGACATCATTCTTCTGGTCTTCGGCGCTGTCTGTGCCAGAGGGGCAGGCTTTTCCTGTGCAGCAATCTCCGTCTCCGCTGTACTCTGCTGCGGGCTGACTGCCACGGGACCCGTCACCGGGTCCGCTGTTTCTTTCTTCTCTGCTTCTGCTCCCTGGTCTGCAGACAGGGGTGTCTCCGCGACAGGTTCTGCATCTACAGACTGCCCCGCAGCATCGTCCGTCTGCTCAGCAGTTTTTTCGTCGTCCGGCGATGCGCTTTCGTCCGCTGCGACTGTACCTGATGCTGCCTGATCTACCTGCGTATCAACCTGCGCGTCCAAATCTGCAGTGACCAATAAATCACTGTCTGCGGGAACCGCATCCACAACAATCAGATTTTCCTCTGCATCCGTTGTCTGCGTATCTGCTGCTGCCGGATCTGTCACTGATACATCTGCTGCAGGAACATCCGTCAAAGGCTCGTCTGTCACCGCCGCGCCCGCTGCAACAGGTTCGCCAGCAGGAGCACCCGCTGGATCATTTACTGCTGCGTCAGCTGTACCATTGCTGTCTATAATGGCAGCACCCTCCGGTTCGGACTGCCCATCCGGATTCGGTGTGCCTTCATTTCCGGGATCACCATTGCTTCCCTCTGTCGGACTGCCTTCTGCTGTGGTGCCGGTCACAGCATTTACTGCGACGTTTCCGGTTGTGGCAGCTTCTGCCACATTATCGACCACAACTGCTGAGCTGTTATCTGCAGTGCCAGCATCTGCGCCGTTATCCGTCGCACCTGCTTCTGCACCGATGTCTGCAGGAGTACTGCTTCCACTGTTGTCTGAGCCAGCCCCCGTCACTCCCGGATCGCCGCCTACACCTTCGGCTCCTGCGGGGGCAGCCTCCTCACCACTGTCAGTGCCGGAGCCCTCTTCATCATTTCCGGCGTCATTCCCGCCATCATCTGCAGAAGCATCCACAGCGCCGTCATCTACTGCGTCATTGCTGCCGCCGTCATCTGAATCACCGCTGCTGTTCTCTTCGCCCGCATCATCGCTACCGCCGTCATCTGCGGCATCGCTCCCGCCATCATCTGCGGCATCGCTACCGCCGTCATCGCCATCCTCCGAGCCGGCATCATCACCCGCCTCCATCTCGTTTGCATAGACGATCACAGGCGCCGCGCTCTCGATCACAAGGCTGCATGTCAGTAACAATGCAATGAGCATCGCGAGCCATCTTCTCTTTGTATTTCTGATTCGGATTCCTGTCATTTTATCCCTCCGGATTATCAATGCCAAAAATGGACTCCTACATTATATAAGTCGAGATTTCCTATAGTGGTACAGGTATTTTCGCGTATTTCCGCCTTTCATAGCACAAAAAGGCACATGCCGTACGTCAGGTGTTCCAAAACGTAGGCATGTGCCCTTGTATTCCGTAGATTATGGGAGCCGCGTAAGCGGCTCTGCCGCAGAGTGCCGACTCTGCGGCTTTTCTGATTTCACCGGAGCAG
>CACZQP010000046.1 GCA_902783385.1 uncultured Lachnospiraceae bacterium | reverse complement strand
CTTCTCGTTGTCCGCCGTCTTCAGGAACAGCGCCGAGATCTGCTCGAAGCCTTCCTTCTTGGCCTTGGAAGCGAAATAAGTATATTTGTTGCGCGCCTGGGATTCGCCGGCAAATGCCGCCTCCAGGTTTTTTTCGGTCTGCGTTCCTGCGTACTTATTGGCCATTGTGCTTTCCTCCTATCCTGAAACTGTTTTGACAACACATGCGAATCCTTTATGACGCATATGTCAGTTATCTTCAGCCCTTCGTGTAGTCCACATGCAGCAGCTCGTGTCTCTCTTCGTGCGTGCGCGCCTTCAGGAACTGGCTGACGATCGGATTGTACTCCGCGCGCTTGAACGGCGCCTTGTTGTCCAGCTCGTAAAGACCCGCGGCGCGCTGGTTCTTCTCCGGCATCAGCGCGTGAGGCTGTCCCGCGCCGCCGACGCAGCCGCCGGGGCAGGTCATGACCTCCACGAGGTCGTAGTAGGCCTTTCCTTCGTCCATCTCCTTCAGGAGATCCTTCGCATGGGCAAGTCCGTGGACAACCGCGATCTTTAATTCCTTCTCGCCGATATGGACCGTCATCTCGCGGATGAACTCCTTGCCGCGCAGCGGCGAAAACCGCAACTCCCGAAGCGCGTTTTTGGACTTGTCAGGCATGCAGTAACGAATGACGGACTCCGCGACGCCGCCGGTGGAACCATAGATCATACCGGAACCGGAACCAAGGCCGAACGGAATATCCGGCGCCTCCAGCTCCAGCTGCGGAAGCTGGATACCGGATTCCTTGATCATGTCGATGATCTCATGCGTCGTCAGGACCATATCGACGTCCGGCCTTCCGCCGCGCACGAATTCGGGCCGCGCCGCTTCCATCTTCTTTGCCGTACACGGCATGATGGCGATGTGGAACGTCCTGCGGCCGTCTTCCTTGTCCTTCAGATCATACTGCTCCCGGAGGACGGATGCGAACATCTGCATCGGCGACTTGCAGGTGGAGATGTTCTTTAAATACTTCGGGTTCTCATTCTCGAGATATTTGACCCAGGCCGGGCAGCAGGAGGTGAACATCGGGAAGGGACCGCCCTTCTCCAGACGCTCCTTGAATTCCTCCGCCTCCTCACAGGTCGTGAAATCTGCGCCGAAGATCGTGTCATATACTTCGTCTACGCCCATGATCTTCAGGGCCGTGACCAGCTGGTCGAGCGCCTGCTCGCCGGGCGGCATGCCGAAGGCTTCGCCCACGGCGACGCGGACCGCCGGTGCGATCTGCACGACGACGCGGGTGTTCGGATCATGGATCGCCTCCCAGGCGTCGCCGATCTGGTTGTGAACGGTGATCGCTCCGGTCGGACATACGGCGGAGCACTGTCCGCAGCTGATGCAGAGCGTCTCTGACAGCTTCCGCTCAAACGCGGGCGCCACGCGCATGTTGTAGCCGCGGCGCACGAAGTCGATGATGCCCATGCCGATCGTCTCGCCGCAGACACGCACGCAGTCACCGCAGAGGATGCACTTGCTGGGGTCGCGCACGATCGCGGGCGAGGATTCATCCTTCGGGGCGATCTCGCGGTTATCGGAGAACTGCACATGGCGGATGCCGAACTGGAGCGCCAGCTCCTGCAGGTGGCAGTCGCCGCTCCTCTCGCAGACCGTGCAGTCGCAGTTGTGCGACGCCAGCATCAGCTTCAGGATCATCCTGCGGTGCTTTAACAGTCTCGCCGTATTTGTGCGCAGCCGCATTCCGTCCCTGGGCTGCATGGAGCAGGAAGCGTCGATCTTGTGTGTCTCCTCGTTCTCCACAACGCACATTCTGCAGGCGCCGTACACGGACAGATCCGAGTAGTAGCAGAATGTGGGCATCTGGATACCGACCTTGCGAATGACGGCAAGAACGTTGGGCTCGTCGTTGAACTCCACGCGCTGTCCGTCTATAAACATAATTCCTTTAGCCATATCTGTCTCTCCCTGTTATTCCTCACTGATCGCGCCGAAGGGGCATCCCCGGAGGCAGGCGCCGCACATGATGCACTTCTCAGGATCTATGACGTGCGGTTTCTTCACCTCGCCGGTGATGGCTTCCATCGGGCACTCGCGCTTGCACTTGCCGCAGCCCTTGCACTTGTCGGCGTGGATGACCATCGCCTTTTTCTTTCCGTTGCAGTGCGGGCAGTGTTTGTCGACAACATGCGCAAGGTATTCGTTTCGGAAATATTTCAGCGTGCTCTGCACCGGCTTGCAGGCGCTCTGGCCAAGGCCGCAGAGTGCGGTTTCGCTGATCGTCGCGGAGAGCTCCTCAAGGAGATCAAGGTCCTCCAGCGTTCCTTTGTTCTCGACGATGCGCGTCAGGATCTCCAGCATGCGGCGCGTGCCCTCGCGGCACGGTACGCATTTGCCGCAGGATTCGTTCTGCGTGAAGTTCATGAAGAACCTTGCCACTTCGACCATGCAGGTGTCCTCGTCCATGACGACGAGTCCGCCGGAGCCGATCATCGCGCCGACTCTCTTTAAGGAGTCAAAATCAAGCGGCATATCCAAGTGCTCTTCCGTGAGGCATCCGCCGGAGGGACCGCCGATCTGGACGGCCTTGAATTTCTTTCCGTCCTTTAAGCCGCCGCCGATATCGAAGATGATCTCGCGCAGCGTCGTTCCCATCGGCACCTCGATGAGGCCCGTGTTGACGACATTGCCGGTCAGGGCAAACGCCTTCGTTCCGGGCGAATTATCCGTGCCGATTGAGCGGTACCACTCCGAACCGTTCCGGATAATGAGCGGCACGGTGGAAAGGGTCTCCACGTTGTTGAGTACGGTCGGTCTTGCCCACAGTCCGTGTTCTACGGTGCGGGGCGGTTTGACGCGGGGCATGCCGCGGTTTCCTTCGATGGAGGCCGTCAGCGCGGAGCCCTCGCCGCAGACGAATGCGCCTGCGCCGCGGTTGATATGTAAATGGAATGAGAAGTCCGTCCCGAGGATGTGATCCCCGAGCAGCCCCATTTCCTCCGCCTTCGCGATGGCGGTCTTAAGCCGTTTGACGGCGAGCGGATACTCGGCGCGGACGTAGATGTAGCCCTCGTCGGATCCCGCGGCAACACCCGCGATCAGCATACCCTCTATAATAGAGTGCGGGTTGCCCTCCATGATCGAGCGGTCCATGAACGCGCCCGGATCACCCTCGTCGCCGTTGCAGACAACGTATTTTTTGCCCTTCGGCTGCTTTCTGACGCTGTCCCACTTGCGCCCTGCGGGGAAACCGCCGCCGCCGCGGCCGCGCAGGCCGGAATCGAGGATCTCCTTGCAGATCTCCTCGTCCGTCATTTCAAAGAGCGCCTTCTCAAACGCCACATAGCCGTCTCTGGCAATGTATTCGTCGATATCCTCCGCATCCGTCGTTCCGCAGTTCTCCAGTACGACGCGATGCTGTCTGTGATAGAAGGGGATCTCGTTGTGCTTTGCATAAGGGACGCCGTCGAGCTGGTAAAGGAGACGGGGAATCACCTCTCCCTTCAGGATCGTCTTCTCAATGATCTCCTCGCAGTCGTCGAGTTTGACGTGCGTATAGAGGATCCCTTCCGGATCGATCTGGACGAGCGGACCCATCTCGCAGAAGCCGTGGCAGCCGCTCTTTTTCAGGTAGATCGTGCCGTCCGGGTTCTTTCCCTCCGGCTCATCCTCGTGGTTGAGCCCGATGGATACCTGCGGACATCGCTTCTCGCACTCGCGCTTTAAGTAGTCATAGATCTCCAGCGAACCGCCGGCAATACAGCCCGTCCCCGCGCATACGAGGACGCGCTTCTTCTGGCTCTCCAGTGCGCGCTTGTTCTTCTCTCTCCGCACCCGGAGCTGGTCCCGTGTAAGTTCACGCATTCTGTGCCTCCTTGCTCCGGATCTCATCCAACAGCCGGATCGCCTCGTCCGGCGTCATCTTCGAATGGACCTGGTCGTTGACAGTGACGACCGGCGCAAGTCCGCATGCCCCGAGACATGCGACCGTCTCCAGCGTGAACAGTCCGTCCGCGGAAGTCTTCTGCCTGCCGGTCAGCGAGAGATTCTCCCTGATCGCGTCGTAAATCGGCTGTGATTTGCGGACATGGCATGCCGTGCCGTCACAGACCTTCACAATGTTCTTGCCCTTTGCCTCCAGCGAAAAATTTTCGTAGAAGGTCGCAACGCTGTATACCTTTGCGACGCCGATCCCGAGCTTGTCTGCGATCTTTTCCAGAACTTCCGGGCTCAGGTACTTGTACTCGCCCTGGATGTCCTGCATGATCGCGATCAGGTTGCGGACCTCTGCGCCGTGCGCATCGATGATCTCTTCTACATGCTGCATGGAAATCCCGTTTGCCATATGCTCCTTCCCTGCTCCGGCACAAAATAAGATAACGGGAATCACATGATCCCCATTTGCCGGTCTGCATCTGCGTATTAAATACAATTCCATACTACATTGTTTTTAGGCGTCAGGCAATGAGTTTTCCTGCTGTTTTGTATGGAATTGGGTACAAAACCTGACATATCGCCCATATATTGTATGTGTTTCTTCAAAGCATGATATAATGGTTGCAAAAGGGGTTTTAGTTCCTGCGACAGAGGAATTCTTCAAAGGAAATAAGGAGGGTCAGCAAAATGGTTATTAATGTAGGAATCAACGGTTTCGGCCGCATCGCAAGGGTCATCATGCGGATCCTTGAGGAGCGCGACACGGACATCGAGGTCTGCGCCATCAATCTCCGCAACGCGGACATCAAGCGAATGGCGTACCAGATGGAGTACGACTCGGTCTTCGGCCGCTTCGGCGGACGGGTCCGCGCGACGGAAAACGAGCTCGTCATCAACGGCAAGAAGATCCGCGTGTTCTCCGAGGATGATCCTGCAAATATCGACTGGGCGGGCGCCGGCGTCGACTACGTCATCGAGGCGACCGGCAAATTTACGAAAATGGCGGAGTGCGAGAAGCATTTCGAGGGCGGCGCAAAGCGCGTGATCCTGACCGCACCCGGCAAGGACGACGGGTTCCCCACCTTTGTCATGGGGGTCAACCACAAATCCTTCGATCCCGCTACGATGCACGTGATCTCCGCGGCATCCTGCACGACGAACTGCCTCGCTCCCATGGCGAAGGTCATCAATGACAATTTCGGGATCCGCCGCGCCCTGATGTCGACGATCCATGCTTCCACTTCAAAGCAGAAGCCCGTCGACTCGAACGGCGGCCGCGACTGGAGAACCGGCCGCTCCGTATTCAACAACATCATTCCTTCCACGACCGGTGCGGCAAAGGCCGTCGGTCTTGTCATTCCGGAGCTCCAGGGCAGGATGACCGGCATGAGCTTCCGTGTCCCTACAAATGATGTCTCCGTCGTCGACATGACGGCCGAGCTCGAGACCAATACGACCTACCGGGACATCTGCGACGCGATGGAAGAAGCCAGCATGGGCAGCATGAAGGGCATCATCGAGTACAATGACGACGAGATCGTCTCCTGCGACCTGCGCGGCAACTACAACACCTGCATCTTTGACGTAAAGGCCGGCATCATGCTGGACTCCAACTTCGTCAAGCTGATCGCATGGTACGACAATGAGTGGGGCTACTCCAACCAGTGCATCAATCTCCTGCAGTACATTGCGCGGCAGGACGAAAAGCTGGAGTGCATCGGCAAATAAAGCCGTCAGTCAAACAGCGGCCTGTGAAGTGCAGGCCGCTGTTTTTTTATTATTCTCTGTTTCCGAAAATTCTCAGATGGTGTGCGGCCTCCCGGAGTTCGAAGGTCGCGCTGCGCTGCGGGATCGCAAAGGTCAGGTATTTCCCGTTTTCCGAAACGTCAGCCTTCTCCTGCGTCCCGTTCCGGATGATCCATATCTCCGGATCCCTGCAGTCTTCCGGCGGCAGAAACCGCAGCATTACCGCGCTGCCCTCCTCTGCGCCCCTCTGCTCCGGCACGGTGACGTTCCAGCTCTCTTTCACATGCTGCGCGGAAATGTCCTTCACTGCCTCCAGCTTTTCCCCTTCTGCAAATTTCCCCTCGGCAAGGAGAATTGCCAGTCCGTTCTCCCGCGTCTCCGGCGCCGCAAGGAGGGTCACGATCCTGTCGTACTGTGCGCGGACCGTCTCATCATGCGTGATGCGGGAGAAGTCCTCCCTGCTCCATTTTCCGGAAAAGCCGTCCTTTTCCGGAACCGCGGGGATCCGGTCCGGGGCAATTTCATCGCCGTATCCGCACGAGAGCGTCTCCACCGTCTCGTCATCCGCGACAAAGCGCAGTGTAAGCGATGAGAAAACAAGGCCGGTGCCTTCGCGTCCCGCCAGCTGCGCATACGTGTTCTCCTCCGCCATGCCCCGGTAGCCCACGCCGTCTATGCCGTAAGCCGTGTCCGAGTAGAAGACATTCTCGCTGACCTTGTCCGCCGACACTTCCCTGATCCATCCCGCGACCGCTCCGGAAAACTGCTTCGCGTCAACGATATTGACCATCGCCGCACTTCTGTGGATCCGCGTTCCGAGCCCGGCGATCCCGCCGACATAGCGTCCGCCCGAGATATCCGCGCGCACGCAGCAGTCCTGGATGCCCGCCGCGCTGTATCCCGCGATCCCGCCGACGTAGTCGCCCGTCGACGTGACGTCTCCCGTGTCCGTACAGCCGGCGACGACCCCCATCTCCATATTTCCTGCGACTCCGCCGCAGTAGTTGTTCCTGCACTTTATGCTTCCGTGGTTTTCGGACGCGTCCACGATGCCCTGCGCGCGGAAAATATAATCGAGGGACGCATCGCCGAACTGCTGGATATCCTGCTCCGGATCAAAGTCGTACTCGATCCCGATCGTCCCGACGATACCGCCGACGTTGGAATCCGCATCGACCGTTCCCTCATTCCTGCAGCCTGTTGTCCTGCCCTGCGTCGCGCTCCCGATATTCTCGTCCGAAACGTCCTGGATCCTCTCTCCGACATCTTCGTCCGCATGCATCTGATCCTCCGCGACCTCCTGGATCGTATCGAAGATCGTCCGGATCTGGTCCGTGATCCTTTTCAGGTCGTCGATCGCCTCCGACGTCTCCGTCCCGATGGATTCGTTGAGCCCGTTCATCTGCGTAAGCATCCCTCCGAGCGAATCATAGAGGCTGTTTCCCGCCTGCCGCGCCGTGTCGCTGATTCCGGAAAAATGAATCTCCACTCCCGCCAGTTCGTCGAGCACATCTTCGATGCCTCCGCCGATCTCCGGCGTCTCAGACGCCTCTTTCAGGAGCGATGAAAACGTCTCCCGGAGCGTTTCGATATCCATATCCGCCACGTCGACGGGAAAGGTCTCCGACCCCAGGATCTCCCGGATCCTTTGCGAAGCCTCCTCCATCATCGTGTAACCTGACTGCACATCCCGGTAGATCTCCTCCAGGATCGCCGGAATCTGATCCGGATCCGGCTGCTCTTCCGGAAGCTTTTTAAGCCGCTCCTCTGCTTCAGTCAGGAGCTCTGTCCCCTCGCGGAATTCCCGGTAGGCCTCCCGCAGCTTATCGCGGTCCTCCTGCGGAATCCGTGTGTCGGAAAGGAGCGCTTCCATCCGGCCATCCAGTGCAGACATCTTTTCTTTGACCCTCTGCAGGTAGTCTGTGACACTCCCCGCCACATCGGACATGGCGTCGATGGATCGCCGCAGCGCGCCGGATGCCTCATTCGCGCTCGATACCGCGCGGTCCACTGTGTTTCCCGCCTCGTTTGTCAGCGTCTTTACGCTGCTTCTGGCCGTGTCCGCAAGGTCCAGCATGGCACGCAGACGCCGGTTCGCATCTGCGCTGTAGCTTCCCGCCTT
>CACZQP010000045.1 GCA_902783385.1 uncultured Lachnospiraceae bacterium | reverse complement strand
CGCAACAGCAGGGAAAAGATCCTCGTCAGCTTTGCCGACGGAACCACACTGTTCGGCGAAATGATCTATATGGACCAGGAGCGGGACATCGCATTCCTCAAGACGGAGGGCGTCCGTTCCGAAAAGGTCGGCGCTGCCCGCCTGGAAAAAATGTATCCGCAGTCAGCTGCCCCCATTCACTGCTATGTTCAGGGCGAGGAGCACGCAGGCAGCTTTCTCTCCCCGGACACGGAGATCCGCGGACTCGGCAGCTCGCTGTATTATTTCCTCTGTGATGTGAGGGACGGGATGAGCGGGTGCGGCGTCTACGATGAGCGCGACGGCTACATCGGAATGCTGATCGGCGGCGACGGAGAGGGAAGGGCAGGCGCACTTCCGGCATCCGAGATTGAAGAGCATTTAAGGAGAGCCGGCGTGACCGGCAGCGGCCTTAATTAAGACACGAAATGACATGCAATGGAAAGTGAGGCGATAGATATGACAAGAGTAGATGTGTTTTCGGGCTTTCTCGGCGCAGGTAAGACCACGCTGATCAAAAAGCTTCTCAAAGAGGCCCTCGCGGGGACTAAAGTGGTGCTGATCGAGAACGAATTCGGCGAGATCGGCATTGACGGAGGATTTCTGAAGGAGTCCGGGATTGAGATCCGGGAGATGAATTCCGGATGTATCTGCTGCTCTTTGGTGGGCGATTTCGGCACTTCTCTTAAAGAAGTGATGGCGACGTATGCACCGGAGCGGATCCTGATCGAGCCCTCCGGCGTCGGCAAGCTCTCCGACGTCATACAGGCCGTCAGGGACGCCGCGGAAGGAACGGAGATGGAGATGGGCAGTGCCGTGACCGTCGTCGATGCCTCCAAGGCGAGGATGTATCTCAAAAACTTCGGCGAATTCTTCACGGACCAGATTGCCGCTGCAGCGACTGTGATTCTGACCCGCGTTGACAAATGCGACGACGAAAAGCTGTCCGAAGCCGCGGATCTTATCCGCGACCTGAACGCAAAGGCAACGATCGTTACGACGCCGCTTGACAAGCTGGACGGCGTGCAGCTCCTTGAGACGATCGAAGGAAAGGACGATCTGCAGACCGCCCTCATGGCGCAGTTCCTGGCTGAACAGGCGGAAGAGGATGATGACGAAGATGATGATGAGGAGTGCTGCTGCCATCATCACCACCATCATGATCACGACGATGACGACGAGGAGTGCTGCCATCATCATCACCATCACCATGATGATGACGACGATGAGGATGAAGAAGATGACGACCATGTAGAAGCTGTCGTAGATGAGGACGGAAACCGCATTTACAGCTCCGCCGGCCATGAGCATCATCATCACCATCACCACCACCATCATCACCATCATCACGGACATGATGCGGACGAGATCTTCCAGAGTCTTGGCATCGAGACACCGGCAAAGTTTACGAAGGAGCGCCTGGAGCAGATCCTAAAGGAGCTGGAAGACGAGGATACTTACGGCTTTGTGCTTCGCGCGAAGGGCATGCTTCCGACACCCGAAGGGAACTGGCTCCACTACGACTATGTTCCCGGCGAGAGCGAAGTGCGTGAGGGCGCCGCGGAAGTGACCGGAAAGATCTGCGTCATCGGCGCAGGCCTGAAGGAAGAGGAACTCAAAAAGCTCTTCCTTGGGAAATGAGGCCAGAATATGTTCAACAGACAGGACCAGAAACCCGTATATGTCATCAATGGCTTCCTTGACGCAGGAAAGACATCCTTTTTCAGCTACACGATCGGACAGCCTTATTTCCGCACTGATGGAACGACGCTCCTGATCCGCTGCGAAGAGGGAGAAATCGAGTACACGGACAAGCTCCTTACGTCTACAAGGACGGTACTGGAGACGATTGAGAATCCGGAGGACTTCACGACATCTGCCCTGATGGCTTTGGAGACAAAACACGATCCGGAGCGCATCCTTATTGAGTGGAACGGCATGTGGGATTTCCGGGAATTCAAGCTTCCCAGGAAATGGAAGCTGGAGCAGCAGATCACTGCAATCAACGCCTCCACTTTCGCCATGTATTTCACGAATATGCGTTCTCTCCTTGCGGAGCAGCTAAGGAATTCAGAGCTGATCATGTTTAACCGGTGCGACGACATCGACGAAAAGACGCTGATCTCCTACAAGCGCAACATCAAGGCAATCAATCCGCAGGCGGAGCTGATCTTTGAAAATGCCGCAGGCGAAATCGACATGACGACAGAAGAGGACCTTCCGTTTGACATCAGTAAAGAGCCGATCGAGCTGGAGGGCATGAATTACGGCATATGGTATATCGACGCGATGGAACATCCCGACCGCTATAAGGGGAAGAAGGTCGCATTTACGGCAATGGTGATGAGACCGGGCGGCTTTCCAGCGGGGTACTTTGTGCCGGGACGCATGGCGATGACCTGCTGCGCCCAGGATATGCAGTTTCTCGGTTTCGGCTGCGCCTATGACAAAACAGCCGATCTGAAGGAAAAAGAATGGGTGCGCGTCGAGGCAAAAGCAAATACCGAAGCGTTTGCACCTTACGGCGGCGAGGGACTCGTGCTGCACGCCGTCCGTGTGGAGAAGACGCAGCAGCCGAAGGATCCTGTGATCAATTTCGGTGCATAAATGCAAAAAATGCCGGCGCGGTGAGAGCGCCGGCATTCTAATGTCTTGCCAGAGTGTCTGTCTG
>CACZQP010000044.1 GCA_902783385.1 uncultured Lachnospiraceae bacterium | reverse complement strand
TCTGCCATGATGTCCAGGGCTTCCTGCTTTCCGCAGCACGCGATGAGTCCGTCGATCGCTGCATACTCAAAGCCGATGGGCCATGTCACATGGACGTGGCTGTCGATGATGCCGGGCATGACGAACCTGCCGCCGAGGTCCGTGACCTCGCCCTCATACGCCGAAAGGCCCGCCTCGTCGCCCACATAGACGAACTTGCCGTCCTTCACCGCCAAAGCGGTTGCCTGCGGATTATCCTTGTCGGATGTGAAGATTTTCGCGTTTTTGATGATCCTGTCTGCCTTCATGTATTTCTCCTTTCCGTTATCGCGTGATTTTTAATTTGGAAGCTTCCGGGAGGAAAATACATACTCCGGCTCTCATTCCGGATGCCTGTATCAATTCACTTTCTTTCCGCCGAAATACACGTCTCTCGGCTTATTGTGACTGAAGCCCTCGTGCTCCGCCGTAAGCAGGTCGTTGTCGAACACCAGGAAGTCCGCGTCCTTGCCGGCGGTGATGGAGCCCTTGACGGCTTCGATGCCAAGCTGCTTCGCGCCGTTGATCGTAAATCCCAGCAGCATCTCTTCAATGCTCATCCGCTCGTCTGCGGGAGGCATTACTTCGAAGCATCTGGCGTATTCGGGAACTAGGGTCTTTTCGGTGGCCTTACGCGTCATTCCGATCTCCATGCCGAGATACGGGTTCCAGGGCATAAAGTCCCCGAAGACGATGTTGTCGCTGGACCATGCCACCAGCGCGCCGCTGTCCCAAACCGTTTTGCAGCGGAACTGCTTTTTGGAGCGTTCCTCGCCGAGCCAGGACGCACTGTAGCTCGGGTCTCCGGCGTGCCAGTGCGGCGTGAAGTTCGCGATCACGCCGAGCTTTGCGAAACGGCCCAGATCCGCGTCGTCCTCGATCTCCAGATGGGCGCAGGTGACCCTGACCTTTAAGCTGTCTCCCAGTTCCTTTTTAGCGATCTCCACGCCGTCCATTACCGTGCGGGACGCGCGCTCGCCAACGGTGTGAAGGTGGAGATCCAGACCCGCCTCGTTGAGATTTTTCAAAAGCTCCGCGATCCCCTCCGCGGAAAAAGCGGTCGAGCCCAGCGTATGGACGTCCACATAGGGCGTGACCATGGCGGCGGTATGGATCTTCTGGGTGCCGTCCATGAAGATCTTCATGGTATGGACCTTCATGTGCTCCGTGTCAAATTCACGGTGTAAGCGTTTTACCTCCTCGAGGCCCTCCTTGGCATCCCGCTCCGCGTTGATCACAAGGCTGCCGTCAACGTAAACGGGCAGCTTTCCCTGCTTGTCCAGCTCGCGCAGGCGCTTGTAGACCTTCTCATGGAACTTGGCGTCTCCCGGAAGGCCGGCGTCAAAGACCGCGCACACGCCGTATTCGACCGAGAAATCGATCCAGCGCTTGAGCGCCGCGTCGACCTGTTCATCGGTCAGCTCCATTCCGCTGTCGAGGATGATCGGAATTTCCGCCGCGCCTTCTATGCAATTTCCGGTCACATGTCCGTCCTTATCACGCACATACTCGGCAAGTCCCGGTATGGGATCCGGCGTATCGTCCGTAATGCCGTGTCTCTCAAAAATCTTTGAGTTCACCCAGATGCTGTGGCCTTCCCCTTCCTGGATCATAAGCTCGGCGTCCGGGCAGATCGCGTCGAGGTCCTCCTTCACGATATCGTCTCCCTTCAGGAACCTTTTCTCCAGAAGGAATCTGTAACGCTTCTCGCCGGGATTCTCCTTGATATATTTCGCCATCATGTCCAGAGCTTCCTGCTTGCCGTTCGGCTCAAGGCGCTCTCCTATATCCGCGTACTCAAAGCCGACGGGAATGGTCACATGGACATGGCTGTCGATGATGCCGGGCATGACGAACCTGCCGCCAAGGTCCGTGACCTCGCCCTCATACGCCGAAAGGCCCGCCTCGTCGCCCACATAGACGAATTTGCCGTCCTTCACCGCCAAAGCGGTTGCCTGCGGTTTGTTCTTGTCCGCGGTGAAGATTTTTGCGTTCCTGATGATCTGATCTGCCTTCATGTTCTTCTCCTTTCCGTTATCGCGTGATTTTTAATTTGGAAGCTTCCGGGAGGAAAATACATACTCCGGCTCTCATTCCGGAAGCCTGTATCAATTCACTTTCTTGCCGCAGATATATACTTCCTTCGGCTTGTTATAGCTGAAACCCTCGTGCTCCGCGGTCAGCAGGTCGTTGTCGAACACGAGGAAGTCCGCGTCCTTCCCGGCCGTGATGGAGCCCTTGGCGGTCTCGATGCCGAGCTGCTTTGCCCCGTTGATCGTGTAGCCCAGCAGCATCTCCTCGATGCTCATCCGCTCGTCCGCGGGCGGAAATGCCGCGACGGTTCTTCCGATCTCTTCAAATCTGGTCTTCTCATTGATCCAGCGCGTCATTCCGACTTCCATGGCAAGATACGGGCTCCAGTTCTTGAAATCGCCGTAAAAAACCTCATCGCTGGACCATGTCACGAGCGCGCCGCTGTCCCAGATCGTCTTGCAGCGGAACATGGAATGGGCGCGCTTTTCTCCGATAAAATCGGGCCAGTATTCAATCGGATCGGGACCTCCGTTGCCGCTGTGCCACCAAGGCGTGAAATTGGCGGTCACGCCCAGCTTCGCGAAGCGATCCAGATCCGCGTCATCCTGGACCCACAGATGTGCGCAGGTGACCTTCACGCGGAAGCTGTCTCCCAGCTCCTTTCTGGCCAGCTCCACGCCGTCCAGCACCACGCGGGACGAAGCCTCGCCGACGGTGTGCACGTGAAGATCAAGGCCTGCCTCGTTGAGCTCCTTCAGGATCTCGGCGACCTGTTCCGCGTTGAAGGCCGAGGCCCCCCGCGCGCCCGTATCCACATAGGGCGTTACCATCGCTGCGGTCTCGATCTTCAGGGTGCCGTCCATAAAGATCTTCAGTGTGTGGACCTTCATGTGCTCCGTGTCGAACTCGTCCCGGAAGCGCTTCACTCCCTCCAGGGCCTCTTTCATTTTCCCCGGCTGTGTGAGCACGTAGCATCCGTCGACGTAGACAGGCAGCTTTCCCTGCTTGTCCAGCTCGCGCAGATAGGCGTAGATCCGCTCATTGACCCCGTTGTGTTCCGGGAAACCGGCGTCAAAGACGCCGCTCACGCCATCCTTTACGGAGTAGTCCAGCCAACGCAGGACAGCCGTGCTGATCTGCTCGTCCGTCAGGTCGTTTACGCCGTCGAAAAGGATCGGCCAGCTCGCGGTTTCGTAAGAGTTTCCGGTCACGTGCCCATCCTTGCGCACGAAATAGGCAAGCCCCGGCACGGGGTCCGGCGTGTCGTCGGTGATCCCGTGCGCCGCGAGGACCCTGGAGTTCACCCAGTTGCTGTGCACTTCCTCTTCCAAAACCACGATCTCCGCGTCCGGGCAGATCGCGTCGAGGTCCTCCTTCGAGAGCTCCTCCCCATTCAGGCTTGCCCGTGCCATCATGAATCTGTAACGCTTCAAGCCGGGATTCTTCTTGATGTAGTCCGCCATAAAGTCCAGGCTTTCCTTTTTGGTGGAAGACATGACGAACACGCCCAGATCCGTGTATTCAAATCCGACGCCGGTGGTGATATGGACGTGGCTGTCAATGATGCCGGGCATGACGAATTTCCCGCCGAGGTCCGCGGCCTCGCCCTCATACGCAGAGAGACCCGCCTCGTCGCCCACGTAGACAAATTTGCCGTCCTTCACCGCCAAAGCGGTTGCCTGCGGTTTGTTCT
The DNA here is from genome assembly GCA_902783385.1 of uncultured Lachnospiraceae bacterium. Classification (GTDB taxonomy): domain Bacteria; phylum Bacillota; class Clostridia; order Lachnospirales; family Lachnospiraceae; genus CAG-791. The sequence continues at coordinate 754 of CACZQP010000044.1, read as the reverse complement.
TGTCCGCGGTGAAGATTTTTGCGTTCTTGATGATCTTGTCCGCTTTCAATTCTGTTCGCCCCCTATTAAATAGTCATACCCGCTCTTTGCCTGTTCTTAGGCGCTCCCGGTCGGGTATGCCGCCGCGCGAGCGTGTCAGCAGACCCTCTTGGATGACCCGTTCCCCAGGCGCTCCGCCCAAGACATCATCAGGTCCTCCCGCCTTCCGAACAGATCCTTCTGCATACCGATGGTATCGTCAAAGACCATCGTCTGGCGGTCGTCCCCCGAGAACTTCTTCCACTGGTATTTCTCGGTGGAGGGGTCGCCCGTCCGGGCGAAGTTTGTCCACATCTCCTTTGCGACGTGGCGGAACTCGCAATCCTCGTTACTGACAATCTTTCCGCTGCCCATCGGGTCCTCCATCAAAGTGTCGAACAGGTACGGGATCTCACACGCGTGGATCGCGCCAAGCTCAGGGGTCGTCACCGGCTTCCTGACGAAGTACATGTAGGTGCTGCCGCCGGCGGCAGCGTGCCGGATAGCCATATTGGTGTTGCCGGCGCGGAAGTTGATATCGTTGCCGTATTGCTCCAGTCTGCGCCCCTCGCTTTCGCTTGCGAGCGTGGCCATAAACTGGTCGTACATGGCCTTCTCCCGGTCATTGAGCAGCGCGCGATCCCTCTTCGCAATCCACCGCAGCGTATTCGCGAAGCCTTCTTCGCCGCCCTCGGTCGGAACGAAGTACCTGATTTCGTCCAGGTTGGACCCGATC
>CACZQP010000043.1 GCA_902783385.1 uncultured Lachnospiraceae bacterium | reverse complement strand
GGGTCTGCGTTCTTTCGGGTCTGGTTTTAGGGGCTCTCAGTAGGGTCTACTTTTAGGGGTTGGTTTTAGGGTCTGACTTTAGGGTCTCAGAAACCGCGTAAAATTGCTCCTTTCTGTAGTTTAGAATCTTCGGGACGCAGAGGTTGCTGGATGTCCAGTGGACATCCGTTTAGCAACGACCGAAGCGGAGCGGAGAACGCAGGTTCAAATCCTGTCACTTTGTCGCTTGATATTTAAATTATTCTTCCCCTTACACCACCCTCGTCCCGCGGTTCATATCCGGTAATGCGCTGTATCAATGACAATGCTTTTGTGCGCGATCCGGGCTTTAACGATTCTTGAGGATTCGAACCCCTGGCCGGCCCGGGCCCACCATGAAGGCTTCCGCCAAGCGGCCGGAAGGCCGCTGCAGCTTACGGCAGCTGCCGCCTGATATGCGCCCCGTCAGGACTACCATCTGAACGATTATTTAAGCTCCGTCTTCCAGTTTGTCTCCTGCAGCAGGTTGTCCAGTCTCCTGACCTCCTGCGCCGCCTTGTCCGCCTCCTTCTGGAGCTCTGCGGCCTTCAGCAGGGGTTTGATCCGGATCTCTGTCCCGCGCGCCCTTGAAGTGCTCATGCTTGCCGCATGAACGGCATCCCGGTATGCGGAGAGCTTCACCTGCAGCGCATCCTTCCTTGCGATGATCTCCGTCAGGGTCATTCCCGCGGCCCTCGTCTTTGCGTTTGTCAGATTAATCCGCGCCATCAGCTCCTCCAGGCGCGCGATGCAGCCGTCCAGCTCCTTCATCAGCGCCTTTGGATCCTCTGACGGTTTTTCACCCTCCTGAACCAGGATATTGTTGGCGATCCTTCTGTTCAGTTCATCGATCTTTCTGTTCAGGTCTGCTCTTTCCTGCAGTGCCTCCGCGAGCTTCATAAGTATTCATCCTCCTGTCTGAAATAAGATACTCCGTAAACTTCTCCGCAAACGTGTGATGCCCTTTCACGGAGAGATGCACACCGTCATAGGCGAGGTCGCAGTTCCATAAAAGCGCATCGAGGAACCTGCAGCCCTCCTCTTTGGCGACCCTGCGGTACGCTTCGGACAACTCGCCCCCCGACGTATCGATCCCCGGATCATGAAACAGCGCCGGGATCAGGATAGCCGGCGGGGCGACGATCAGGATATCCGTCCTGCCCGCGTCCTCCGAAAGCCGCCGGACAAAGGCTCTCATTTTCTCCGCGACCTCATCGGCATCGGGCTCCATCCTGTTCAGATAGTCATTGGTTCCGAGCATAACGGCAAACAGGTCGACCTGCGCGGACTGTTTCATTCTCCCAAGAAGCGCCTGATACTCATACTCGCCTGTCGGGATCTCCCTGCCGTTTACACCGTCCGCGACCAGTGTCCAGTCCGGCTTTACCGCTTCCTTCACGCGGAACGTCCAGATATCATTCTCCGGATATCGGGCATTCCAGGGATCGGAAGGGTCAAAGCCGTATGTGTTGGAATCCCCGAAAAAGTAAAGCGTTTTCAATTATTTCCATCCTCGGAGAGACTTCTCCCCGAGCCGATCTCAAAATGATATATCACGATCCCCAGGTCCACCTGCGAAAAAGGTCCCTTTCCGGCCTTTGCCTCCACGCTGCCGTCCTCTTTCAGGATAAAGGTGAACTTCTGCTGGTTGATGGCCGTCGGCGCAAGGAGTGCTGCCCTGACGCCGTCCATGAACCACTGCGGCGCTTCCCCTTCTACCTCCATGACCTGCTCCGGCTTCTTGGATTTATGCGCCTCCTTCTTCTCCGCGGCATAGCCGATCGCGATGATCAGGCAGAGCTTCTCGCCCTCTTTTGCCTCATAGAATGCCTTCTTTTTGCTGAAGGTCCCGCCGACCCAGCAGGTCGAGAGCCCTATCGTCTGCGCGAAAAGGACCAGGTCTTCGCCGTAATAGCCGCAGGCTTCATCCAGCGCGCCCGTATCCTTTCCCACCAGCGCGATGTAATTTGCCGCATTCCGAAACCCGCCGTAATGGGCAAGAAAGCTTTTGAATGCCTCCGGCCGGTCCGTGATGAGCTGAATGTGAAGACCGGTCTTCTCATTGATCTTTGTGATTCTTTCCTCAAGGGTCTGCACGTGCTCCGCAGAGATCGGCCGGTCCTCAAACTTCCGGATCGAACGACGCTGCCTGATCGCATCCATCAGGGTCATGATGTTCTCCTTCTCACATGAGTCGTTTATAGATATCGAGCAGCAAGGGATCGTATTCCTCCGTCTCCACGATCATGCGGTCATTATAAATGCTCCTGCTTCTTTGCGCTCTTGTTTTTGTACATTTCCTCATCCGCCCGGTGGAAAACATCTTTCAGCGCATCGCCGGGTCTGTACTCCGACATCCCGGCGGCAGCGTCGTAACGCCTCCACGGCGATTTCGATACGTCGGAAGACGACCTGGCAAATGACGACTGAAGCATCTCAAAGAGCGCATCCCGATAGCTGTAATCCCGGTCCTCCAGAACAGCAATGAATTCGTCCCCGCCGATTCGAAACACCGAGGAATGCACAAATACGTCGCAGAAGACTCTGCATGCGCCGATAATATATTCATCACCGAATTCGTGCCCGTAGGTGTCATTGATGGTCTTTAAGCCGTTGATATCCATCACCACCAGCGCAAACTGCGCCGTACTCTGTGCGATCGCCTCCTCAAGGCGCCTTCTCTCCTCCTCATAGGCTGTAGCATTCCGCACGCCGGTGAGGGAGTCGCGATAGGCGAGCAGCGTCATGGACAGCGTCCTGTCCTCCGCATCGTGGATACTGTTCACATAGCTGCGCATGGCGGCAGCCATGTGACTGATCTCATGAGAAAGCGATGCGATCTCATTCTCAGTCCGGATCGCAGGCTCGCGGAATACGAGACTCTCCGGGTCCTTCTTGCTGTCGCAGACAGATGCGAATTCGTGCGCCTCGGTCTCAAGCTTCCTGACCGGATCGATGATATGCCGGAATGTCCAACGGTAAAACAGATATCCAGCCAGGAGGCTGATGAGAACAATGATGAAAATCGTGATCAGCGTATACCTCCAGGCATTTGAACGGATCTCGTCAAACTGGATGTCCGCACATAAAAGCGCAAACCTCTCTCCCCTGCTGTTGAACAGCGGAATCGCCGAAGTGTACTGCGTGCCCCACACAGATACCGTAATAAAGCTCAGGACTCCTTCGCCCTGAAAGGCTTTCATGTTATTGACCGCCACATCGGCCGGACAGTCTGTGCCGGACAATACGTTCAGAACGGGATAGTATGCGCCGGCCGCATACTCCTCGCTGGAGAAGGATGCAATGACGGACTTTGCGGAATCGACCCCGGTCTCATTCAGCGGCACAATGGCATAGATATAAAGAACATCCAGCGTATCGACAAGCCCGTCGATATAATGCTGAAGCTCTTCATATGCGGGCGAAATGCTGCCGGTACGAATGCAGTTCTCCAGATCATCCGCATCGATCTTTGACACGGTGACCTGCAGGATTCCTTTCATATACTGCTCGAATTCCAGACAATCGTCTTCGTAGTGACTTTTATAGGATACGAATCCGACTGCGGCACAGATGGCCGCTACCATAAATACTAACCTGAGAGCAAATCCGCGGCGGATAGGATGTGCGACTCTGTGAGATGCCGGCGATGCCGGGGCGGCGTTGCTGTCGATACGTGGTAATCCAATCATGTTATCCCTCATAAACAGAGTATTTTTTCTATTTCACTACTATAACAGAGATACGATTCTGTGTCATATGGCGATTTCTAAAAATACCGCATAATACTGAATATAAAGAAACAGGCAGGATTATCGCTGTAATGCTGCCTGTTCATCCGGCCGTGCCGGTCCTTAACGATCAGTATATCTGCCGCGATTTACGGCACATAGACATCATCAATGATCTCAAATCCCTTCTCTTCCAGGGACTTCTCCACCCACGCGCGGTTTGCGGTGCCGTTCTTGGCGGCTTCAAGCTTCTTCTCATCCGCCTCCTGGAAGGCCTTTGCCTTCTCCAGGACCCATGCGGCGTCCTTGCGCGGTATGCAGATCACACCATCGGGATCCGCAAGGATGATGTCGCCGGGGTTGATCGATACGCCGCCGAAGGAGATCGGAACATTGATCTCGCCCGGTCCCTCCTTGTACGGGCCGCCGGGCGTTGTCCCCGTGCAGTAAACCGGGAAATCCCACTTGCCGATCTCGTCGATGTCGCGGATCGGGCCATCCAGAACAATGCCGGCGATCTTCTTGGTATCGCGAAGATAGGCCATCATGACTTCGCCCATAAGGGACCTTGTATTGTCCTCTTCGTTCGATACAACAAGCACATCCCCTTCATTGCAATAGTTCAGCGCCGCGTGCAGTGTCAGGTTGTCGCCCGCGCGGCACTTGACGGTGTATGCGGGCCCTACCATCATCTGGTCCTTCGGGCTCGACACCAGGCGGATGCGCGGATTCATCGCGCAGCTTCTGTTCATCACGTCCGCCGTATTGGAAGCCGGGATCGTCTTGAACTGCATCATGATCTCCGGATCCGGAAGCTCTCTCTTCAGATAGATTCTCTTTCCGACAGGCATATTATGCCTCCTTTCATCACTGCGTCTTATTTCTGGACCCGGATCGCCTCGATGATCTCCGCGAATCCTGCGGGCTTGGAACCGACGTATTTCTCCGCGAAATGGTACGGCTCAAGCGCTTCCAGTCTGTGCTTGGTCGCGACCGTCATCTCGGACATGATCCCGTCCTCTTCGAGCATTGCGATGGACCCCTTCATCTCGGCTGCACGGCGCACGCAGTGCAGTGCGCTTCCGGTGACCAGTCTGTCCAGATGATCCTTGAACGGAATGCCGTCCATGGACTTGCTCAGAGAAGCTATGATCTCATCCGTAACGTTGTAGGCATCCGCTGCCTGCATGGTCTCGATCATGAGAGAGGCAATGCCCTTCATGAAGATCGAGCGGACCAGCTTGATCGCGGACGCGGCGCCCGCCTCTTCTCCCGCCAGCGTAATATTCATGCCGAGCGGCTCCATGGCCTCCTTAAATGCCGCAGCGCCGTTCCCGCTCGCCGTGATCGGCACCTGGTGCTTGTCCTTGGGAAGGGAACCGAGCATCGCCGCATCTGCAAAGAGTACGCCGGTGTCCTTTACTGCCTCCCAGATCGCTTTCTTCGTCGCAGGTGTCGAAGCGCTGACATCCGCATAGATCTGGCCTTTGCGGAGCACGCCCTTGATCTCGTTGCAGACGTCCATCGTGAACGAAGACGGAACTGCAGCGAACAGGACATCCGCCCACTGCGCGACTTCCTTTGCGTCCTCGACCAGTGTGACCTTTGCCTCCTCCGCTCTCGCATGGACCTGTTTTCCCATGACCTCATGGTTCATCATGGCGTCATTTGCGCGGATGCCGGTGATCCCGCTCTTGGAAAACCCGAGCGTAATGTTATATGCGGCCTCACCGTAGCCAATAAATCCGATATTCATAGATCAGCCTTCCTCCTCTTCTTCAACAACCTTTCCCGCCTTGCGGTTTACGATCTGTTTGCGGATCGTCATGACGACGGAGCCGAGCGCCACGATCAGGAAGATCAGGGAGATCGGGCGTGTCACAAAGATCGACCAGCTGCCGCCTGTCTGCATCAGCGCCTGGCGGAAATTCGTCTCCGTCATGTCGCCGAGGATAAATCCGATGATCATGGGTGTTGCCGGGATCTTCAGATACTTGAACAGCACGCCGATCAGGCCGAACACGAACACGCTGTACACGTCAAACGTGGAGAAGTTCGCGCAGTATGCACCGATCACGCAGCAGACCAGGACGATCGGCAGCAGGTAGTACTTCGGAATATCCAGAAGCTTGACGAAGGCCGAAAGACCCGCGCGCTCTGCGATCAGCATGAAGATGTTCGCAACGATCAGCGCAATAAAGATGCCGTATACGTACTGTCCGCTCTTCATGAAGACAAGAGGTCCCGGAGAGATCCCGTGGATCGTGAGGCCGCCAAGGAAGACAGCCGTTGCGACGTTCCCGGGGATACCCATCGTGATGAGCGGGATGAGTGATCCGCCGATGACCGCGTTATTGGATGTCTCGGATGCGATCAGGCCGTCCACTTCGCCCGTGCCGAATGTCTCAGGGTGCTTCGAGGAGTTCTTTGCCGCAGTGTAGGAAAGGAGCGACGCCGTGGATCCGCCGATGCCGGGAAGGATACCGATGCCCAGGCCGATCAGGGCGCTGCGGATGATATTGACCCAGTGTTTCAGGTAATCTCCGAGACGGATCCCG
>CACZQP010000042.1 GCA_902783385.1 uncultured Lachnospiraceae bacterium | reverse complement strand
GGATCTCATCGATCTGGCTGCTGCCCTCTTCCTCTTCGCCTTTTACGGGCAGTGCGTCCTTGCTGTCATAAGCAAGCTGCGCGATCTTCAGCAGAAACAGCTCAAATGTCAGGTTGCGCAGAACATCTTCGCCAAAGCTCCCGTCCGACTCATCGTGGAGCTTCTGCAGGATCCCAAGGAGCTCTTCCATCTGCTCCCCGGAAGCGACGATCACCACCGGCGCGTGCGAAAAGATCCCGATAAGGTCTGTGTTCTTCGTGGAGAGCCGCTCCAGGACTTCCTTCGGAAACTGCAGGATATATCTCTCGTGCTCCACATTTCCGTGGCTGAAGCAGCGGTGGATCTCAAACGGCTGAAGAATGAATATCGCGCCGTAGGAAAGCGGATAGCCCTTCTCCTTTACAAAGAGAGAACCGCGGTCGCTGAGGGATATAAAGACCTCAAACTTCTCATGCATATGTGCGATCGGGTTCTGATCGTTCTGGTATTTTCGGATAACGTACTCCGTATTCATGGATTTCCTCTTACGGATATGATTCTTTAATACACGTATGATTTGCGCACGCAGCCGGAGCCGCGCGCACAAATCACACGCTGTCGTTTCAGATCACGATATGTCGTTCCTTGATTCGCTGGCCCTGATGATCACTCCAGGCTCATACCGAAGTCAATCGCCTTGTCGTTCAGCTCGATGACCTTGTCCTTGCCGGCAAAACGGGCTGCTACCGCCTGCTTGCAGGTGTCCGCATGCAGCACGCCGCACTGCTTGATCATGACGCCGAGCGCGATCGAGTTGGCCGTCTGGATGTTGCCCAGCTCAATGGCCATGGAGCGGAAGGGATAGCCGATGTGCTTGCCCTTTGCGCCCTCTTTTTTCACGACGGAGTCCGTATCATAAATGACAACCGTGTCATCTTCCAGTGTGTCCACATAGCGGTCATATGCGACCTGTGCAAGACACAGGATGATGTTTGCCTTGTCGATGTTCGGGCAGCCGATCGGCTGGTCGCTGATGATGACATCCGACTTTGTAAAGGTGCCGCGGGTCTCCGAACCGTATGCCGCCGCCATCGTCGCATACAGGTCGTGCTCGAAAATGGAAGCTGCCTGTCCCAGGATCTCACCGGTGGAAACAAGGCCCTGTCCGCCGACGCCACTCAGGATAATTTCTGTTTTCATTTAATTCAATACTCCTTTCTCAGAAGCAATTAATCTTATGCCTGCGCCGCCTCGTATGCCGCGCTCTGCTCGTCGATGATCTTCTTGTACATCGTGTAGTAGTCCGGGCGCGGATTGTTGACCAGGACGCCTGTCACGAGCTTGCCCTCGAGTTCCTCGGGCGTCATGTTCTTTGCCTTCTCGACCGGAACAGTGAGCTCGTTATAGCGCTTCAGCATTGCTGCCGCATCGCCCTGCTTGTTGTAACGGCCGTAGTGCGTCGGGCATGCCGCCATGCACTCGATCAGGGAGAAGCCCTTGTTCTCGATACCCTGGCGGATGAGCTTTCTCATCTGGACGGGATTGTAGGTCGTCGCACGTGCAACGAAGGTTGCGCCTGCCGCTTCCGCCAGCTTGCACAGGTCGAAGTTGTGCTCCACGTGGCCGTAAGGGGAAGTGGAGGTGATGCTGTGCGTCGGCGTCGTAGCGGAATACTGGCCGCCTGTCTGGCCGTAGTTGTAGTTGTTTGCGATGATCGCCGTCACGTTGATGTTCCGGCGCGCCGCATGGATCAGGTGGTTGCCGCCGATGGTTGCGCCGTCGCCGTCGCCCATCGTGCACAGGACCGTCAGGTTCGGATTGCCGAGCGCGATGCCGGTAGCTGCGGGAAGCGCGCGGCCGTGCGTCACGTGCATGCAGTTGATATCCAGATAATCGTCGACGCGGCCAAAGCAGCCGATGCCGCTCGCGAGCGCGATATCGTGCTTGTCGATCTCCATCTCCGCCATAACGGCAGCGATCGACTGCAGGATGATACCGTCGCCGCAGCCTGCACACCAGGTGTGCGGCAGTTTATTAAAGAGCATGTAGTCCTTATAGCTTTTCATCTTATTTCTCCTCCAATGCATCGATAATCTGCTGCGGCGTGATCAGGACACCGTCCGTGCGGTTTGCCTGCAGGACCTTGCAGCCATAGTCGTTGAAGCTCCGGATCTCTTTTGCGAGCTGGCCGAGGTTCATCTCTGCGACGACGACCTTGCTCACCTTCTGCAGTACCTCGCGGATCTGCTTCTCCGGCATGGGCCAGATGGTGACCAGCTGGAGGAGGCCCGCCTTTACGCCCTTCTCGCGCAGGATATCCACTGCGGACATGGAGCTTCTCGCGGAGCAGCCGAAGGAGATGATTGCGACCTCGGCATCTTCCATCTTGTATTCACGGACGATCGTGATGTCGTCCACGTTCTTGTCGATCTTGTCGGTCAGGTAATGCGTGACCTTATTGATGTTCGCGGGACCGGGGCCGAACTCACCCTTTTCGTCGTGCGTCGAACCGGTCGTGCGCATGAGGAGGTTTCTGTCGCCGACTGCCGGCATGGGAGCGGGCATCGTACCGGAGAAATCATAGGGACGGAACTCTTCCTGCGTGGTCCCCGGTGCGGGCTGTACGCGGTTGAAGATCTCCTCGGGAGCAAACTCGCGCTCTCTGCAGGTCTCGCGCAGATGACCGATGACCTCGTCGGAGAGGAACAGCACCGGCGTGCGGTACTTCTCGGCAAGGTTGAAGGCCGTAAGGGAGAGGTCATAGCAGTCCTGGACGGACGAAGGGCTCAGGGCGATGATATTGTGGTCACCGTGTGTGCCCCAGCGCGCCTGCATGATATCCGCCTGTGCGGGCTTCGTTGCGGCGCCGGTCGCCGGGCCGGAGCGCATGACAACATAAAGAACGCAGGGGATCTCGGACATGATGCCGAGGCCGAGGTTCTCCTGCATCAGGGTAAAGCCGGGGCCGCTGGTTGCGGTAAAGCTCTTCTTTCCTGCAAGGGAAGCGCCAAGAAGCGCGTTCATGGAGCTGAGCTCGTCCTCCATCTGAATATAAATGCCGCCGTGCTTGGGCATCTCGCGCGCCGCGCCCTCTGCGATCTCGGAGCTGGGAGAGATCGGATAGCCGGCATAGAAGCGTGCGCCTGCTGCAATGGCTCCGTCTACGCAAGCATCGTTGCCTTCAATAAATTTCTTTATCACTTTTGCCATGATCAGTTAACCTCCACATCAATTGCAAAATCAGGACATCTCATCTCGCATAATCTGCACGAAATGCAATCCTCGATGCGCGCAACTACCGGAACCTGGCCGACTTCCTGGTCAAAGACCTGCTTCGGACAGAGCTCAGAGCAGATCCCGCACTGTTTGCAGCGCTTCTCACTGACGACGACATTCACTTTCTTATCCACGTCTTTCTCCTCTCCTTACCTATTGCTGCGTTTTTTATGATAAGAACCGGTCTGTCTCCCCCGGCGGCCGCGCCTGTGCGCCGCCATTACTGCAGCCGGGAAAAAGGCCTGTTTCATCAGGTACGCACATAATATAAACTCATCAAAACGATATTTCCATCCCTTTTTCGCCCCGAAAGAAGAAATGTCAGCATTCTTCCGGATTATAGTAAAATACATCATATTATATCGCTTTTAGGCAACTATTTAAGTCAATGATCGATCTCTTTTGCCGCTATTCTTCCATTTGTTGCATTCAAGCATCCCTTTTGATCCGTAAGGGAACTTTGCATATTGTTTTCGAATCTGCCGACTTCCCCTGCAGCTGTTGCAAAGCGCAAAAAAGCTGTGCGGCCGGCGGATCCCTCAGGCGGGATCACGGCTGCACAGCTCTTCCTGTTTTATTTATAACGGCTGCAGCTGTTATCAGCTGCGGCTTTTCCTAACGGAAATTCGCGTCCGCGTACTCCGTCAGCTCCTTCCGGAAATCCGGATGCGCGATGTTGATCATTGCCTGCGCGCGCTCACGGAGCGAGAGTCCGGGAAGCTTTGCGACGCCGTACTCCGTCGCCACGCACTGGATCATGGTCCGCGGTGCGCTGGTCGTGGAGCCGGTCGGAATGAACGGCACGATATTGGAGCTTAAGGACCCGTCCTTGTTCGCATGGGTCGATGCCAGGCAGATAAAGCCCTTGCCGCCCTCGGAGCGATATGCGCCCTCGAGGAAGTCGAGCTGGCCGCCGATGCCGGAGAGCTGCCTTGTCCCCGCAGACTCCGCGTTCTCTGCGCCGAGCAGATCCAGCTGCACACCGCCGTTGATGCTGATGACGTTTTTGTTTTCCGCAATGCGCCACGGGGAATGCACATAGTCCAGATCGCCCGGATGGAAGCTGTCGCCGTACTCCTGCAGCCAGTCATAGAATTCCTGGGAGCCCATCGCGAGGTTCCAGGTGGAAAGGCCGGTGTCGACACTCTTCATGCGGTTGGTGAGCTTGCCCGCGCGGTGCAGCGCCATGTAAGCGTCGCTGATCGTACCCGTCCAGCAGCCCAGATCCTTTAAGTCAGACTCTGCGATCATGTTCGCGACCGCAAACGGCACGCCGCCGACGCCGAGTGAGAGCATTGCCCCGTCCGGAATCTCCTTCAGGACATTCCTTGCGATGGCGAGATCCGTCTCCGAAGCGTCGCGGTAATTCCGCACCGGGAGCGGCTCATGCTCGCCCTCGACAATATAGTCCGCCTCGGACAGGTGCACGCGGTGCGAGCCCTCAAAGCCGTGGAACGTCGGATAGTGCTCGTTGATCTCGAAGATGACTGTGCGGGCGTTCTCAAAGATCGTGCGCCATGCGAAGTTGGAAAGACCGAGGCCGCAGTACCCGTCCGCGTCCGGCTTCGAGACCGGAACGCACGCGACATCCACGCGGATGTGATGGCGATAGAGATCCGGCAGGGAACGAAGGATGGTCGGAATAAACTTTACAAGGCCCTCTTTCTGCTTCTTGCGCTCATAGTCGCCGATGTGCCAGCTGTAATAAGTGAAGCTCTCCTGCTCCGGGTCCGCTTCGATCACTTCGATGCGGGGACGGATGACCAGTCCGCCGCGGATCTTGACATCCTTTACCTGGCCCTTGCGCGCGGCGATCGCTTTGTCCATCAGCTCCGGGAATCCGCCGCCGAAGCCGTAGTCGACCCAGTCGCCGTCCTGAATCGCGGCCGCGGCCGCCTCTGCAGTTACATATTTGCTTTTGAAATCTGCCATTGTCTTCCTCTTTCTTTTATAATCTTTATCCGGCTGCCGCTCAGCAGACCTCCCACGTGATCGGCCTGCCCGAAATCACTTCGTCGAGCCCCATCGCCGCATGAAGCGCCATGCGGTCAAAGCTCTCGTTGCTGTGCGCACTGCAGTGCGGACTGAAAATAATATTATCCAGCTCGATCAGCCTGCAGTCGTCCGCGATCGGCTCCTGCGCAAGCACGTCGACCGCCGCGCCCTGGATCACGCCGTTCTTTAATGCGTCGTACAGATCGTCCTCATTGACCAGCTCGCCGCGCGCGCAGTTGATCAGATAGGCGGTGGGCTTCATCTTCGCCAGTGTCTCTTTGTTGATCATGCCGCGCGTCTCCGGGGTGGAGGGGCAGTTCAGGGAAACGAAATCCGCCTTTTCAAGGAGCTCATCAAGGCTGTCCGCAACCGTAATATACTCCGGAACCTGACGGTCCTTCAGGTGACGGCTGTAGGCGATGATCTTCATGCCAAGGCCCAGCGCCATCTTCTGCGCCGCCATGCCGCCGATGTGTCCGAGACCGATCATGCCGACGGTCTTTCCCTCCAGCTCCGTCATGCGCACACGGTTCCGGATATCCCAGTCGTGCGAGCGCACCGCCTCATCCAGCTGACGCATCCTGTACGCGCAGGCCATGACGTAGGCAACGATGTGCTCCGCGACGGCGTTTGCGTTGGACAGCGGCCCGTTCGTCACCTTGATGCCGCGCGCCCTGCAGGCGTCGAGATCGATTGCGTCCACACCGATGCCGTGGCGGCTGACCACCTTCAGCTTCGGCGCCGCATCGATAACCTCCTTCGGTACCTTTGCGGTGCGGACAAGCAGGGCATCCACATCGCCGACATGCTTCAGCGTCGTCTCAACGGAATCGTCCTCGCCGATGATCAGTTCATAGCCGCGCTCCGTCAGGTAGTCCTTGCCTGCTGCCGCTATATCCTGCGGTAAATAAACCTTCATAGTTTCACCTCTTCTTCGCGGCCTTACAAAACGCCGCACGAAAACAACTGCAACTGCCCAAAATCCGACAACCTATATCTTAAAGTAAAAAAAATGCGCGTCAATGCCCAATCTTACTGAAAAGGTCCCGCGCATCAGCGGAACCTCTTCTTCTGTGTATGAATGATCATTCTCCGAGGATCTGTGCGATCACCTTCGACCTGAAGTTACCGCCGCTCAGGACAAATACGACCTTATCTGTCTTCTGCACACTGATCTTTCCCGTGCGCACCGCGGCGATCGTGAGGCACGAGCAGGGCTCCGCAAGTACGCGCCCCTTCTCCGCGAGAATGCGGAGCGCCTCTTTCACCTCCTCGTCCGTACAGGAGACAATCCCCTCCGTACGCGCCTTGATCGTCTCACAGCTGTCTGCACAGACATGCGCACCGCGCACGCCGTCGGCGATCGTATCGTCCAGATGCGTGAGATCCTTCAGCTCACCGGTCCGAAACACCGTGGTGTAGCGGGGGACAGCAACGGATTCCACCCCGTAGACGCGCGCCTCCGGACGGATCCCCTTCACTGCAGTCGCAACACCGGACAAAAGGCCTCCGCCGCCCAGCGGCGTGATCACGACGTCCGCATCCGGCAGGTCCTCCATGATCTCCAGACCCGCCGTTCCCTGTCCCGCCTTCACGTAAGGGTTCTCAAACGCGTGGACGATCACATAGCCCTTCTCCTCTGACAGCTCTTTCATCTTCCGATCCCGCTCCATCACATCGACAAGGACCGCCTCCGCACCGTAGTCCTTGACGTGCTGAAGCTTTACGGGATTCACGTCATTCGGCATGACGATCGTCGCCTTCACGCCCATGGTCTTTGCGGCGAGCGCAAGTCCCTGCGCATGGTTGCCGGACGACGAGGCGATCACTCCCCTCCCCCGTTCTTCTTCCGGAAGCGTCATCACGGCATTGAATGCGCCGCGCGCTTTGAAGGATCCGGTGACCTGCATCGACTCGAGCTTCAGGTACACCTCGCATCCGAGATCTTCGTCCATCGCATGAGCGCGAAGCAGCGGCGTGTGGTAAACATAGGGGCGGATCCGCTCCCTGGCTTCCTGTACATCCTTTAATGAGATCATGATGGTTTCTCCCTATAAATGATTGTTGCGCTGAAAACAGTACTGATTTTCCGATGGCAAACCTGCAGATTCAGCATATAACGAAAGGACATCAACTTCAATGCTGTCGATCAAAGAACAACGGACTGCCCGACATATGTCAATGGCAGTCCGTTGTAATGACTGATGCTATCTATCGTCCCGAAGTCTCTCGGAACTATTATTAACTGATTCAGTTGCTGTCGATCCGCACCGCGTGGTAGTAGTCATCGCCTGCAACGCGCGCGATCGAGACCTTGATGTTCTTGTCCTCGACCAGGACGCGGCAGGAGCCCATGACCGTCGCGTTGTCCAGCTTGATCTGCATCGTGCCGCTCGATGGCGTATTCAGGTACAGCATCGCGCCCGTCGTCTTGCTGCTGACGGAGCCTGTGACCGTGACCTCCGGATCGCCCGTGATCACGCCGCCCGGCTGAACCGTACCGACGATCGCCGTCGCGTGGTAGTATCCGTCATCCTGTCTCTTGCATGCGACGCCGACCGCGCTGTCGGTGATGAGCGCCTTGCAGATCGCGAGGTTCGTCCCGTTATCGATCTTGATCTTCATCGTGCCGTCGCTCGTGATGAGGTACAGCATGTCTTCCGTCGTATCCTCGTCGACCTTGCCCTGCACGATGAGCGTTCCGTCGTCGCCGCTCACGGGCTTTGTGCCGCCGTTTATGGACGACGATCCGGAAGAGCTGCTGCCGGACGAGGAGGGCTTGACGCCCTTCAGGTTGATGTTCGTCGCGTGCCAGTAATCGTCATAGCCTCTTGCGATCGCAACATCCAGCTCCATCTTTTCCGCCATGTAGCTGCAGGAGCCGAAGACGGTCGTGGAGTCGATCTTCAGCTTCATGGTGCCGCCGCTCGTGCTCAGGTACAGATAGTTTTCATTCGTGTCGTCCGTGACGGTCCCGGTGACGGTCAGCGTATTGCCGCTGTCAATGTTCGGTGCAGGTTTGGGATCTCCCGTCCCGACAGCCTTCGCGACATAATTGTACGCATCGGAGCTGTTGCGGTACCAGTTCACGGTCACCGTCCTTCCGGTGATCATCGCCCTGCCCGCGGAAAAGTCAGAACTGCTGTTGTATTTAAACTTCATGAGGCCGCCGCGGGTATCAAGATACAGATAGTCTTTATCCGTCTTCTCGTTCACAGTTCCCGAAATGGAATCCGTGCTCCCGGAATAATAGGAAGACGAGGATGATGACGAGGAGGAAGACGAAGAGGACGAAGAAGAGCCGGAGCTCCCGCCGTTTGCTCCTGAAGCAGTGTCAGAGATGACGAGCGCGTGCATGTAGGCATCGCTTCCGCGTGCGACACGCGCATACACTTCCTGGTCCTCAAACAGGAACTTAACACCGACCAGAGTCGTCGCGGTGTCCACCTTCAGCAGCATCGTGCCGTCGCTTGTCTTTAAGCGGATCAGGGAATCCGTGGAATCCTCGCCGATCTTGCCGGTCACGACCGCGCGGTCCTCGTAGATCGTCGCGGTGCGGGCAGGCACCGAGGTGTTCGCGCTGATCTTCCGCGCGTGATAGTAATGATCACTCTCACCATATGCACAGGTGACGGAGACCGTTTTGCCCAGAAGCATCCGGCCGCCGGAGAGGTCCGTGTCGGAGTCGATCTTGATCGTCATCGTTCCGCCGCTCGTACTCAGATACAGCATATCGTTCGTCGTGCGGTCATCCACCGTGCCGCTGACATCGATGGTGTCGGCATACGCTGTCAGCCCTCCCGGGATTGCCGGAATCGCCGGCCGGATCAGGCCTGCGACGACTATGGCGCACAGGAACATGGCGATTTTTCCTGCGATGGTCCTTTGCCTCATCTTACTTTGCATTGCTTTTCCTCCAGATATAAATACTGACATTACTGCCGTATGTTAAAAGACATACCTGTCATTATTTTAGCATATCCTGTGGGATGCGCAAGATGTGGCCGCATTTTTCCTGAAAACGCAAAATCTTGAAAATGACATGCGTAATATTTTTGTAATATATTAACAATTGTTACATTTCCGAAGCTGCCCCGCCTCCGTCCCGGGACATAAAAATGCACGGCCGTTTCCCGGCCGCGCATTTTTCCGCGACTTATGCAGAAGGTCGTTTGGGAGGACTATTTCTCCTGCAGCGCCTTGATGACCAATCCGGTTAATGCAAACATTGCGATCGCGTTGGGGATGACCATTAGCTGGTTGAACATATCCGAAAGCTCCCACACCAGGTCATTGGAAGCAAGCGTTCCGAGGAAGATAAAGACCAGCGCAATGATGGCATAGATCCTCAGCTTTTCCTTGCCGAACAGGTAGTCCACGTTGATCTTTCCGAAGAGATTCCAGGAAAGGATCGTGGAGAAGGCAAAGAAGAACAGGCAGATCGCTACAAAGGCGGCGCCGAACTTTTCGCCGTAGACTACACCGAAAGCCGTCTGTGCGAGATTCGCCTTGCCGATGCCCTCCGGGATGATGCCGTCATGCAGGATCCCGTCCTTCGTGTAGAGCGTGGAGATGATGACGAGCGCGTTCAGCGTCAGGACGACAAAGGTGTCGATGAATACGCCGATCATGGCGACGACACCCTGGTCGTGTGCCTTGTCGACCTGCGCGAGCGCATGTGCGTGCGGCGTGGAGCCCATGCCGGCCTCATTGGAAAACAGGCCTCTCTTCGCGCCCTGGCTCAGTGCAATTTTGATCGCAGAGCCGAAGCCGCCGCCGATGATCGCCTGCGGCTGGAACGCATAGCGGAAGATCATAAACACTGTCACCGGCAGATACTTGATCCGAAGGATCAGCGCGATTACGCTGCCGATCAGGAACAGCGTCGCCATGACCGGCACGATCTTCTCCGTGACGGAGGCAAGGCGCGAGAGACCGCCGATGAAAATGAAGCCGCAGATCACGACCAGAATGATCCCGACCAGGAAGGAGGGAATCCCGAATGCCGTCTGGAAAGTTGAGCCGATGGAATTGGACTGCACCATGCAGCCGAAGAAGCCGAGTGCCAGGATGATCGCGACCGCAAAGAAGCCTGCGAGAAACTTTCCGAAGCTACCCTTAAATGCCGTCGTGATATAGTAGACAGGTCCGCCGTGCAGGACGCCGTCCTTGTCCGCAACACGCGTCTTCTGTGCAAGGACCGCCTCAGCATAGATGGTTGCCATGCCGAAGAAGGCGATGATCCACATCCAGAAGATCGCTCCCGGTCCGCCTGTCAGGATCGCACCGGATGCGCCGACGATGTTGCCGGTTCCGACCTGCGCTGCGATCGCAGTCGCGAGCGCCTGGAACGAGCTCATGGAGCTGTCGGACTTTTTCCCGAAAAGGGAGATGTTGCCGAAGACGCGGCGCATGCCTTCCTTAAAGCAGCGTATTTGCACGAATCTTGTGCGGATGGAATACCAGAGACCTACGGCGATCAGGAGAATGATCAGCACATAGTCCGACAGATAAGCATTGATCGTCTGAACCAGTTTTAGCAGCATTTTGTTTTCCTCCTCATGAATAAGAAAAAACCGCTGACAGGCAGCGGCTCTGGATAACGGACCCATGTGCATCTTGAAAACAAAATGCCTTCTCTGTCCTTTGGCCTGAGAGATTCAGCAGCACCGCTGCCTTACACCTTCGGCACCCTTGCGGGATTCTCCAGAGTTCCCTCCGTGTCCAGTCTCCATCGATTCAGAACACTTCTTCGGGAATGTATTCAGTTGTTAGAACAATACAACGATTTGGATAAAAATGCAAGCACCTAAAGCGCTTTTCTCTCCTCTGCCTGTCCCAGCTGGCGGTACGCCGCGAGCAGGACCGCAAGGAAGGTCACAACGGCAGCGGCACAGATCGCATAGGAGACGTTGTAATTGTCCAGCCGGTCATACAGAACGCCGGGAAAGCTGGAAAAGAGCATGCTGCCCGTCGTGTAGCCAATCTGGTAATTTCTGAGTGTCTCGGGATATTTCTCCGCCGAGGAGAGTTCCCTCGCCGTCACCGGGATCCCCACGGTACAGATCGGAAGACCCATGCCGATCAGGGCGGCGCGCAGGATGAGCACCGGCATGCTGACAAGCGGCATTGCGCACAGGATATAGCCTGCCGTGAGCATCGTGAGCGTAATGAGGGATGCGATCCTTGCGCCGAGGAAATCCGTAAGACGCCCGTAGACGAACTTTCCCAGGATCAGCACGGTTCCCATCAGGGAAAACCCGAATGCGGCCTGTTCCTTTGTATAGCCCTCGGATATCATCAGCACGGAAAAATGACCCTGCGCCGCCATGGCATAACCGCCGACCAGAAGCATGGCGCAGAACATACAGGCCTGCATCGCGCGGCTAAGGTCCCTTCCGCCCGTCTGCGCGGTGCGCTCCTTTTCCGCCGGTTTTTCTTCCGGAGACGTCAGGGCGCTGTCATCCTTCTTTGCCTCATCCGTCCGGGCGCCGTATGGCAGGTATCCCTTTTCCTCCGGCGTATCCCGCACAATGAGGAAAAAGATAAGGAGGACGGCGATTGCAAGAAGGGCCCCCGCACGAAAGCTTGCTCGCAGTGAATATCGCAGGATCAGCGCTGTCTCCGCCGCCGGCAGGACGGATGCCGCGAGCGCCGAGCCGATGGAGCATACCGCGATCGCCGTCGCGCGGCTCTTTTCGAACCAGTTCCCCATCAGCATGGCCGCCGGGACCATTCCCGCCGCGGAGTACGCAATGCCCATGACCGCGATCCCGACGACATAGACGGGATAGCTGTCCGCAAAGCTCATGATGAGCTGTCCCGCCGCGAGAGAGGCGCAGGCCAGCGTCATGCCCGTGCGCAGCGTAAACAGCTTATAGTATCTGGTGATCCCCGCCATGACGATCAGACTGGAAAAACACCGGATCGTGATCAGGAGCGAGGTCTGTGTTGCCGTGTATCCCTCCTCCTGGATATAGGGCAGATACGGAAAGAATCCGCCCGTTGCCATGCCCATCCCGCAGAAGACGACGAGTGTGCACAGAAGGCAGATTCCCCAGGGTACAATGATGCTCTCTCTCAGGTGACTACTCTGCTGCATGTCTTAAGTGTGCCTCCATCCTGCCGATCAGCATCTCCAGGGCGACCCTGTTCTCGCCCCCCTCCGGGATGATCACGTCCGCATAGCGCTTCGACGGCTCCACAAACGCTTCATGCATCGGCTTGACTGTTGTCAGGTACTGGTCAATCACGCTCTCCAGGGTCCTTCCGCGCTCTTTTACGTCACGCATGATACGCCGCAGGATCCGCACGTCCGCATCCGCGTCGACGAAGATCCGGATGTCCATCAGCTCCCGCAGCTCCGGCGCCGCAAAGATCATGATCCCCTCGACCACGATGATCTTCGTGGGACGGATCGTCAGCGTGTTTTCCGACCGGTCATGTATCGTGTAATCGTACAGCGGAGACCGGATCTCCTCGCCCCTGCGGAGCGCCCCGAGGTCTCTGACCATGATCTCCGTGTCGAAGGCGTTCGGGTGATCGTAGTTTAATTTGGCGCGCTCTTCATAGCTCAGGTCATGGTGCGCTTTATAATAATTATCGTGGTAGATCACCGTGACGTCTCCGCCGAAGTGCTCCGTGATCGCACGGGTGATCGTCGTCTTCCCGCTTCCCGTTCCGCCTGCAATTCCGATTACGATGATGTTGTCCATAATCCCTCCATCATGCCCTGCGGCAGCCGCTTCGTACATTCTACCACATCCGGACCATGACCAAAAACCGGCAGCCGCGGGCATGGGATCCTATTCCATACTGCCGCTGCTGCCGGTAACGCATCACTTGCAACTGTATTGTGCCTGCCATGCCGGCGGTTTCCCCCGGCCTGTCAGCCCTGTGTCTCGGGAGGCATCTGGTTTTCCAGCTGCCGTGCGTACTTGCCCGGCGTGACCCCGACGACTTCCCCGAATTTCCGGATAAAGTGCGTGATATTATTAAATCCGCTCTCCTCGCACGCCCGCTGCACCTAACTGCATTTTCCGCATCTCTATACTCCTTTCTAATACTGATGGATAAATCTTTCCGCAATTGCACAGGCAATCGATCTGCTGTAAGCCGAAACGAAGAAGAATATCTGTCGATTACTTTGATGGTAATGCAGAAATAAGGGAAAGTATACGTGTATTTTGCCCGATTCTTTTCCGCTGTTGCTTTCCGGGGTGGCCAAGTGCACAAAAGACAAAAAAGGAACCGCCCGCAGCGGTTCCTTCCTGTTGCCGTTATCTTTAGGCAGCGCAGCCTCTCAGCGCCTGCGCCTGTTCTGGTAGCGCTTGCGGTAGTTGCGCACCTGCAGCCAGCGGAGCAGAAGAAGCGCACCGCCGACAGTCCCGACGCCTGCGACCGCGCGCGTCAGCACATAGTTCTTGCCCTCTTTCTCCACCTCCTCGGCGCTCTGGACCGGTACGACGGAGGCTGCCGCTTCCGAGGCGGACGACACAGAAGCCGCCGCGGCGCTCTTTCCGGTGCCTGATGCATCGGCATTCGCTGCTGTCGATGCGGAAGAAACCGGTGACGCGGATGCGGCGGAGGATGCGGACGTCGTTGACGCAGAATCCGCCGGGACAGGTTCGACGTCAGGAATGGACGACGCGGATGCCGCAGACGAAGCCGGTGTCGCACCGGAGGTCGAAGCCGCCTCCTGTGCGGACGATGTGGATGAAGCCGCACCCGCAGCCGAGCCTGCGCCGGTCTGCACGCCGCTTCCCGTCCGGCTCGTCAGATTGAGTGCGACCCATCCGGGAATATCGCGGTTCGGTCCGCCCATGGTGTAGCCCCAGGGATTCCCGCTCGCCGCCGTTGCGGTCTTCGTGATATGCAGGACGTCGCCGTTTCGGTGCGGCGTCGAATAGGCAAGCGGATATTCCGCCCCCGGACCCGTCCGGAGGTTCAGCTCGCCGTCAGCGGAATTGACCATGACATCATAGTCCGCTGCAGTTCCGGAACCAGAGTACGCCGCAGGCTGCGACGATGTCTGGCCGCCCGATGCCTGAGAGGGCGCCGCCGGTGCTGCTGCCAAAGGCGCAGGTGCCGCGCCCGCTCTGTTTGTCGGGATGAGTGCAATCCACCCCGGCACGTCGCGGTTCGGTCCGCCCAGCGTAAATCCCCACGGATTCCCGCTCGCCGCCGTTGTCTCTTTGTAAATATGGAGCACATCCCCGTTGTGATGGGGCGTCGCATAGGCCAGCGGATACTCCGCGCCCGGACCGACGCGAAGGTTGAGCTCGTTGTCATTCGATGCGACCGTCACGTCGTAATCCACATCTTTTGCATTTGCGACCGCATCCGGCACCTGTGCCGCCTGCAGCCGGACTGGCAGGACCAGTCCGAAGCAAAGCGCGATCGCGCAAAGTCCCGTCAATACCTTTTTCATTTTGTCCTCTCCCTTCGGGAACCTGTTTTCGGTCCCGTCTTACTATCTTTGGTGGAAGTCAGTATCATCATACATCACATCTTGTGCTTTGTGCAATTCATCCGCCGTTTTCTTCCGGCTTTCTGCCGATCAGATACAGCCTGAAGTAATACGTATTGTCAAAATCTCCCGTCAGAATATGCCTGCACTGGTAACCGGCCGCCTCGATGTACTCCTTGTCCTCCTCCATCAGCGTGTCCTCAAAGTACCACACGGGCCTGTCGATCTCGTCCTCTTCGAAGTCGATGTCCTCAATGTCGCGGATCAGGTGCCCCGGGAAATAAAAGCCGAGAACGCTGATCCGCAGGTGCTCGTTGTTTGTCACGATGTAGTCTTCCGGCCCTGCCATCTCGTTGAATGCCTGCACGATATCCTGCGTCCCGGTGTCATATTCCGTGATAAGGCGGGCCGTATACCCGGTCAGGGATTTGTATATGATCAGGCCGCCCAGGAGCAGGACGACGATCCTGCGGTGATCCACACGGGCTGCCAGCACGATAAACCCGAGCCAGAAAAGGCCGAGCGCCGGGCTTAAATACCTTCCCATGAACACGGGGCTGATCTTCAGGTTCACAAAGATTCCCGTGAACATGACGAGAAACACAACAGAAATGCTAAGCAGTCCGAAGACGATCTCCGCCTTCTCCTCCTTTGTTCTTCTATCATCCGGAAGGAGCGCGTAAAAGGCGAGGAGGAGGATCACGGAAAGGAGCATCACGATCCATGCGTCATTCTCGATGATGTAGCTGAAATAGCCGCGCACGTCCGTCATCCGGAAGCGAACCCGCGCTTCCCCGCTCGTCAGGCCGATCTGCCCAAGGAGAACGGGAAGCCAGGGAAGGTAGCAGAGGAATGATGCGCCCGCGATAAACAGCACCTGCCGGATGGCGCGTATGTCCCTCCGAAGCAGGAAGATGAACAGGAACAGACAGATAAATGCCTCGGACAGGGTCGCGAAATGATGGGTGTACGCGCCGCCCAGAAGCAGCAATACCAGAATCACGTGGTCGCGCTTTCTGCCGTCCGCATAGACCTTGAAGGCGTAGATCCCGCTCATGGTCACGAAGAACATGGCGAGCGAATACATGCGGATCTCCGTGCTCAGGTACAGGAAGTTGTGATCGAGCGTCGTGATGACGATAAAGAGTGTCGCCAGCGGTCCTGCATGCCGGCTTGCCCGCATTCTGGGGTCGCGCAGCACAAGCGTCCCCGTCCAGATGTGCATTAAAATAATCGGAACGGCCGAAAAAAGCTTCACCAGACCGAACCGGTAGCCGAAGACGCTGATCAGTCCCTTCAGCAGAAGATAGTAAAGCGGCGGGTGATCATCCACCATGATCGTTCCCCACAGGTCCTTAAAGTCCCGCAGGATGTAGATGATGGTCGTCGCCTCATCGTTCCAGACATTGTAATTGAAGATCAGCAGGATCTGCAGGATGGCCGTCAGCAGGATCCCTGTGGTAATCAGGCGTCTGTTTGCCCGGAAAATCCGGTCCTCCATCGTCACTTGG
>CACZQP010000041.1 GCA_902783385.1 uncultured Lachnospiraceae bacterium | reverse complement strand
CTTCCTCGGCGTCGGCGCAAAGGACGCGGTCATCCGCGCCCGCGTAAAGGAAACTGCGGATGCATTCACCGCAGAGGCGGAGAAGATCAGCGACGTCCTCACCAAGGACGAGACCTTTGCATCGCCGAAGAAGGAAGCGGAGCTGTTCCGTGAGGAAAAGACAAAGGAAAGCGCGGAGGAATTGTCTGCGGAGAAGGCTCCGGAAAGCCGCGCTGCCGGAAAGCCGGAAAAGAAGGAAAAGAGAGAAAAGAAAAAGGACCGCCCAGAGAAGGCAGAAAAGGCGGAAAGACCGCAGGAGAAGGCGGATAAGGCGCCCGCGGAGAAAAAGCCCTCGAAAAAGCACGAGGAGAAGCCGCTGACGCAGGAAGAAATCAGCAAAGTCAAGGAGGAGGCGGATGCGTTCCTGACGCAGGTCTTCCAGGCAATGGGCATGGACGTCAGCATCGACCTGAGCTTTGATGAGCAGGAAAACGTGCTGAATGCTTCTTTTGACGGTGACGATATGGGCGTTTTGATCGGCAAACGCGGCCAGACGCTCGATTCCCTCCAGTACCTTGTCTCCCTTGTGATCAACAAGGACTTAGGCAGCTATGTCCATGTAAAGACGGACACGGAAAACTACAGGGAGCGGCGCAAAAAGACGCTGGAGAATCTCGCAAAGAACATCTCCATGCGCGTGAAGAGAACCAGGCACGCCGTCACGCTGGAGCCGATGAATCCCTATGAGAGAAGGATCATTCACTCTTCCCTCCAGGGCGATAAGTATGTGACAACCTACAGCGAGGGCGAGGAGCCGTTCCGCCGCGTCGTGGTCACACCGAAAAAATGATGAGCCGGCATTTTTCAGACACCATTGCCGCAATATCGACGGCGCCCGGCCAGGCCGGAATTGGCATCGTCCGCATCAGCGGGCCGCAGGCCGTCCAAGTTGCGGACAAACTGTATACGGATAAACACGGAAATCATGTACTCCCCGCTTTTCAGGCGGGGAGCATCCATTTTGGGAACCTCGTGGACAGCGAGGGCAAAGTGGCGGATGAAGTCATGGTCTCCGTGTTCCGCGCGCCGCACAGCTACACGACGGAGGACACAGTCGAGATCAACACGCACGGCGGGATCCATACCGTGCAGAAAGCACTCTCTCTCGCCCTGGACGCGGGCGCGCGGCTTGCACAGCCCGGGGAATTTACGAAGCGCGCCTTTCTGGGCGGGCGGATCGATCTCGCACAGGCGGAGGCGGTCATGGATATCATTGCCGCAGACAGCGAGGGCGCGAGGAAGATTGCTGTCTCGCAGCTCTCGGGCGAGCTCTCGGGCAGGGTGCGGGAGATCCGGAAAAACCTGATATACGAGATCGCCTTTATCGAGTCCGCGCTGGACGACCCGGAAAATTTTTCGCTGGACGGATATCCGGAAAAGCTCGACGAAAAGCTCGCACAGACGGAGCACAGGCTGGAGTACATGATCTCACATGCGCAGGAGGGGAGCCTCATCCGGGAGGGCGTCGCCACGGCGATCGTCGGAAAGCCGAATGCGGGAAAATCCTCGCTTTTAAACAGGCTCTCCGGCAGGGAGCGCTCGATCGTCACGCAGATTCCGGGAACGACCCGGGATACTGTCGATGAGAGCATCCGCCTCGGTGACATCACGCTCCGGCTGATCGATACGGCAGGGATCCGAACCTCTGACGATCCGGTGGAAAAGATCGGCATCGAGCGGTCGCGCGCGGCCGCGGAGGAAGCCGCTCTCCTTTTGTTTGTCACGGACAATGCGGCGGGAATTTCTGCCGAGGACCGGGAGACGGCCGCCATGCTCACGCCGATGATCCGCGCGGGAAAGCCCTGTATCGTCATTCTGAACAAATCGGATCTTTCACAGGGCGACGAACAGGCGGTCAAAGAGCTCCTTCCGGAGGGGATTGCGATCCTTCCCTGCTCCATGGAGACGGGCGAAGGGATCGAAGCACTGCGCCGCCTGATTCCGGAGGTGCTTGGAATTTCCGGCGCCTTTGAAGACGGCGAACCCTATGTGACGAATCTGCGGCACCGGGAAGCCCTGGAGGAAGCGCTCTCCTCTGTCCGGTATGCGCGCGAGAGCATCGCCGCCGGCATGAGCGAAGACTTTCTGGCGCCGGACATGATGCACGCCTATGAGCAGCTCGGGCTGATCCTCGGCGAGCAGGTGGAGGACGACCTCGTGGAGGAGATCTTCAGCCGGTTCTGCCTCGGCAAATGATATGACGCAGCACTTGCGGGACAAATGACGGAAAGAATGAAAGAAGATACGACCCTGCGGACGCAGGAAAAACCATATACGGAGCAGGTGGACGTGGCGGTCATCGGCGCGGGTCACGCGGGGTGTGAAGCCGCGCTGGCCTGTGCAAGGCTCGGTCTTAAGACCGCTATTTTTACCATGAACGTGGACAGCATCGCCATGATGCCCTGCAATCCCCATATCGGGGGTTCCTCCAAGGGCCACCTGGTACGGGAAATCGACGCCCTGGGCGGCGAAATGGGCAAAAACATTGATAAGACCTTCATTCAGTCCAAGATGCTCAACACCTCCAAGGGACCCGCGGTCCACTCTCTCCGCACACAGGCCGACAAGGCGGAGTACTCCAAAGCCATGCGGCAGGTGCTGGAACAGACGGAAAACCTGATCATCCGTCAGGCGGAAGTCACGAAGATCCTGACGAAGAAGGATACGGGAGAAAACGGGGGCGAACCGCAGGTCACCGGCGTGCAGATCCACACCGGCATGGTCTATGCCTGCCGGGCCGCGATCATCTGTACCGGAACATACCTGAATGCGCGGTGCCTTGTCGGGGAGGCCATCACGGAGACGGGCCCCGGCGGCATGCAGCGATCCACCTTCCTGAAGGATTCCCTCACGGAGCTGGGCATTTCCCTGCGCAGGTTCAAGACCGGGACGCCGGCGAGAATGGACGGAAGGACGATCGACTACAGCAAAATGACGATCCAGGAGGGAGACAAGACCGTCATTCCCTTCTCCTACTCCACCGACCCCGCGGATGTGCAGATCGAGCAGGTCCCCTGCTACCTGACTTACACGAACGAGGAAACGCACGACATCATCCGCGCAAATCTCGACCGTTCGCCCATCTATGCCGGCATCATCGAGGGGACCGGCCCCCGCTACTGCCCCTCCATTGAGGACAAAGTGGTAAAATTCGCAGAAAAAACGCGGCACCAGGTCTTTATCGAGCCCGAAGGGCGCGGAACAAACGAGGTCTACGTGGACGGAATGAGCTCCTCCATGCCGGACGATGTCCAGCAGAGGATGTACCGCACCGTACCGGGCCTGGAAAACTGCCGGATCGTCAAGAATGCCTATGCGATCGAGTACGACTGCATCAGCGCGAATGACCTGAAGCTGACGCTGGAGATGAAATCCGTCCGCGGACTCTTCTGCGCCGGCCAGTTCAACGGCTCCAGCGGTTACGAGGAGGCTGCCGCGCAGGGACTTCTGGCCGGCATCAACGCCGCCATGCAGATTATGGGCAAAGAACCGCTCGTGATCACCCGGGCGGAGGGATACATCGGCGTCCTGATCGACGACCTCGTCTCCAAAAACAACCTCGAGCCCTACCGCATGATGACTTCCCGCGCGGAATACCGCCTGCTCCTGCGCCAGGACAACGCGGACCTGCGCCTTCGGAAATATGGATATCGCGTCGGACTCATCACGCAGGAACAGTATGACCACGTATGCCGCAAGGAGCGGCAGATCGCTGCGGAGGTAGAGCGGCTGAAGAACACGCGCGTCGGCGCGGCGGCCGCAACCGGCGCATACCTTAAAAGCATCGGCACTGCCCCGCTCGGCACGGCCGCATCTATTGCGGATCTGTTGCGCAGGCCGGAGGTCACCTACGACGCACTGGCCGGGATCGACCCGGAACGCCAGGAGCTGGAAAAAGCCGTGACGGAACAGGTCGAGATCCAGATCAAATACGAGGGCTACATCGAGCGGCAAAAACGCCAGGTCGCCTCCTTTGAAAAAATGGAGCGCCGCCGGATCCCCGCGGATATTGATTACGATGACGTGAAAAGCCTGCGGCTGGAAGCGCGGCAGCGCCTCAAACAGGTCCGGCCTGACAGTATCGGCCAGGCCAGTCGCCTTTCCGGCGTGACACCGGCGGATGTCACTGTGCTACTCATATATCTGGAAAAACAGCGCGGCGCGGAGCACTAAATCTTGTGGAAACGTGCCACTTCGGCTCAAATAACCTGCCCGAAAAGGGTTGTCCACATTTTGTGGATAAAACTGTGGATAAGCACTATCCTGAAAGTGGCTTTGTTGATAACTTCCGGCCGGGGCACAAGTGCCGACAGATAGATCAAAAATGTTTCACGTGAAACATACGCGACATGCCACAGTATGAGAAATGAATGTTTCACGTGAAACATGTGAAAGCCGCGGCGGTGTCCTATATTGTTTCACGTGAAACGTTATACGGAAGCGGCGCCATTTTGCTTTCGTAGGCGGGGACATCCGGCTGGCGAGAATTACCCTGTGGCGTACAATGAGGGACACAGATACCGACATCCTGCAAATAATTAATTCGCCACTTGAAGATGATGTTTCACGTGAAACGTATGGTGGTATATTTATATAGAAGAAACAGGTATCAAAAATTCAAAAAGCACGAGTGAATTACCATGGGAGAACACAGAACACTCACCGACAAATTCAGGTCGCAGCTCGCTGAAGCGGACGTGACTCTCACACCGAAGCAGGAGGATCAGCTTCTCTCCTACTATGAACTTCTTGTTGAGGGGAACAAGCGGATGAACCTCACGGCAGTGACAGAATATGAGGAGGCACTGGAGAAGCATTTTCTCGACAGTCTCTATCCTGTAAAGCTGTTTCCGGAAGAACTGAAAAGGGAGCTGGCTGCGGGTGCAAGCATTATTGACGTGGGCACCGGAGCCGGACTTCCGGGAATCCCGCTGGCGATCCTTTTCTCGGAGAGCCGGGTTACCCTCATGGACAGTCTGGGAAAGCGAGTTAATTTTCTCGGAGAGGTCATCTCCGCTCTCGGCCTTTCCCGGGCGGAGGCAGTGCACAGCCGCGCGGAGGACCTTGGAAGAGATCCGGCGTACCGCGACAGCTTTGCACTCGCAGTGTCGCGCGCGGTCGCATCACTCTCCCCTCTTTCCGAATACTGTCTTCCGTTTGTGAAGAAAGGCGGATATTTCCTGCCATATAAAGGGAAGAAGGTGGAGGAGGAGCTGGAGGACGGGAAAAGAGCGATTCAAAAGCTCGGCGGCGAGCTCCTGGAGACCCAAAGCTATTTGCTGCCGGGTACGGATTACGAGCGCGTGCTTCCCATCATTCGGAAGAAGTCGGCAACTCCTGCCCGATATCCCAGAAAAGCCGGAACACCGTCGAAGGAACCGCTGTAAGACGGTTCAAAAATGTGATATTATGAAATGTAACGCCGGTCTTACCCGGCAATTGCCGCAGTCGGCCGGTCTTTTGACCGTATCAGTAAAGGAGCGCTATGGGAAACATCATTGCCGTATGCAACCAGAAGGGCGGCGTCGGAAAAACGACGACAGCAATCAACCTTTCCGCAGCATTGACGGAATATGACAAGAAGATTCTCCTTGTCGACACAGATCCCCAGGGGAATGCGACGAGCGGATTCGGCATAGACAAAAACGACGCGGAGAACACGACGTACGAGCTCCTGACACATGAGTGCGGGATCCGCGAGGCGATCCGCAGGGATATCCTGCCGGGTCTCGATATCATTCCGGCAAACGTAAACCTGGCCGGCGCAGAGATCGAGCTCCTGAACATGGAGGACAAGGAACATATATTAAAGAAGGCGCTCGACTATGTGAGGGACGAATATGATTACGTGATCATGGACTGTCCGCCGTCCCTGAGCCTCCTGACGGTCAACGCGCTCGCGGCGGCTGACAGGGTGCTTGTGCCGATTCAGTGCGAATACTATGCGCTGGAGGGACTGAGCCAGCTCATCTATACGATCAACCTGGTCAAAGGGAGCTTCAACCCCGACCTGGAAATCGAGGGGATCGTTTTC
The DNA here is from genome assembly GCA_902783385.1 of uncultured Lachnospiraceae bacterium. GTDB lineage: Bacteria > Bacillota > Clostridia > Lachnospirales > Lachnospiraceae > CAG-791. The sequence continues at coordinate 5,282 of CACZQP010000041.1, read as the reverse complement.
ACCATGTATGATGCGCGGACGAACCTGTCCGCGGATGTCGTCGCAAATGTCCGGGAGCATGTGGAGCAGTTTGTTTTCCAGACTGTCATCCCGCGGAACATCCGGCTTGCGGAGGCGCCCAGCTACGGCCTTCCGATCACGAAGTACGATACTTCCTCGACTGGTGCAATCGCTTACCGGTCGCTCGCGCGGGAGAAAATCGCGCACGACGCATCCCTGGCGAACGGAGAGACAGAGAGAACAACAGAATAATTGAATACAATTATACAGAGCCAAATATAATTGCTTAATGTATAATTGCATACAATAGATAAACAGACACTCTGATAATAATGAGGGGAAGACCATGGCGGAGAAGAAAAAAGGCGGATTACACAAGGGAATCGAGACGCTGTTTCCGGGCGGCATGAAGAACGCGGACAAGGCAAAGGCTGCCGCGGCGCCGAAGGAAGCGGCCCCTGCCGCAGAGGCGGTCAAGGTGAAGATCACCAGCATCGAGCCGAATCGGGACCAGCCGCGCAGAATGTTCGATGAGGAGTCGCTCCGGGAGCTGTCCGATTCCATTAAGCAGTACGGACTGCTCCAGCCGATCCTGGTGCAGGAGCGCGGCGACCATTACGAGATCATTGCCGGCGAGCGCAGATGGAGAGCATCGCGCCTGGCGGGCCTGCGGGAGGTTCCCGTGATCATCCGCAATTATTCGGAGCGCGAGATCGTTGAGCTGTCGCTGATCGAGAATATCCAGCGCGAGGACTTAAACCCGATCGAGGAAGCGCAGGCCTACCAGCGTCTTCTGACGGAATTTAACCTAAAGCAGGACGACGTCGCAAAGCGCGTCTCCAAAAACCGAACGACGATCACCAATGCGCTGCGGCTCCTTCGCCTGACGCCCGAGGTGCAGAACATGGTCATCGACGGGCGGCTTTCTTCCGGACATGCCCGCGCGCTCGTCGCGGTCGAGGACGAGACGGAGCAGAAGCGCCTCGCCGTACAGATCGTGAGTGCAGGACTGAGCGTGCGCGAGACGGAAAAGCTTGCCGGAAGCGTCATCAAGCCCCAAAAGGCGAAAGAACCGGAGAAAAAAGGACCGGATGAAGCGCTTCTTTTAATCAACCGCCATATCGAGGAGCAGCTTCGGCAGATCCTCGGGACAAAGGTCTCCATTAAGCCCGGCGAAAAGAAGGGCGGCAAACTGGAAATTGCCTATTACAACAATGACGACCTCGCGCGGATCGCGGAGCTCATGGGCGCGCGGATGGCCGACTAAATGGTATAGACAGCTGCTTTTTATTAGAAAGGAGTATATAGCGTCATGATAGACATCAAGTTTCTGCGGGAGAATCCGGAGGCGGTGCGGGAGAACATCCGGAAGAAATTCCAGGACGAAAAGCTTCCGCTCGTCGACGAAGTGATCGAGCTGGACAAAAAGAGCCGCGAGGCGCAGGCGGAAGCCGACAATATCCGCGCGAACAAAAATAAGATCTCGAAGGAGATCGGCGCGATGATGGCGCAGGGCAAAAAGGAAGAGGCGCAGGCACTGAAGGAACAGGTCGCGAAGGATGCGGCGCGCCTTGTCGAGCTGGACGGGATCCAGAAGGAAGCCTCCGAAAAGCTGCGCGCGGACATGATGATCATTCCGCAGATCATCGACCCGAAGGTGCCGATCGGGAAAGACGACAGCGAGAACGTGGAGATCGAAAAATACGGCGAGCCGCTGGTGCCTGATTTTGAGATCCCTTACCACACGGACATCATGGACCGGTTTGACGGCATCGACATCGACGCTGCGGGCCGTGTTGCCGGCAACGGTTTCTATTACCTGAAGGGTGACATCGCAAGACTCCATTCCGCAGTGCTGACATATGCGCGTGATTTCATGATCGACCGGGGCTTCACCTATTATGTCCCGCCGTTCATGATCCGGAGCGCCGTCGTCAACGGCGTCATGAGCTTCGCGGAGATGGACGCGATGATGTACAAGATCGAGGGCGAGGACCTCTATCTCATCGGCACGTCCGAACACTCCATGATCGGCAAGTTCATCGACCAGATCCTGCAGGAGGACGAGCTGCCGCAGACACTCACCAGCTATTCGCCCTGCTTCCGCAAGGAAAAGGGCGCGCACGGCATCGAGGAGAGAGGCGTATACCGCATCCACCAGTTCGAGAAGCAGGAGATGATCGTTGTCTGCAAACCCGAGGATTCGCCGAAATACTATGACATCCTTTGGAAGAATACTGTCGATCTCTTCCGCAGCATGGACATCCCCGTCCGCACGCTTGCATGCTGCTCGGGCGATCTGGCGGATCTCAAAGTGATATCCTGTGATGTCGAGGCGTGGTCCCCGCGCCAGAAAAAATATTTCGAGGTCGGCAGCTGCTCCAACCTGGGCGATGCGCAGGCAAGGCGTCTTCGGATCCGCGTGAACGGCGGTGACGGAAACAAGTATCTCGCGCATACCCTGAACAACACCGTGGTCGCGTCTCCCCGCATGCTCATCGCGCTCCTGGAGAACAACCTGCGCGCGGACGGAAGCGTCGCGATCCCGAAAGTCCTGCAGCCTTACATGGGCGGCAAGACGGAGCTCGTCCCGCTCCACGACTGATTTTTACAGAAAGGCTACACAGCTTGCACAAATATCTCCGCGCGATCGGCTTTTCCGACAACTACGGACAGCGCGAATTTCATAACTTCATCACCCGCGTCATCGAGACGCCGACCGCCCGCGCCTACACGACGAAATCCGGAAACGACGACACCATGATCGCGGAGTTCCGCATGGAGATTGCGGATGGCATCGGCCTGTCGGTCTGCGGAACCTTTGACGACTCGGACATGTTCCTGTACGAATACTGCCTGCCCTATGTCCGCAGCAGTATTGTCAGCACGCATGAGGAAGTCACCGTTGAGCGCAGGATCGAAAACGACTCCTACGCCGGCGCCTGCGATGACTTAAAGGTAGGCGTCACCATCATCTTCCGGCTGCTCAATCTTGTGGACTACATCAAGCACGACTTCGGAAGAGGCGAAGTCGTGCAGGGCGTTCCGCTTTCGCTCACCGCGCTCTCCCTGGACGGCACGATCGTTTTTCCGATTGAGAAGACGGAAGAGCAGCGCAGCGCCATGAAAAAAGAGGCGGACCGCCGCATGAACTGGATGCTCCGCGCGCGCGACGGCGACGAGACCGCCATGCGCAACCTCACGATGGAGGATATGGACCACTATGCGGCGCTGTGGAACCAGATCCCGTACGAGGACGTCTTCAGCCTGGTGGATAATTACTTCATGCCGACCGGCATGGAATGCGATATCTATTCGGTGATGGGAGAGATCTTTGACATCCGCCCGCACCGCAACCCCTGGACCGGCGAGGAGCTGCTGCGATTGTCGCTCGACATCAACGACCTGCTCCTCGACGTGTGCATCAACCGCAAAGACCTTTACGGCGAGCCTGCCATCGGCCGCCGCTTCAAGGGAACTATCTGGATGCAGGGAACACTCCTTTATCCGGAGAATTAAATGTGGTACAATAATCATCTGGCGGGTGACAGACCCGCCGACTGTTCCCGTAGTTTAACGGATAAAACAAGCGCCTCCTAAGCGCTAGCTATGGGTTCGATTCCCGTCGGGAACGCGAGACAGACGAGCAGAGAGATGATCTCCTGTTCGTCTGTTTTTTGTGCCCGGAGATGAAACTGCTTGCAATTGTCCCCCGAAAGATCTACGATCCAGATCCATATTAGTGATTCGAAAGGATGCCAGTTATGAAAAGAGAATACCCAAAAACAATAGGAAGTATTATAACTAACGAAGAAGGCTACATTCTAAATGTCGAGAAGGGGCCTACGTTTCAAGGTGCCTGTTTTAAGGATTGGGATGCTTTTTACAATCATCTGAACCGACCGTGCTATGTTGCAGAATATGATGAGGTTGGTGACAAAGCATGGACACGTCAAGCTTTTCTGGACTTGGCAGAAGGAAGCGAAGAAGTTGCCGAATATCTTTTTGAAAATGTCGACTGGCAAAGCCCAAGCAGTTTGTTTCTTGAAGATGTAAAATCAGAAATCATTATTCGATGCGATCGATGTAATTCTTTATATGTTCCGGATGAAAAAGAAATGCCAGGAACCAATCTTTTTCAATTCACACCGTGCCCTGTTTGTGGCAAAATAAAAGAGTAAACCGATCAGCCGTGAAATGAGGAAACACATGATAACACATCTTAGGTCGGATCTTGCGGAGTCATATCATAGTGCCGCGCAAAAAGCCAGAGTTATTACTGAAACATGGGTTGCAGAAAATATATACTGCCCCTTCTGCGGATGCGCTTATATAAGTCACTATGACAATAATAAACCTGTGGCGGATTTCTATTGTCCCAATTGTAGTGAAGACTATGAATTAAAAAGTAAGAGTGGAACAATAGAAAACAAAATCGTAGATGGTGCGTATAAGACGATGATTGAGCGCATCACATCCACGAACAATCCCAATTTTTTCTTTATGCATTATGACAAACAAAACCTTGATGTGAAGGATTTTATCGTTGTGCCCAAATACTTTTTCTCAACAGAAATAATAGAAAGACGAAAGCCATTAGCATCAACCGCTAGGCGCGCCGGATGGACGGGATGTAATATTCTAATCAAAAAGATACCGCCAGAGGGGCAGATATTTATTGTAAAAAACGGGATACAGTCTCCGGAAAAAGAGGTTCTTTCCAAAGTCAAGAGGACAAGTTTTATTAAAAAGTATCGACTGGACGCGAGAGGATGGATACTGGATATTTTGAACTGTATTAACAGAATACCTAATGATAGTTTCTCGCTTGATGAGGTGTACCTGTTTGAAGATGAACTTTCTGCAAAACACCCGGAAAACCACCATGTAAAAGATAAAATTCGACAGCAATTGCAAGTGTTGCGAGACAAAGGAATTATAGAGTTTAACGGAAGAGGACAATACAAGAAACTGCCCCGAACCATATAAAAGAGGTGTGATTATATATGTCTCAGAAATTTGGCGAAATTATAATATATCAAACAGAAGACGGACGGACGAAACTTGACGTTCGAGTTCAGGATGAAACGGTTTGGCTCAGCCAGCAGCAAATGGCAGAACTGTTCCAGACGGCCAGAACGAATGTTGTGGAGCATATTCAGCATATCTATGAAGAGGAAGAATTGGATGAAGACTCAACCTGTCGGAAATTCCGACAGGTTCGAAAAGAGGGTAATCGTGAGGTAAATAGAGAGATTCCTTTTTACAACCTCGATATGATT
>CACZQP010000040.1 GCA_902783385.1 uncultured Lachnospiraceae bacterium | reverse complement strand
GAATCCTCCAGCGGATCACTCAGGTTCTGTACACCCAGAGCGTACATCTGACGCGCCACATTTCCCAGAAGCGCCGGTGCACCGGCCTTCTCCGCCGTCTCACAGGCGATCCTCGTATCCTTTAACTGAATCTGCACCGTACTGCGCGTGGAAAAATCCCTGTCGATCAGATACTGTCCGCGGTTTTCAAAGATGCGGGACGTCCCCGCGCTCTGCCGGATAGTGTCGAACATGGTCTGCAGATCCAGTCCACATTTTGCAGCCATGTTGAACGCCTCCGCCGTCGCGCACAGGTTGATGCCGACAAGCAGCTGGTTGACAGCCTTCATCGCCTGTCCCTGACCGACCGCTTTGCCCACATGAAGAGGCGCAGAGCCATATGCCTGAAGAAGCGGCAGACACGCCTCATAGACCGGATCCGCACCCGCTGCCATAATGGTAAGCGTTCCGGCAGCCGCGCCCGATACGCCTCCGGAGACCGGCGCGTCGAGCATCTCAATGCCTGCCTGCGCAGTGAGCTTTTCCAGCTCCTGCACCTCCTGCATCGAGATCGTGCTGCCGATGATCACGCGGCGGAGCATGCGCGAAGGTTCCTTCGCCTGTAAAAGCTCCTCCAGGCAGCTCCTGCACTGATCATACGTGTTCACCATGACGAGCACCGTCTCCGCCGTCCCGCCGAGCGCCGCAAGACTCTCCGCCTTCTCGGCGCCCTCCGCGACAAGCGCGTCCGCCGCCGCCTCGACGACATCATAGACCACAAGGTCAAAGCCATGTTTCATAATATTCCGTGCAATGCCGCGCCCCATCTTCCCGAGGCCGATGATGCCTGTCTTTGTCATAGTGCATTCCTCCGTTCATTCATTGACGATGTTCCAGTGTTTATTCCGGCAGCGCACATATGTACGCCGCGCGGCGCGCTCCGACATATGTGTGCTGCCGGGAAGCGTTTATAAGCGCGGCCGCATGGCAGGTCCTGCGAATTTGCGGCAGGACGCCCGGAGGCGCGAGCATAGCGCGACCACGTCATGCGTGCCGCCCTTTACTTGCGCGCGATAAGCTCCCGCGCAGCCGCCGCGATGGAATCCACATCCATTCCGTGCGCCCGGTAGATGAGCTCCGGATCGCCGGACTCACCGAAACGGTCATGAATGCCGATGCGCTTAAACGGCACCGGGCAGTGTTCGCCCAGGACCTCCGCGACTGCGCTGCCAAGGCCGCCGATGATGTTGTGGTCTTCGATCGTCATCACGGCGCCTGTCTCCTGTGCTGCGCGGATCACAGCCGCTTCGTCGAGAGGTTTGATGGTCGACATATCAATTACTGTTACGCCGATGCCTTCCTTTTTCAGGATCTCCGCTGCCTCCAGGGCCTTCTTCAGGAGGATGCCGGACACGATCATGGTCATGTCTTTTCCGTTATCCAGCGGGATGGAAGCCTTCCCAAATTCAAAGGTATAGTTCTCGTCATATACATCCGGCACAGCATTCCTGTGCAGGCGGATGTAGAGCGGCCCCACGAAATCCACAGAGGCCTGCGCAATTTTTCTCGCCGCGACGGCATCCGCAGGCTGTACGATGGTCATGTTCGGGAAGGACCGCATGATCGCCACGTCCTCGATCGCCGCATGTGTCGCGCCGTCGCCGCCGACCTGAAGCCCCGTGTGTGTGCCGACGATCGTCACGTTGAGGTTTGTGTGGCAGACGAATGTCCGCACCTGCTCACATGCGCGCATGGAGGCAAATACAGCGAACGTCGCCGCATACACTTTGTTGCCGCAGGCTGCCAGTCCCGCCGCAGTCGCGATCATGTTCTGCTCCGCGATTCCTACGGAAAACTCTCTCTCGGGGAAATATGTCCTGAACTTATCGAGACCGCAGGTCTTCGTGTCCGCGTTGCAGACGACAAAGTCGTCTCTCGTCTCCGCGATCTTCAGGAGTTCTTCTCCGAATGCCATTCTGGTCGCCAATGTTTTTCCCATTACACTACACCGCCTTCCCCGATTTCCGCGATCGCCTTCACCATCTGCTCTTCATCCGGTGCGGCGCCGTGCCATGCGCAGTCGTCTTCCATGAACGAAACGCCTCTGCCCTTGACGGTCCTCGCGAGGATGACCGTGTTGTGCCGCATCGTCTTCGCGGTATGGAACGCGGTCAGGACGTCCTTCATATTGTGGCCGTTCGTCTCTACGACGTTCCAACCGAAAGCTCTCCACTTGTCCGCGAGCGGCTCGACGCGCATGATGTCGTTCGTAAAGCCGTTGATCTGTACACCGTTGCAGTCGACGATCGCGATGAGGTTCTTCAGCCCGTGGTGCGAAGCCGCCATGGCCGCCTCCCAGACAAGACCCTCCTGGCACTCGCCGTCTCCGAGCAGCACATAGGTCATGTAATCCTGCTGATGAAGCTTTGCGGAGAGCGCCATGCCCACGGCAGTGGAAAGTCCGTTGCCGAGAGACCCGGTGGACATGTCAAGACCCGGGCACTTGTGCATGTCCGGATGTCCCTGCAGGATCGATCCGTACACACGGAGCGTATCCAGCTCCTTTGCGTCAAAGAAGCCCCTCCGTGCAAGCGCGGAATAAAGGACGGGGCAGGAATGGCCCTTGGACAGCACGAATCTGTCTCTGTCAGGCCACCCGGGATTTGCCGGGTCGATATTCATGATGTGAAAATACAGTGCCGTCACGATCTCCACCGCGGACAGCGAACCGCCCGGATGTCCGGCCTTTGCCTTGTGGATCATCGAGATGATGTCCTTCCGGATCTGGACTGCCTGCTCTTCGAGGCGCTCCACATCCTTTTCCGTAAAGTAAAAGTGATTCATGCTCTCCTCTCATTCCGAAGCGTTGCCATGCGTCTTACGGATTCCGGACGCCCCTCCCGGATCCCCGCCGTTTCTTAAAAAAGCACAGGGGCATGAGCGCCCCCGGCACGCCTCTAATGTTAAAAAACGCACCTGCAAAAATCCAATTATTAATTCTTTTTTCCGATATTAAAAAAACCTATGAATGTGTCCAGTTCTTTGCGAATTCCACAAAGATGCTGACCAGAAGAGAAGCCGCGTCCTTTTTCCAGACAATACCTACTTCCTTGGTGATCTTCTCCTTCAGCAGGAGCTTTTTGACACCCTCTCTGGACTGTGAGATAAATTCCTCCGAGGGCAGGAGCGCGATCCCCATCCCGCCGCGCACCATGGAGATCGTCGTCGTGGGACTGTAGGAGATACACGTGGCATTCGGGAAAAAGCCCGCAGATTCACAGGCATCGTTGATTAAGTCCGCCGCGACCGTCGTGCTGGGATGGCAGATCATCTTCTCCCCCTGCAGGTCCTTCAGGCTCAGTTCTTTTTTCTTTGCAAGCCTGTGTCCGGCGGGGACTGCGACGCAGTAATAGTCCTCGCTCAGCTTGATGCACTCGAAGCCGTGCGGCACTCCGCTGCGCGGTATGCTGATGATCGCAGTATCGATCCGATGATCATCCACCATATCGATCAGAGGGTAGGTGCCGCCCTGCATGATGTTGACCGAGACATCCGGGTATTTCTCACAGAATGCGGACAGGAGACCTCCGAAGTCGATACAGCGAAGAGATGTGATCGTGCCGAGTCCAAGTGTACCTTTTTTCAGTCCGGCAAACGAAGCCATCTCCGCTTCCAGCGCCTCTGACTTCTGGACGATTTCGCGGGCGGAGCGCACGAACGCCTCTCCCGCCTCCGTCAGCGTGACGCCTCTGGGCGTGCGGAAAAACAGTGAGATCCCGAGCTCCTTTTCCAGCTTGGAAAGCTGCTGGGAAAGCGTGGGCTGACTGACGTGACAGGCGGCAGCAGCCGAAGATAGATTCCCGAATTCCGCGATCGCAAGGACATATTTGATATTGTACAGTTCCATTCCCGGCCTCTCCTTTTCCGGTCGCAAAAGGGCCGTCAAACGGCCCCTTAGCGTGTTCCGGATACGCTCCGGAATTATTTCTTTATTTCCGTCTGATTTTTGATCTGGCCTGTCGGAAGCTCCCGGATCAGGTCGCTTGCCTTGCCGGCGCGCAGCAGATAGCTGTCCGTCGCATGACCGAGGATCCCGACGAGCCTTCTGCTGACCGCCATGGCCTTGTCCAGATCGATGCCGGTCTTTACGCCCGCCTCGTCACACATGTGGATGACGTCCTCTGTCGCGACGTTGCCCGCAGCGCCCGGAACGAACGGGCATCCGCCGACCCCTGCGAAGGAGGTGTCAAACCGGGTAAAGCCCGCCTGCATGCCCGCCATGATGTTGGCGATGCCGAGGCCTCTCGTGTTATGGAAATGCAACCACCAGTTTACCTGCGGATAGCTCTTTGCCATCTCGGTACAGATGTCGTAGACCTGCGTCGGAAAAGCCATGCCGGATGCGTCGGAAAGCGAGATCTCGTCGATGCCGACTGCGAGGTACGCGTCCACGATCTCCTTCACGTCGCCGATCGGGATCTGTCTGTCCCAGGGCGAACCGAACGCCATGGAGATCGAACCGGAAATGGCGATATCATTTGCCTTTGCAGCGTCGCAGCAGGCGGCAAAGCCCGCGACCGACTCCGCCGGCGTGCAGTTGAGGTTTGCCAGATTGTGCGCCTTGCTGGCGGAGACGTTCAGCTTGACCTTCCTGCAGCCGCAGGCAGCAGCGCGCTCGACGCCCTTTAAATTGGCGATCAGGCTCCGGTACTCCACGCCGTCTTTCCGATGAATGGCCCTGTATACGTCATCCGTATTCGCCATCTGCGGGACTGCCTTCGGGCTCACAAAGGAGCCGACTTCAATAACCGGAAAGCCCGCCTCGGCCATCCCGTCAATCAGCTCGACCTTCTCCTCCACCGTGAGGATCTGCTTCTCATTCTGCAGACCATCCCGCGGTCCGACTTCACAAAGCGTTACCGCTTCGACCAGATTTAAACTCATTGCGATGTCACCTTTCTTTGTCATATTCATCTCCCGCCGCCTCGGCGGGAAACATATCAGTGCTTCTTGTTCAGAAGGCTGTTCGTGTAGATCCGCTTGACCTCTTCATATCCCGCGGGCTCCGGATGACGTGCGAAACGGTGCTTCTGCTCGCAGAACTCTCTCGTGTACTCCTCGATCTCCTCCGGCGTCGGCGTGATGTCGCTCTTTAAGAGCAGCATCATATCGATGAAGTCCGCAAACTCATCGAGGTCCTTGAAGCCGCACAGATGCACAGCCTTCTCGACGCGTGCCACGTTCTGGGGCTCCTTGAAGGTCTTTAAGTACTCTGCGATCAGCAGGCCGCAGGCAAGTCCGTGCGGGATGTGCTTGTTGTGCGTCAGCGCGTAGCTCATGCCGTGCGGCAGGCATGTCCCTGTCTGCGCGTTGCACATGCCGCCGATCAGGGAGACCATCATGTGGTTCTCTCTCGTCTCATAGGTGTAGGGCGTCTTAGACTGCGCGCGCTCGGGATCTCCGATGACCGTGCGCATGTCATCGATGCTCTTTGCAAAATACTGGAAGCCGATCTCGCACAGGGACCTGGACAGTTCGCTCCCCGCTGTGGAGATGTAGGACTCAATGCAGTGGCAGAGCGCATCGATGCAGGTTGCGCAGGTTAAGCGCAGCGGCATTTCCATCAGGTACTTCGCGTCAAGGAAGGCATACTTCGGGAAGATATGCGACTTGATCGCCTGCTTCGTGTCGAGGTCGTTTCTGGTAAGGACCGAGAAGCCCGTCACCTCGGATCCCGTGCCGGCCGTCGTGGGAATGCCGATGATCGGAATGGACTCGAGGGTCCCGTCCGTGTACAGGTCAATGCCCTTTTTGTCGGGGTTCTTGAGCAGCACGCCGATCGCCTTGGCTGCATCCATGGGCGAGCCGCCGCCGATGCCGATGATAAAATCAGCGCCCCAGTCGCGCACTTCCGCAGCTGCCTTCTCGACGGTTTCCGTGGAGGGATTCTCCTCGATGCCGAATTCGATCCTGTACTCGATGCCGAACTCATCCAGCACTGCCTGCACATCCTCCAGGGAATAATGTCTGCCGGGCAGTTTGTATGTAATGATATATGCCTTTTTGCCGAGGCCCTTGAACAGTTCCTTCTTTTCCTGAATGATATCCTTGCCGAAGTACACCTCGGTGGGCATGAAATACTTGAAATTCTCCATTTGCTTTTCCCCTTTCGCCGATGAAGCGCCAGCTGTCTGCTGTCTCATCTAATGAAAAGTGCCACCTGTCCCGTCCGGACAGGTGACACCGAAATTCTGTGAATTGATTACTCTACGTCGAAGCCGTCCTTGTAGAACTCGCCGAACAGCTCCTGCTGAGAAGGCATATCTTCCGGAATCGGACGCGCAACCCAGGTCGTGTTCATGTAGTGCTTGAGCGCGATATTCTCGGAGACGATGTTGCCGCCCCATGTGCCGCAGCCCATGGAAGAGGTCGGAGGCATGCCGTTCGTCGCGCTGCCCGCGTTGCCCTTGTTGTTGGGCTGACGGACCATGCAGCGGGAAACCGGTGCGCATGCGCCGAGGCGGTCGATGTGATCGTCATCCCAGCTGTAAATGCCGCAGGAGTGACCCTTGCCGCCGACGTTGAAGATCGCCTGCATCATATCCAGTGCGTTCTGGAACTCGCCTTCATACTTGAAGAGCGTAAGGAGCGTGGTGAGCTTCTCGCTGGAGAAGAAGTGATCCTTGCCGATGCCTTCCATGCCGCCGCCGGTGACCATGATGAACTTGCGGTCTTCCGGAATCGTAAGGCCTGCTGCCGCAGCAAGCTTCTGCGGGCTGATGGCGACTGTGTCGGGCAGACGATGGCCGGTTTCATCCCACATGACCTTCTTGATCGCTTCCGCCTCTTCCTCGTTTGCGAGGTAGCCGCCCTCTTCAATCAGCGCGTTCTTGATGTTCTCATAGACATCCGCGCAGATGATCAGGTTGCCGTCGCAGGAGCAGCCGGAACCGAAATCGGAGGTCTTGGAAATGCGGGTGTTGGAAGCCGCTTCCTTGCAGCGCTCCGGTGTGTTCGCCGTGTCGTCGATGATGACGGTCGCGTTGCCTGCACCCGAGCCGTATGCCGGTGTGCCCGAAGAATATGCGGACTTGACCATCGGACGGCCGCCGGTTGCGATAACGAGGTCGCAGCGCTTCATCAGCTCCTGAGAGAGCGCGATGCTCGGCTTTTCGATGCCCTGGATGATGTCAGCCGGTGCACCCTCGCGGACCAGCACGTCACGGATGAGGTTGATGCACTTGTTGGTGACGTTCTTTGCACGCGGATGAGGGCTGCAGATCAGGACGTCTCTCGCCTTGATGGCGTAGATGATCTGGCCTGCAGGAGTCAGGCACGGATTGGTCGTCGGGACCAGCGTGCAGATGACGCCGACGGGCTTTGCATACTTCGTGATGCCCTTCTCCGGGATCTCCTCGATCGCGCCGACGCTCTTTGCGCGCAGGCAGTCACGAAGGATGAGCTTTAATTTGTTTCTCTTATTTCTCTTGGTCACCTTGTCGCCAAGGCCGGTCTCATCGACCGCCTCGTCGCACAGCGGCGCCCATACCTTGATGTCGTACATAGCAGCTGCGACCGCCTGGCAGAGACGGTCTACCGTGGCCTGATCATATGTCGCGATGACATCAGCCGCCTTGCGCGCTTTCGCTACAAGGTCATCGATCAGTTCCAGCTCTTCGGGTGTTACTTCTCTTGTTGCCATTTTTGAAGCCTCCTTTAAAATAATTGTGTTTCACAAGAATTTACAAAGTGCTTGTTTCGGTTATAATTTAAGGCAGATCAAAAGGGGTGTCTAATACTTGTTTTCGATCGGAATTATAAAAGATTATCTATGATTACAGGTGCGCGGACCCGGCGCAGAAGGAGATAAATGACTGCTTTTCTGAACGCTCTTTCCTCAGTCTCCGTCGTTCTGATCCTGACGATGGTCGGTTATTTTTTTGCCCGGTTCGGATGGATGCAGGAGCACGACAAGACGTTCATCACCAAGCTTCTGATGAATGTCGCCATTCCCTGCAACTGTATCTACGGTCTCACCACGCGGCTCACACATGACCTGCTCGCGAATGCGGGCTTTCTCATCCTTGTCCCCATTCTCGGCATCCTTGCGTGCTACGGACTCTCCTACCTCGTCGCAAAGCATTTTCGCATGTCCCGGAAGCGCTTCGGCGTCTTCATGGCGATGTGCAGCGTCTCCAACGCCATGTTTATAGGGCTCCCGATGTGCACGCTCCTCTTCGGCAGTGAATCGCTCCCCTACATCATGTTCTATTACATCGGCAACAGCCTGCTGCTGCACTGCTTTGCCATGCCGCTCATCCGCTGGTCCGGCGCATCCTCCTCCTCCGTGGCAGACACCGTAAAGGGGATCCTCACGACGCCGCCCATCTACGGGACACTGATCGGCTTCATCGTGATCCTCGGTGATCTGGCCATACCGCAGATCCTGATGTCCTCCATGAAGTATATGAGCGATCTGGTATCGCCTCTCGCCCTCCTCATGACAGGCTATGTCATCCAGAAAACCGGCATCCGCCATATCAGGCTGGAGCGCGACCTCTGGCTCGTCATGGCGTTCCGCTTCCTGATTCAGCCGGCCCTGTGCATCTTCCTGTGTGCGGTCTTCATGCTCGATTCGATGGCCCGATCCGTGTTTGCGGTGGAATCCGCCATGCCGGTGATCTCTCTCGCGGTCGTCGCCGCTACCAACTTCGGCGCGGATGAGGAATTTGCGGCATCCGGCGCCGCACTCTCGACACTGCTGTGCTTTATTGTCATTCCGGTTTTGATGGTGATTGTGTAAGGACAGACTTCCGTCAGAATACGACCTGCACCAGGAACATGTACAGGAGCGTTCCCGCCAGGATACTCAGCAGAGAATTTCTCTTCCAGATATGAAGTACGACGACGCCCGCCGCCGCAGAAAGCTCCGGCAGCCCGAAGGGATTTGCCGACAGCGAAACATCCTTCATGCAGTAAATCACCAGCATGCCGATAATGGCGGGCGGCAGGACTTTGCCGAGATACATGATATAAGCCGGTGTGCGCTTCCGAAAGACCATAAAAGGCAGGAAGCGGGTCAGCATCGTCATAAGCGCCATCACCGCGATCAGCAGCGCCGTTTTCACCGCAGCCCCTCCTTTCTTCCGCGCAGAAGCGTCAGCACCAGCGTGATCAGCAGCATCGCCGGGATCAGGAACCTTTCGGACCCGAATACCACAAGACACACCAGCGTACCGAGAAGACCAGTCAGCGCCGGGATGTGGTCATGTGACGAAAGCCACTGCTCCGTGAAGGATG
>CACZQP010000039.1 GCA_902783385.1 uncultured Lachnospiraceae bacterium | reverse complement strand
CTATAAGAGCGGGAAGCGCCCGCAGGCGGTGATCGTGCGGCTGTATGCGGACGGTCAGGAGATCGCGCAGAGAGCTGTCTCGTTCGCGACCGGCGGAACGGAGAATTCCGACATCTGGACGTTCGACTTCGGCGAGCACGACATGTACAAGGCCGGCGTGCCGATCAGGTACACGCTGACGGAAGATACGCTTGAAGGCTATACGACACAGATCACGTCGAACTACCAGAAGGTGGAAGAAGTAAAGGGCAGCAGGCTGACGTTCTCCGTCGTGAACACGGCAGGGGAAAAGAGAAGTGCGGCCCGCACCACCGGCGATGAGAGCAGAATGCTCCTTTGGGGCCTGATCGCCATGGCGGCCGTCGCAGGACTTATCCTGTTTGTGTCAAAGCAGCGCAGGAGAGGTTAAGCGTAAGAGCAGGCTTAAAAGCCAAGTTAAGAAAAAAGGCGCTCCGGAAACGAAATGACCGGAGCGCCTGCATTTTTTACAATCATCTAATATCTCAGATATCAAAGAGCTTTCTTAATAGCCTCCGGATCATTCAAGGCATTTTCTATAATACGTGCCAGGATACTGGTGTATCCCTTCCCAAGTGAACGGGCTTTCTTCATCGTCAGCGGTGATAGGCGAAGAGTAAGATTCTGTTTTCTTCGCTCCGCCTTGCGCTGATCTGCGAGACCTCGGAAGGCCTTCAGGTCATCCTTTGACATCTCAGGCAGATCATTGTCATAATCAATTTCCCGCCTGTTTAACTCTTTCAGCATCTCCAACTCTTCAGTTTTTAACTTTGACTCAAGATCAATCTTCTTTTGCACTATTGACATTTCGCTCATATTCCTTTCTTTCGTTATGGTCGGCCTTTCTTGCAGATATTATTCGAATAGCGTCTTTGCGTGGTGTGTACGAAACTGTTATAACCGTCACAGATCCATGGACTGTTCCAATTGTAATATATCTTTCTTCTTCTTCACTGTGGCGTTCATCATATTTTTCTATTCGATTTTGGTCTGCAAATACTCTAGATGCAACAGAAAAGCTTAATCCATGTTTATTAATATTATATTTTTCTTTTGCTTCGCTCCATTCAAATAACAATTGTCTCCTCCTTAGAAGCATAGCAATTTGCATTCTAATATGTAATGCAAAATATAAGTGGAATAATTATTCCAAGACGTAGTTGCGGCATTTAATACCTTTGTATTCTTATATCATCATGGTTTTAGTTAAGAAGCGATATTCTGAACAGGCATTGAGAGTATCACAGAACAGATTCCGGATGCAATGGAAAATTGGCGCTACATGAAAAACCGCCAGCCGGTTTCCCGACAGGCGGTTTTTGAATGCTCTATCTACGTCTGAGGTTTTTGGATTAAGCCTCGGAAATCGCACTGACAGGGCATGCACCCTCACATGCACCGCAGTCGATGCAGGTGTCAGGGTTGATCTCGTACTGAGATGCGCCCTGGGAGATCGCCTCTACAGGACATGCGCCTGCGCAGGTGCCGCAGCTGATGCATTCAGAACTGATAACTCTTGCCATTTTCCATACCTCCTATTTTGTTGAACATGGCCGCCGCCGTATGGCCTTGGCTTTTACCCATTTGCATTTTAACACATGTGATCAGAAAACAAGTGATTTTTCTATGATTTTATTGTCTTTATGAGGTGCCATCGGTTAGACAATGCTAAGCGCTGTTTCAGCTGTTTTGAACGAGAGATATCAAAACGGAATCAGGGAGGAACAGAAAAGAGCGGCTGCCGGAGCAGCCGCTCTGAATGAATCATTAAACTCGCCAAGCCGATTGTTCACCATGCCGACCGATCACCATGCCGACCGCTCACCATGCCGACCGCTCGAGAACTGCGGTGCAGAGGCTCACAGGCGCATTGCAGTCTGTGAGCCTCTTACAAGTCGCGACCGCAAGGTCACGACTTGTTGTAGACCCCGTTCAGGCTCTCGAGGTAAGCGTAGTGCTCTTTCGCGCTCTCAGCCGCTTCGTCGAAGAGCTTCTTCGCGCGCTCCGGATTCTTCTGGGCCAGGGAGGTGTAGCGGACCTCGGCCTCGAGGAACTCGCTGTAGTCCGCGGTTGCCGGCTTGCTGTCGAGCGAGAACTTCTTGTCGCCGCCCGCCGGGTTGTAGCGGAAGAGGTTCCAGTAGCCGGTGTCGACCGCGAGCTTCTGCTCATCCTGGACCTTCGCCATACCCTTGCGCAGGCCGTGGTTGATGCACGGCGCGTAGCCGATGACGATCGAAGGACCCGGATAAGCCTCGGCCTCGGCGATCGCCTTCAGGCACTGGTTGCGGTCCGCGCCCATGGAGACCTGTGCGACGTAGACGTAGCCGTAGCTCATCGCCATCGCTGCGAGATCCTTCTGCTTTGTCTCCTTGCCGCCTGCCGCGAACTGCGCGACAGCGCCCTTCGGCGTAGCCTTGGAGGACTGTCCGCCGGTGTTGGAGTAGACCTCTGTGTTGACGACAAAGATGTTGATGTCCTTGCCGCTTGCAAGCACGTGATCCAGTCCGCCGTAGCCGATATCGTATGCCCAGCCGTCGCCGCCGAAGATCCACTGCGATTTCTTCTGCAGGAAGTCCTTCTCGGACAGGATGTCCTTTGCGGCATCGGAGCCGTCTTTTTCAAGCGCTTCGATGAGCTTCGAGGTTGCCTTGCCGTTCTCGGCGCCGTTCGCGAAGGTCTCGATCCACTCAGCAGCCCCTTCACCGTTCCAGGCGCTGACCTTTTCCTTCAGGCCGGTGCGGATGGCGTCGTTCGCAAGGAACATGCCCAGACCGAACTCCGCGGCGTCTTCGAACAGGGAGTTTGACCATGCGGGACCTCTGCCCTGTGCGTTCACCGTGTAAGGCGTGGACGGGGAGGAGTTGCCCCAGATGGAGGAGCAGCCCGTTGCGTTGGCGACATACATGTGATCGCCGAAGAGCTGCGTGATCAGCTTGATATAAGGAGTTTCGCCGCAGCCCGCGCATGCGCCGGAGAACTCAAGCAGCGGCTGACGGAACTGCGAACCCTTGATGGTTGTGACCTTGAATTTCTCTATGACATCCTCCTTGATCGGGAGTGTGACTGCATAGTCGAAAGCGGGCTGCTGGTTCGGCTTCTCGAGCGCCTCCGCAAGCCTCGTCATCTCGAGCGCCTTCGCACCCTTCATGCCCGGGCAGACGTTTGCGCAGCTGCCGCAGCCTGTGCAGTCCATGGAGGAGACGACGATCGCGAATTTGTAGCCCGGCATGCCGGTCATATCCTTCACGAGCGTTCCTGCGGGTGCCGCTGCCGCCTCTTCCTCCGTCAGAGCCATCGTGCGGATCGCCGCATGCGGGCAGACATAGGAGCAGAAGCCGCACTGGATGCAGTTTTCCTGATTCCATACCGGAACGTTGACGGCGATACCGCGCTTTTCAAATGCGGAGGAACCGGACGGCGTGGAGCCGTCTGCGTAGGGCAGGAAATCGGAGACCTTCAGGCTGTAGCCCTGCTGGGAGTTGACCTTCGCCTGGATGTTCTTCG
>CACZQP010000038.1 GCA_902783385.1 uncultured Lachnospiraceae bacterium | reverse complement strand
TCATTGATCAGCTCGTTCGTATGGATCGTCGCGTCGTTGATCAGGGCCTCTGCTTTCTTGCGCGCATCGTTTAAGATCTCGTCCTTGCTGGCGATGATCTCCTGGTAGTGCCGGATTTCCTCCGGTGTGCGGGCCCGCAGCTCCTCCAGAAGGATATCCATCTCCTCTCTGTCGACGATGATCTTCGTATTGGAAAATGCCTGATACTTGCAACCGTCGATGTAATCATAGATCTGCTGGATAATGTCTTCGATCTTGCTCATGCTGCTCATGGTTTTCCTCATTTCTGCGCGTCGGAATATCCTTCGCCGCCTACTTCCCGCCGGACTTTTTTCCGGTGCCTCCGGTGCGTTTACTGTATGCGTCTTTGTATTTCTTTTTCAGCATCTTCTCAATCTCCGGCGGCACGCAGGGCGAAATGTCTCCGCCGAAGGAAGCAATCTCTTTTACGCTGGTGGAGCTGAGGTATGCAAACTGCAGGCTTGTCAGGAGAAATACCGTATCCAGCGCACCTCTGGAAAGCAGGCGGTTGGTCTGGGCGATCTGCAGTTCGTACTCGAAATCCGTCACCGCGCGGAGTCCCCTGATCGAGACATGTGCGTCGATCATTTTTGCATAATCGATCAGAAGTCCCGCATAAGTATCCACCCGGACATGCGGAATATCCGCAGTTACCAACTTTAACATTTTAACACGGTCACTGAGCGAAAACAATGCGTTCTTGGCCTTGTTGTCGAGGATACAGACCGTCACCTCGTCAAACATTTTCGATGCACGCTTGATGATGTCCAGATGTCCGTAAGTCACGGGGTCAAAGCTTCCGGGGTAGATCGCTGACTTCATGTTTTCTCCAATCTGCTGTCTGTTTGTATACAGTATAACCTGTTTTCAGCGCAAGCTCTAGTCCCGCCTCAGGAAAAGATGGCGCTGTCCTTTGTAGCGCTTTTCCCGTTCCAGAGAAAGCGGCAGCGACTCGAGAAATGAGAGATCACTGTCCAGGGACGTCTCCACGATGAGGAGCGTCTGTTTCGTGACATAATCCATGACGCAGAGCGCTTTTAAAAGCTCCGGCATGAGGGGCGATTCGTACGGCGGATCGATGTAGATGATGTCCGCCTGCTTTTCATGGATATGGTGCAGTGCGCTCAGCGCGTCCTGGCGCAGGATGATACCCTGCTCGGTAAAGCGTGTCCGCTGCAGATTGTCCTGAATACAGGCGAGCGCCTTTTTTGCATTCTCGATGAAATAGGCCTTGCGTGCGCCGCGCGATAAGGCTTCGATCCCGATACCTCCGCTCCCGGCGCAGAGATCGACAAAAACGCTTCCGGGCACTTCCATCTGGATGATATTGAACAGCGTCTCCTTGATCCTGTCCTGCGTCGGCCTCGTATCGTTCCCGTCCGGTGTGGACAAAAGGATCCTGCGCGCCTCTCCTGCAATTACTCTCATATGCTCTCTCCGATCATTTCTTCAGTTTGCTTCCGCGTCCTCCGCGGGAGGTGCTCCGGATCCCCGTGACATCGAATTCCTTCTCCCCGATGCGAATATTCATGACATCGGAAGGATGGAAAACGAATGCGCCGACGACAACATCTCCCTGTGACAGTTTGATCCCCCGGCTTCCTGCGGAAGTCTTTTTCATGACTGGGATCTGGTCGAGCGGACACTTCAGGACAAAGCCCTGCTTCGTCGCAAGAACGGCGACCGACTGGCCGCTCACCACCGCGACTGCACTGACCTCATCGCCCTCCGCGAGCTTAGTTGCGGCTACGGTCCGTCTTGTGACATCGAATTCGCCGCCGGAGACGACCTTGACGGCGCCCTGGGCCGTCGCAAAGAGGAACTGGTAGAGATTGAGCTCCGACTGGCTCGCCGCGAACACCGCGGTCTCGCGCGATACATCGAACCCGCTGACATTGTCGATCGGAACGCCCTTGTCCCTGAGCTTGGCGAACGGAAGGTCGGATGCCTTGATGGTGTGGAGCTGTCCCGTGTTGGTGAAAATGCAGATCCTTCCGCTGCTCTTCATGGGGAAATAGAACCGGAAATCCTGCTCGATCGCCTCTTTATTCCGGTCGTAGGAGGTATCGTCGAGGAGCTTTGCGTAACCGAAGCGGTCCATGACAAAGAGCACATCCCGCTCCTCGGGTTCCTTCACGACAAAGACCGCCTCCTGCGCCTGCTCGATCGCTGTCTTCCTCGGTATGGCATATTTCTTCTTGAGATTCATCAGCTCCTGGCGGATGACCTGCGTCATCGACGAGCGCTCCTCCAGAATGTCCTCATAGCGGTAGATGTTGGCTACTGTCTCCTCGTGCTCCTTTAAGAGCGCGTCGATCTCCAGACCGATCAGCCGGTAGAGCCGCATATCCAGGATGGCATCCGCCTGACGCTCCGTGAAAAGGAGCTGCTGAGCCATGACGCGCGACTCGCTGGATTTGAATTTGATCCCGGTGACATCGCCCTCGACGAGGCATTTCTTCGCCTGTGCGCGCTCCCTGGAGCCCCGAAGGATCTCGATGATGAGGTCGATCACATTGCAGGCCTTGATCAGGCCCTCCTGCACTTCCCTCCTGTCCTGCTCTTTCTTCAGGAGCGTCTCGTATTTGCGCCGGTTCACCTCGAACTGGAAGTCGATGCAGGCCTTTAAGATGTCCCGGAGGCCGAGCGTCTCCGGACGACCGTCGTGAATGCCCAGCATGTTGACGCCGAACGTGTCTTCCAGCCGGGTCTTCTTGTAGAGCATATTCTTGAAATTCTCGACGTCCGCATCCTTGCGCAGCTCGATCACGATCCGGATCCCCTCCTTCGAGGACTGGTTCGTGATATCGATGATATCCTGCGTGGTCTTGTTTTCGGAGAGCGCTGCGACATCGGACAGGAACTTGCCCATGCCTGCGCCGATCATGGTGTAGGGAATTTCCGTGATGACGATATTCTGGCGGCCCGCCTTGCCCTTCTCGACCTCCACTTTGCCGCGGATCCTGATTTTGCCGGTGCCGGTGCGATAGATCTCCGGAAGGTCATCCGCATTGACGACGATCCCGCCGGTCGGGAAATCGGGTCCCTTGATGTGCTTTAAAAGCTTTTTGTCACTGATCTCCGGATCGTCCAGCATCGCGATCTCCGCATCGATCACCTCGCCCAGGTTGTGCGGCGGGGTGCTGGTCGCCATACCGACGGCAATGCCCTCCGACCCGTTTACAAGAAAATGCGGAATGCGTACAGGGAGGACTGACGGCTCTTTTTCCGTCTCGTCGAAGTTGGGCATAAAGTCCACAACATCCTTGTCGAGATCGGCGAGGAAAGCCTCCTCAGTGACCTTCTGAAGGCGCGCCTCCGTATAACGCATCGCGGCGGCGCCATCTCCCTCAATATTGCCGAAATTTCCGTGTCCGTCGACCAGAGGCAGCTCTTTTTTGAAGTCCTGCGCCATCACGACCAGGGAGTCATAGATGGAGCTGTCGCCGTGCGGATGGTATTTACCCATGGTATCGCCGACGATGCGCGCGCTTTTGCGGTAGGGCTTGTCCGACGTCGTGCCGAGCTCGCGCATGTCGTAGAGGACGCGGCGCTGTACAGGCTTTAAGCCGTCGCGGAAGTCCGGCAGGGCGCGCGCGACGATAACGCTCATCGCATAGTCGATGTAGGACTTCTGCATCAGTTCGGAATACTCTGTTTTAATGATACTTTCCTGCAAAATCTCACCTCTTGGTCATGAATCTTTAAGGGGCCTCAAAACTGTCTCCCGGAAAAAGACAGTCTTACTCAGATATCGAGCTCCGCCTCCTGCGCGTGCGCATGAATGAATTCCTTTCGCGGCGGGACTTCCGATCCCATGAGGAGCTCTGTCGTACCGGAGGCCATGCGGGCGTCCTCGATCTGGACGAGACGGAGCTTCCTGCGCTCCGGATCGAGCGTCGTCTCCCACAGCTGCTCCGGATCCATCTCGCCCAGTCCCTTGTAGCGCTGGAGCGTAAAGGCGCCGGTGTGGGTCTTACGGTATTTCGCCAGCGCATAGTCGTCGTAGAGATATTCTTCCTTGCCTTTTTTCGGCATGACCTTGTAAAGAGGAGGCATGGCGACATACACATGTCCCTCGTAAATCAGCTGCGGCATAAAGCGGTAGAAAAGCGTCAGAAGCAGCGTGGAGATGTGCGCCCCGTCCACGTCTGCATCGGCCATGATGATGATCTTGTCATACCTGAGCTTTTCGATGTCGAAATCGTTTCCGTAGCCCTCGGAAAACCCGCAGCCGAACGCATTGATCATCGTCTTAATCTCCGCGTTTCCGAGCACCTTGTCAATGCTCGCCTTCTCGACGTTCAGGATCTTGCCGCGAATGGGAAGGATCGCCTGGAATTCGCGGTTTCGGGCCGTCTTTGCACTGCCGCCTGCGGAATCGCCCTCCACGATGAAGATCTCGCACTTTGAGGCGTCCCTGCTCTCGCAGTTCGCGAGCTTTCCGTTGGAATCAAAGGAAAACTTCTGCTTTGTCAGAAGGTTCGTCTTTGCCTTCTGCTCGCTCTTGCGTATCTTGGCGGACTTTTCCGCACATTCGATCACGGCCCTGAGCGTCTCGAGGTTCCGGTCAAAATAATGCACGACCTCCTCGTTTGTGACCTGGCCGACCGCCTTTGCGGCGTCCTGATTGTCCAGCTTTGTCTTGGTCTGGCCTTCGAACCGGGGATCCGGGTGCTGGATCGAAATGACGGCAGTCATGCCGTTTCGTACATCCGCGCCGGTGAAATTGATGTCCTTGTCCTTTAGGATGCCGAGCTGCCTGGCGTAGGAATTGATGATCTGGGTAAAGATCGTCTTGAATCCCGTCAGGTGTGTGCCGCCTTCCGCATTGTAGATATTGTTGCAGAAGCCCATGACTTCCTCATGGAATTCATTGATGTACTGGAATGCGGCCTCGACCTTGATCCCCTCGCTCTCCCCGGAGAAATAGATGATGTCCGTGAGCGTTTCATTCGAGCCGTTGATGTCTTTGATGAATGCGCGGATGCCGTCCGGTTCATGGAACGAGACCTTCTCCGGCGGAGAAAGCCGCCTGTCCTCGTATTCGATGGTGAGCCTGGGATTTAAGTAGCAGGTCTCGTGAAGACGGCTCTTGATGTCGTCCTCCTTGAACCTGGTGCGGTCAAAGATCGTGTCATCCGGCGTAAAGTTGATTTTGGTGCCGGTTCCGCGCGCCTTCCCGACGATCGGGAGGAGTCCTTTCTCAAGCTTTGTGACGGGGACACCTCTCTCGTAGCGGTCCTCGTAGAGATTTCCCCCGTTCTTGATCTGGACGGTCATCTGACTGGAGAGCGCATTGACAACGGACGATCCGACGCCGTGCAGGCCGCCGCTTGTTTTGTAGGCCTCGTTGTCGAACTTGCCGCCCGCATGAAGCGTCGTCAGGACGACACGCTCGGCGCTGACGCCCTTTTCATGCAGTTCGACGGGAATGCCGCGCCCGTTGTCCTCGACCGTGCAGGAGCCGTCCGCCTCCAGCGTGACACGTATCGTATCACAAAAACCGGCCAGATGCTCGTCCACCGAATTGTCTACGATTTCGTAAACGAGATGGTTCAGGCCTCTGGTCGAAACACTGCCGATATACATTCCCGGTCTGGTGCGGACGGCCTCCAGTCCCTCCAGGACTTTGATGCTCTCCGCACCATAATGGTTCTTATCTGCCATGTATTTACTCCTTATGTTATAGGGTCTGACTGCCCTGCCGCGCGGACAGCGCTTCCTCCGCGATGCGGTCATAATCAAGCTTACGCGAGCAGGCGATCGCTAGAGCCTCCGGGCCGATGTGGCAGCAGACGCTCAGGGAGAGATTGTCGTGCTCCACGAAATAGCCTGGAAACGACGTCTCGATCTCCTGCTGGAACAGTGCGATCCCCTCGGGATACTGTGCGTCGACGGCATAGAGCCACACATCCTTGCTCTCCAGCCCGCCGTACAGGTTCTGTATGTCATTTTTCATCGCGGTAATCATTGTCGTCTTCGCCTGGGACATGGTGCGCGCCTTGGCAAAGGCATCCAGCTTTTCTCCCTTGATCTGCAGGACAGGCTTAATGCGCAGCAGGGAACCGATCGCTGCGGCAGCAGGCGTGATTCTGCCGCCTTTTTTCAGGTACTGCAGCGTCTCCAGCGTAATATAGATGCTGGCGTCAAACTTCGTCTGCTCCAGCACCCTGCGGATCTCCGCGGCGTTCATGCCCCGTTCCGCAAGCTCCATGGCATCGAGGCAGGATCTCTTCTGCGTCACGGATATACGCTGGTTATTGACGACCTGCACTCTTCCGTCATAATCGCTTGCCAGCATCATGGCACTCTGGCAGGAGCCGGAGAGCCCGCTGCTCATCGGGATATAAAGGATCTCTTCAAAATCCTTCAGCGCCTTGTCCCAGACCTTCAGGACTTCGGTCGGCGCAGGCTGGCTCGTCAGGATCTGTTCGTCCTTTGCCATCTTCCGGAAGAACTTTTCACGGCTTAAGTTGATATCCTCATAATATGTCTTGGATCCGATCATAAACGGCATCGGCACAACAGAGATGCCAATCTTCTTCGACTCCGCCTGTGTGATCCCGCTGTTGCTGTCAGTGATTATGGCAACTTTTCTCATAGATTAATCTCCGCGCCGCCAGGCGGCGTTTCTTATTTCTGGGTCTCACGATGAAAAAGCCACAACATATTGCGTTGCAGCTTATCATATTATCTATTTATATACTTCTAAAGTCAACTGCTTTTCCGAGAGCGGGATCCGGGCTATCTCCCGCCTTCAGATGTCTTTCGGCACATGCTGCCGCTTTCCTCAGCACGTCTGCGTCCTCGTAGATATCCGCAAGAACAAACCCGAGCTCGCCGCTCTGGCGGACGCCGAAGAAATCACCGGGGCCGCGGAGCTTTAAGTCTTCCTCCGCAATCACAAAGCCGTCGGTCGTCTTCTCCAGGATCTCAAGACGCTTTGGCTTTTGCCTGGCGTCTTTATCGTTGTACAGGAAAATGCAGTAGCTCTGCAGATTTCCTCTTCCGACTCTCCCGCGAAGCTGATGGAGCTGCGAGAGTCCGAAACGCTCCGCGTTCTCGATCATGATCAGCGTGGCATTGGGCACATTGATGCCGACCTCCACGACTGTGGTGGCCACCAGGACATCTATCCTGTGCTCGGAAAAGGACGTCATCACGCTTGTCTTTTCCGCAGCTTTCATCCGGCCGGTCAGAGTCCCGATGCGGATGGAAGGCGGCAGGACTTCTTTCAGCGCCTGCGCGTAGTCCGTGACATTGACGACATCTAAAAGCTCTCCCTCCTCGATCGAAGGACAGATGATATAGGCCTGCTCTCCGGCCTCGACCCGCTTCATAAGGAAACGGAAAGCCCTGTCCCTCTGGGACTGCGCCATAGCCAGGTTCTTGATGGGAAGGCGCATGGCAGGCATCGTTTTCAGGATCGATATGTCCAGATCGCCGTACAGGATAATCGCGAGTGTGCGCGGAATCGGCGTAGCGCTCATGACAAGGACAGGGACCTCCTCCCCCTTGCCGGCGAGTGATTCACGCTGCCGCACGCCGAATCTGTGCTGCTCATCGGTGATCACAAGTCCCAGGCGCACAAAGGAGACGCTCTCCTGGATCAGGGCATGCGTCCCGATCACGATATCGGCCTCTCCCGATGCAATCACGGCGCGCGCGGCGCGCTTTTCAGAAGCCGGCAGGGAGCCGGTCAAAAGGACGGCACGAAACGGCAGCTGATGCGCCTCAAGGAGCTTTGTCAGACCCTCCATATGCTGTCTGGCCAGCACTTCTGTGGGCGCCATCAGGGCGCCCTGCCTGCCGCATGCTGCGCACATGATCAGGGAAAGGAAGGCCAGGATCGTCTTTCCGGAGCCGACATCGCCCTGCAGCAGGCGGTTCATGACGCGGTCGCTGCACAGATCCGTGCGGATGTCCTCCCACGCCTTTTTCTGGTCGGGGGTCAGCTCATAGGGCAGCGCCTCGATGAGCCGCCGCGTCTCTGCAACCTGGATCAGCGGATCCCGGTTGACGAGAGTCCGGATCTTTTCTTTTTCCGATTTCAGGGCATAAATAAAGAAAAAGAACTCGTCGAAGACCTTGCGGTCGCGCGCTGCGCGGATATCCGCTTCACTCCCGGGAAAATGGATCCTTCTCGTCGCTTCCGCCGACGGGATCAGCGACAGACTCTGCAGCTCATCCGTCTTAAGATAATCCGCCTCTTCATAGTCCTTTGTCAGGATCTTTTTGATGGCACCGGAGATGGTCTTGTTGCTGATACCCGCTGCGAGCGGGTAACGGGGCTGGAACGTCCCGGAGAGCGCTTCATAGCTCTCATCACTGTAAATCTGCGGCTGTTCCATATAGCGCAGTCCCCTTAAGGAAACCTTCATGATTCCACGGAACACATGGACTGTGCGGGGCTTAAGACTGCTGCGCAGATAAGGCATGTTGAAATAGGTCAGGCGCAGCTCGCCCGTCTCGTCTGCAGCCTTAAAATGCGTGATGGAACGCCCCCGTGCTCTCACGGATGCTCCCTGCCCGACGATCATAAGACGCACGGCGCAGACTTCCCCGGCCGCTGTTTCCGATACAGGCTTTACCGGTGTCAGGAAGTCATATCCGCGCGGATAGTGAAGAAGGAGATCCCTCGTAGTGCGGATCCCCATCTTTTCGAATGCTTTAGCTGTTTTTTCGCCGATGCCCTTCAGCTCCGTAAGGGGAGAGGCACCGCCCGGAGGTGAATTTTTCGTAATGTCACCCGTTACTCAGCGGAGAGAATGTAATAATAGATCGGCTGTCCGCCTGACTGCAGCTCGATGTCCAGGTCAGGGAAACGTTTTGAAAGATCTTTTCTGAAGCTCTCAGCCTGCTCCTCCGTGACGTCTTCGCCGTAGTAGACGCTTAAGATCTCGGTGCTGTCATCGACGACCTGCTCCATGGCGGCGAGCGCCGTATGTTCAATATCTTCGCCGACACTTAGGATTCCGCTGTCGC
>CACZQP010000037.1 GCA_902783385.1 uncultured Lachnospiraceae bacterium | reverse complement strand
GTCACGCGCCTTAGGCGCGTCATCCGCCGTCTTAAGAAGCTGGCCGCTCTCACTCTTCCCGCAGCCTGCCATGACCAGAACAAGCGCCAGAAGAAGCGCAAGGACCGGGATGCGATGAAGTTTTCCGCGTTGTCCCTTCCGCATCTTATGTCTCCTGTCCCGTCTCACAGGACAATGTCCCCGCTTCCGCTTTTTCCGGAAGCTGCACGATCACGACAGCGAGAAACATCAGCGCACATCCGGCAATCTCCCGCGGGGAGAGGCTCTGTCCCAGCACGAAAAAACCTCCCGCCGCCGATATGACGGACTCCAGCGACAGGATCAGAGACGCGATCGCGGGATCGGCGTTCTTTTGCCCGAGGATCTGAAAGGTATAGGCGACGCCGCAGGATAAGATTCCCGCATACGCGATCGGGACAAGCGCCGTCCGAATCGAAGCCGTATCCGGCGATTCGAACGCAAAGGCCACCGCAAAGGAAAGCAGTGCCGCCACCGCAAACTGCAGGCAGGAGATCCCGACACCGTTCGCCTCGCCGCCGAGGCGGTCCACCGTCAGGATATGGATTGCAAAGATCATGGCGCACAGGAGCAGCAGGATATCCGCTTTTTCCAGCGTCAGTCCCTCCTGCATGCTCAGGAGGTACAACCCGGCAAGCGAGAGTGCAACGCCCGCCCATGTGCGGCCGTTTGATGTGCGGAACAGGAAGAAATGAAACACCGGGACCATCACGATGTAAAGCGCCGTGAGAAATCCCGCTTTGCCGACCTCCGTCAATGGGATCGCCATCTGCTGGAGTCCCGAAGCCGCCCACATGCAGATGCCGCAGGCAAGGCCCGCCCTGAGCGTGACGCGTCTTCTTCTCTCCGCAGCCGCAGGATTTTCGTCCGTCTTTCGAATTCTGTTTTCATAAAAAAAGGCCGCAGGAAGGAGCACGGCCGCACCGACCGCAAAGCGCGCCCCGTTAAAGGTGAACGCGCCGACATGCTCCGCGCCCAGCCGCTGCATGACAAAGGTCGTCCCCCAGATGAAGGCCGTCATCAGCAGGAGCATCATATTTTTTGCGGGCATCTTACTCTTCATCCGGAAACTCCGCGGTCACATAGAATCCTCGCTCGTTGCGCGTGATGCTCTTTACCTTTCCGCTCCGCGCGGCAAGACGCGCGGAAGGCTCCACGTTGCCGCTCATGGCATACGCGGGTTCAATGACATAATAATAGCTGCCGGGCAGCTCGCCCTCGGAGACCGTGACCATATCTCCCTCCGCAAGCAGTCCTTCTCTTTCCATTTTGAAGACCATCTCGCGCATGGTGTGTCAGTCCTCCTCTTCCCCGGTCTCTTCGCCGCCCTCTTCTTCCAGCGGGACCGTGACGCCGGGGATCTTCACGCCCTCCTCGATCGGTCCCGTCCCGAGATAGTCGTCCTCGTCGCGGTAGATCGCATTGGCCAGCAGGAATTCGTGCCACTTCGAATAGGCGGAGGCCTTCAGGTGAATGCCGTCCGCGGAAAGCTCGGGATACAGATCGCCGTTCTCGTCGCAGAACTCCGGATTCATGTCAAGATAGAAAATGTCATGTCCGTTCGCGAGCGAAGCGATCGCGGTGTTGCGCTGCACGATGCAGGTGTTGTTGAAGATCTTGTCCGTGGAGGAGCGCTGCTTCGAGACGTGCATGATCCCCTGAATGTAAATGATCGCATCCGGCTGAAGCTGGCGGATCACGCCGAGCGCCTCCCTGTATTTCTGGTAGAAGGTCTGCGTGTCCGGAATGCCGAGTTCATTGATGCCCACGGACAGGTAGACTTTCCGGTACTGCTTGGAGAGCAGAAGATCCAGGAGCGTCGTCGTCTCAAACGTGCCGTCCGGCGTCGTAAAATCCAGCGTCTTCGTGAACAGGTTGTAGACATTCAGCGATTCCTTGGCGAGAACGGACGCGTACGGCCGCAGGTCCCCGTACTCCCTGAGGCCCACGGTCCTCGAATCTCCGATGACAAGCGCGTCGGAGAAGTAAACGTCGTTCACCTCGCGGAAGGTGTAGTACTCTCCGTTCTGCGCGAAAAGGCCGGCCTTGTCCGTGTTGAACACCGTGTCGTCTGCGACCATGTACTGCCTGTTCGCCACACCGTAGTCGACGGCGGGCATGACCTTGTGATTGACATTCTCCGGCATGGAGTCTGCGAGAAGGTGCGTCGGATTATCCGGATCGACAAGGCTCCCGTATTCATCCTCTTCCCACGTCTCTGCATCCGGGATCCGCTCCACAGGACTCGTGCTCTCCTGCTGCGCTTCTTCCTCCTGTCCGCCGGGCTGTGTCGTATCGGCGTGCTCCTCCGGCTCCGTAGTTTCCTCCTGTACCGGGGAGGTATCTCTGTTGTCCGTCACCTTCGGCGCGGCTGCCGTACCGGCCCCCTCCGCATCAAGCTGTGAGAGCAGCGCCTCCAGGTGCTCCTCCGTCTCGTTCGTGCGGACGCGCCCCGTGAGAATATCCCACGGGTAGATTCCGTCCTTCAGCCCCTGAAACACCACGGCGCAGAAGGGCTCGCTCACAGGATCCGTCTCGTACTCCCCGTACTGCTTGTCCTTCCCCGCATACGCGGTCAGGCTGAGAAGTCCCGTAGAAAACAAAAGCAGGATAAAGAGCGGCATCTGTTTCAGTCGTCTCAAAAATTTCTTCATACGATTCCGTTCCTTCCGTCAGAAACTGAAATACATAAATGCGTTGCCCGCCGTCGTCACCATGTAATACACGCAGACCCAGAACAGAACAAGGAGCAGGAGGAGCACAATTGGATTCCGCCTGTTCCGGACCGTCCGGATAAAGATCTGCGACATGGCGCTCAGGAGCGCCGCAGCGACAAAATACGGCAGGTAGAGCTTCAGGTACGGCCAGAAGTCAAGATGGTTGACTGCGACCCCCGTCCCGAAGAAGGGGAAGAGCCGCGTGAAGTACATGCCGAGGTCCTTCAGGTCGTCGATCGCAAAGATGACCCAGGTCAGCGGGATGAAAAACCACACGTGGAAGTGCCCGATCGCCGGGTGCGCGCGCATCGCGCCCTTTAACAGGAATTTTTCGAGAATGATGAGAACGCCGAGGACAAAGCCCCAGATGATAAAGTTGAGCGTGCCGCCGTGCCAGAGTCCCGTCAGTCCCCATACGATAAGGAGGTTCAGGATCGTGCGCAAAGCGCCCTTCCTGCTGCCGCCCATCGGAATGTAGACGTAGTCCCGGAACCAGTTTCCGAGCGTTAAGTGCCAGCGCCGGTAAAAGTCCGCGATCCCGTCCGCGAGGTACGGGTGCCGGAAGTCCATGATGAAAGGAAAGCCCAGCATCAGGCCGAGTCCCCCCGCCATCAGGGAATAGCCCCAGAAGTCAAAATACAGCTGGAAGGAGTAGCAGAAGGCGCCCATCCACGCGAGCGGCGTTGAGATGCTCTCGTAACCGATCTTGGCGATCTCGTTCCAGAGGATCCCGAGCCGGTCCGCCAAAAGGACCTTGAAGGAGAGGCCGATCACGAAGAACACGACGCCGTTTTCGATTGAGAACGCACTCACCCTGCGCGGCTTTTCCGAATCGAATTCCCCTTCGCCATAGCGCATGATCGGTCCCTGCGTGATCTGCGGGAACATGGTAAAGTATGCGGCCGTCCGCACAAAGCCCGGCCGGTGTGTGATCACGCCCCGGTACAGGTCGGCCTGGTAGGATATCATCTTGAAAATGTAAAAGGACATGCCGAGCGGCAGGATAAAGCTCTGCACTTTCAGCGCAAGATATTTGCAGAGAATGAGCGAAGCGACATCGATTACGACCGCAAGAAGCAGCGCCGTCCTTCCCGCGAGCTGCGCGGCAGGGACGTTTCCTGTCTCGCGCTTTTCCGGCCTTTTCCTCTCCGCCGGCTTCTCCGCGGCGGGCTTTTTCTTTTCCTTTGCGGCAAGGCTCTCCATCAGGTGCGCCTTCGCCTCCGCAAAGGCCGCCTTCTCTCTCTCCTTGCCGGCAGCTTCCTCCTCGGCAAAGATGTCGTGGAAGATGATCTCGCCGGTCGTACCCCCGTCCGCGGCCTCATGCTCCGGCGCAAAAGCGGGGCCGGTCTCCTGTTCCCGCGGGCTGGGGTCAGCGCTCACTTCGGACCGGATGCCGCTTCGGAAAAGCTCCCGCACCCGTTCCAGCTGCTCACTCTCCGGCTGCACTCTCTCCGGCTGCGCGGCAGCGGGCGCGCCGCTCCTTCCCGCCAGGATCCGCTCTCCGAGATAATAGTTGATTGCCGTGAGCGCAAGCAAAAGCAGCAGGTACCTGATGTCCACCGTCGCATAGACAAAGATGCTCCCCAAAAGGAGCGTAATATCTCTGTGCCTCGCCGGCGTCAGATAATAGACGACCAGAAAGACGGGCAAAAAGCGAAATATGAATTCTGTTCCGGAAAATACAATCATAGTTGTCCCTGTGGTGTTCAGCCGTCGAGGATCACCCCGAGAGCGGCAATGTCATTCAATCTGTTCTGTGCATCTTCCACGTGCTGCGAGAGCGGATGGAGATTCACCACATCGCGGAAAAACGCTCTCGCCGCGATCAGGTGATCCGTCAGCTCCTCGCGGGCCGCCGCCTGCGCCGTCGCGTACTGGCGGTAGTAGGCCTCCGCCAGATAGAATATGTTGGACGTAAAGCCCTCGTCTCCCTCTCTTGTATAAGTCCACGAGGCCTCAAGGTTCTTCACCGCCGCATCGATATCCGGTGTCTCCGCCTCCAGCGCCGCGAGACCGAGATCGTAATAATAAGTCCGAAGCGGCATGCGCAGCCGCTGCGAAAGCGCCTCGTACAGGTCCTTTAACGGCTCCGATTCCATGGCTCTCATCTGCACGGGATCGATCTGCGTAAAGGGCTCCAGCACCGAGTCTGTATCCGACGGATCATTCAGGTAACGCGCCGCCGCCTGCTTTAAGAGGACTTCGATATCCGTGTCGCCCTCGCTCGAGGTAAAGGCCGCAAGCTGCGTGCGCAGCGCCTCGTTCTCCTCGTTCAGGGATTCGATAGTCCGCTCTTTTTCGGCGATCTGCGTGTTGCGCGCATCCGCCTGCTCACTGATCGTGCGGATCTGCTGCGCGGCAAGCGCGCGCGCCGATTGGATGCGGGCGGGCATCACAAGGAAGCCGACGACTGCCGCGCCGATCAGGGCGCCGATCGCAAGATGTATGAGACCGCCGGGGAAAAAGCCGGTGTCCATCCCGAAGCTCCCCCGTCCCGCAGGCTGTATGATCGTCTCATTTCCGCTCGTGTAGGTGACGGACTCCTCCTTCGGCGAAGTCCCTTTCCGCACGCCGTAGGTCACGGTGTTCTCACCGCCGGAGAACTGTTCGACCTCCTTGATATACCGGAGCGTCGTCGTGTTACCCCCGTCGATGCTGTGGCATTTGCCGAGCTCCCGCGCCGCTCCCGCGTAATCCTTCGCGTTCATGTACAGCAGGGCAAGGAGCTGCCTTGCACGAAGGAACCGCGGATTGACGGAAAGCGCCTTCCGCAGCTGGATCACCGCGAGGTCCAGGCTCCCCTGGTCGCAGTAGTCCAGCGACTGATTGTATTTCTTGACGGTCTGGTTGATATTGTCGAGCTTGTTCTGGTTGTTTTTTAGAAGCGCGATGTAGTCCGCGGCCAGGTTGTCCTGCTCCTTTATGTTGCTGCTGATGACCCACTCGCACAGTGCGGGCGCGATCTCCCCGAGCTCAAAATAAATCAGGCCCAGCAGGTTTCTCGCGTCGATGTTTTCTTTATAAAAGCGCAGCGACTGACGGAGCGATGCCACCGCACCGCTCAGGTTCCTCGCCTTTGCCTTCTCCAGTCCCTCATTATAATAATGATTGGAAAAATATACGATATGCTTATACTGCGATACATCCGCGCCGCACTGCGGGCAGGTGTTCTTCGCAGGATTCAGTTCATAACCGCATTGATAACAATACATAAACCGCTCCGATATTCTGTTTTACGCCGCCGGGGCGGCACCTTCCGGATAAGAACGGTCTCTTACAGCTTGGGAATGGTCATGTTTGCCTTGTAGTATTTCGTCGGGTCCAGGCCGTCCTTGACCATTTTGACCATGATATCAGACATATCGACCAGGTCCTGGTTGTAGATGGCGTCCTGAACGTCCTCGATCTCCAGACTCGGCTGAAATTTCTTCAGTTCTTCTTCAAAATTCAACATATTGTCACCCGAAGCCGCCCTGCCCCCATCATGTGGCGCAGGCGGCGCAAAACAACCAAAGAATAGCTGTAAACCGTTCTTTTATCAGCTTTCTGCCCTTACAAGCATACCACACATTGCCTCGGGAAATGTATTAAATCTTTGAAAAAAAAGAAAACGCGGCCAGGAAATAGACCGCGGCGGTCAATTGACCAGATCGGTATAAAACGCTGTGATGCCTCTTTCCTTCAGCTGTGCCATCCTCTCCCTGTCGTTGACGGTGTGAACATACAGGGGCACGCCAAAAGAAGTGACACCATTGTCATAAAAGCTCGGATTCTCCGTCCAGTCCTCCCAGAAGGTTAGTCCCGTGAGGTTGCATCTGCGCGTCATATTGCGGAGGCGGTCGATGGCGAGCTCCTGCGGTTCCGCGTCGTACAGCGTGTAGATGATCCTTCGGAAGCCTGCGCCGTACACCTCTTCGTACTGCGCCTCATGATAGATCTGGACGATAAAGCGCTCCGCGAGCTCCCTCCCGTCCCGCTCGCGCAGGATCGCCTCACAGATTGCCTGCGTATCCCCGCGCGCGTCGGTGACGATGGTAAGCTTCGGATGCTCCCGCATGACGGCCAGTACATCCTGCAGCGTCATCGTGTCAAAAACTCCCGCGACTTTTGCGCGGGAAAACTCCTCAGCCGAAACGGGGCCTTCGACCTTCCTGCCGTCGAGCGTAAGGTTTTCCCACTCATGTGTCATGACCGGGACCCCGTCCGTGGTGAGCGCCATATCCAGCTCGATGAAGCGTCTGCCTGCCGCAACCGTCGCGTGAAGCGCCTGGGAGCTGTTCGTATAACTGAAAACTGTGCCCGATGCATCCACTATTCCGCCCGCCGCATGCATGATGCACCCTTCGCGGGCGATCTCGCCGCGGAGGCGCAGGATCGCTCTCTCCTCGCTCATCCGCGGATACGCCGCGCAGGCGGCAGCGGCGGTCAGGAGGACGGCAGAGAGCGTCAGGATGCGTGCCGCGATCCTGCGGCCTCTCCCTGTTATCCGGCTCCGCAGGAGCAGAAAGGCTGCCCCGGCCGCAAATGTGAGGAAGACGGCGGCGGGAATGCAGTGATAGCAGAGCGCCGCATACTGGCGGATGCTGCCCCTGGAAAGATAGTACCACAGTCCCAGGTCCCTGTTGTTTTCCGCCCATCGGAACGCATATAAAAAAAGCGCAGCGCCGCAGAAAAGCACGGCGCTCAATATGATCTGCGCAGTCAGCAGTCTCCCCCGGCGCTTCATCAGTAATACAGCCTCCGCACCGTCTCGCCGTTGATGAGGTCAAAGCCGACGGCATCCGCGGCCTTCCCTCTCACACCGTCCCACAGGACAAAATAGATGCCCTGCTTCTCCAGCATATATTCCCTGTCTCCTATGCGGATCGAATGAAGGCCTCCGCGCCAGTCGCTCTCCAGGACATACTGCATCGGGCCATCCGGCGCAGGGACCGTGCCGCTTTGCGTCACGGCTTCCTCTCCCGCCGACTCTCTCACGGCGTCCCTCGTGATCTCCGCACAGAAGCTGATGTTTTCGCTCCTGCTGAACAGAGTCTTAATACCGCCTCCCAGCCCCGAGAGCGCGAGCGCTTCTTCCTGTGTGAGCTTGCTCGTGATATTCTTGCGGACCGCAGTAAGCACCGTATACCGTCCCGCTTCGTCCGCTGAGAGAATGTCGTCCAGGTGCTTTAAGTAATCCGTCAGCACCTCTTCCTTCACGCGCACGTCGCCGTTCTGGCCAAAGACCTGGTAACGGCTTCCCAGCGCACCTGTCACATACACATTGATGTCTTCGTCCTCCGGGTCGATCTCCTCCCAGGGGATCTCGAGCGTATATACGCCGCCCTGCGACTCTTTGAGCGGAACCGTGCGCTTCGTCGAGACGTCGCCGTCCCGATAGTACTCCGCCTCCACCTTTCTGACCTGCTCGATCATATTGCGGATCCCCGACACCGTGAGGGTGATCGAAGCGCCCTCATCGACCTCGACGACGGTGTCCGCACCCGGCTGTGATTCGAGCGCCTGTTCCTCAAGGAGCGCCTCCGACTGCAGATCGATATGCGAAAGCGCATTTACAAAATCCGAGCGCTTGCTGATCTCGCTCTCCATGTACTGCGTTCCGTACGTCTCGGAAAGCGTCGGCTCCCCGGAAAAAAGATTCGTCCCGAGGCCGAGCCTCTCGCCCGGGATCGTGACGCCCATGGCAGCCAGCGTCGTCGGGAAATCGTCAAAGGTCGTAAAGGTCCTGCGCCTTGCGGGATCCGCGCAGGCAGATGCGCTGTTGATATAGCAGGTGTAGGTCCTGCGCACATAGTCCCCATCGACGTCCTGGCAGAAATCCGCATCCATGGTGGGGTGATCGCCGCACAGGACGATCGTCGTGTCCTCGTAGAAATCCTGCTCCTGCACCCACCGCACGAACTCCATCACCTGCCTGCTGGAGCACGCGTAGGCGTTCGCATACTGGTTGTCGCCGAATTCATCCCCGCAGAGCCGGCAGATATAGCCGTCCTCAAAATGGGTATCCGTCGTCAGGAAGGTCAGGTTGAACGGCTCGTCTGAAGCGGAAAGCTCCAGAAGCATCTTCTTTGCAAACGCAAAGAGCTTTTCGTCCTCGTATCCCCACCAGACGTTGTAGCTCTCCGGGATCCAGCCCTGCTCGATCGCGTACGGATAATCGACCATCTCGTAGCCGCCGTGGCTCGTGAAATACACCTCGCGCCCGCCGAACACCGCATCGGACCCCAAAAGCAGAACCTGCCGGTACCCGTTGTCATGCAGAATGTCCCCGAGCGTCACGATGCCGGGAAAGAACACGCTCTGCGTGGACATCGCGTTGATATCGATGGGGATCAGAAGCGGAAGCCCCGACGTCTGCGCGAACATGCCGCCCATCGTCCAGTCGGTTCCCGGCATGGAGTAGCCGCCCTCCAGCGCCGCACCATCGCCGGAGAAATCCTCGTTCTCCTGTGCCAGCTCTGTGAGCTCCGGGATCACGTTCTTCGGAAATGCACCGCCGTTACCGGGATCCGCAAAGGTCGTCTCCATGGACTCCAGATAGATATAGATGAGATTTCTCCTTTTTTCCGGGAAGCTAAGCGCGACATCCTTCGGGTCGACGTACTGCTGCTCCACGAACACCGAGCGGTCCATGTGGGCGCGGATATACTCCCCGGCGTCCAGTCCATTGAAAAGATAGGCGATATCAAAGAAAAACAGCGCAGCCATAAGCGCCATGATGATGCACCTTGTCTTTTTTCCCGAAAGCGCCGTGCGAAAAGAGACGAACAAAAGCACTGCAAGAACAAGAAGCGCCGGCAGCGCGCACGAGAGCGCGTACTGCCGGAGCATGCTGTGTGAAGTCCCCTTCAGGGATGTCGCGAGGTGAAAGATCACCTCACTGACGGTGACCTTGCTCCACGTCGCAAAAAACCATCGTGCGCTGAAAAACAGCAGCACCGGGAAGGCGATACACAATGTATAGAGCAGAAAGCGAATCCCTTTTTTCATGCAGCAGGGTGCCCCGCCTTACTGCACGGCCAGCCTGACGAGCTGCTCCAGCTCCTTGCGGACGCCGGCGAGCTGCTGCTCGTAGTTTCTCTGCTTTTCCTTCTCCGCCTCGATCTTGTCGGCCGGAGCCTTCTCCAGAAAGCGCGCATTGGAGAGCATCCCCTCGCTCCGCTTCAGCTCGCCGACGAGGCGCTTTTCTTCCTTTTCGAGGCGCTCCTTCTCCGCGGCGAGATCCATCATGTCCGCCATCGGGATATAGAGCGTCGCAAACGGCAGGACGACGGACAGCGCGCCCTCCGGAATGTCTGCGCCTTCCGCGGCGGTCACGGTCTCGGACGCACCCGCGAGCGCGTTGAAGAACAGCGTATTCTCCTCAAAGATCCGGCGCACCTCATCGTCCGCGCTGACAGCTTCCACATGCATCTTTCTCGAGGGCGGAACGTTTCTCTCACTCCGAAGGACGCGGATCTTTCCGACGGCTTCCTTCAGCATTTCGATCTCCTTCTCTTCCTTGCGGAAATCAAAATCCTCGCGCCAGGTGGGCCATGCGGAGCGCATGATCGTCTCCTCTTTGTCCTGGATCGTGCAGAAGATCTCCTCCGTTCTGAACGGCATGTAGGGATGCAGGAGCTTCAGGCTCCCGGTCAGGACCGTCTGCAGCGTCCACAGCGCCGCATTTTTGCTCTGCGCGTCATCCGTCAGGTAAAGCCTTGACTTCACCATCTCGATATACCAGTCGCAGAATTCGCCCCAGATAAAGTCATACACCTTCTGGACCGCTACGCCCAGCTCATATTTTTCCATGTTGTCCGTGACATCGCGCACGACCGCGTTGAGCTTTGAGAGGATCCACTTGTCCTCCGCGGCAAGGCCTGCCGGCATTTCCTCCGCGTACACGTAGTCCTCCGGCATGTTCATCAGGATAAAGCGCGTCGCGTTCCAGATCTTATTTGCAAAATTGCGGTTTGCCTCCACGCGCTCCATGTAAAAGCGCATGTCGTTGCCGGGCGCATTTCCGGTGACAAGCGTCATGCGCAGCGCATCCGCGCCGTACTTTTCGATGATCTCCAGCGGATCGATGCCGTTGCCAAGCGACTTGCTCATCTTGCGCCCCTGCGCATCGCGCACCAGGCCGTGGAAGAGCACCGTGTGGAAGGGCTTTTTGCCCATCTGCTCGTAGCCGGAGAAGATCATGCGGATGACCCAGAAGAAAATGATGTCGTATCCCGTCACCAGCACGTCCGTCGGATAGAAATACTTCAGGTCCTCCGTCTCCTCGGGCCAGCCGAGCGTCGAAAACGGCCAGAGTGCGGATGAAAACCATGTATCCAGCGTATCCTCGTCCTGTGTAAAGGACGCAGAGCCGCACTCGGGGCACTTATCCGGCATCCGGTCGGCGACCACCGTGTGGCCGCAGTGATCACAGTAATATGCGGGGATTCTGTGTCCCCACCAGAGCTGTCTTGATATGCACCAGTCTCTGATATTGTCTGTCCAGTTGTAATACAGCTTGTCCATTCTGGGAGGTATAAGCTTGATCTCACCCTCTTTTACAGCCTTGACTGCGGGCTTTATGAGTTCGTCCATTCTTACGAACCACTGTGCCTTGATCATGGGCTCTACGGTAGTCTTGCAGCGGTCATGGGTTCCAACGTTGTGTGAGTAATCCTCTATCTCCACAAGAAGTCCCATCTCATCCAGCTCTTTTACTATGGCCTCTCTGCATTCATATCTGTCCATGCCCTCAAACTTGCCGCCGTTGGCATTTATCGTGGCGTCATCGTTGAGCACATTGACCTCGGGAAGGTTGTGGCGCTTTCCGACCTCAAAGTCGTTGGGGTCGTGGGCCGGAGTGATCTTAACCACACCGGTACCAAACTCCATATCTACATACTCATCTTCTACGATAGGAAGCTCTCTTCCTACTATAGGCAAAAGAACCTTTCTGCCCCTGAAGCTCTTGTATCTGTCGTCATTGGGGTTGACTGCCACTGCTGTATCGCCCAGCATTGTCTCGGGACGGGTTGTGGCAAACTCAATAAACTCTGTATCTGAAACAGAGCCGTCTTCATTAATAAGAGGATACTTGATGTGCCAAAGGTGGCCGGCCTGCTCCTGATACTCAACCTCGGCATCCGAAATGGAGGTCTTGCATACAGGACACCAGTTGATGATCCTGCTTCCCTTGTATATGTAGCCCTTCTTGTGCATCTTGACAAAGACCTCTGTAACCGCCTCGTTACAGCCCTCGTCCATGGTGAAGCGCTCTCTGTCCCAGTCGCAGGAGGAGCCCAGCTTTTTAAGCTGTGACACTATTGTTCCGCCGTACTCTTTTTTCCACTCCCAGGCTTTCTCCAGGAATTTCTCCCTGCCAAGCTCTCTCTTGTCTATGCCCTGCTTCTTGAGTTCATCGGTGATGCGGACCTCAGTGGCAATGCTGGCGTGGTCCGTTCCCGGCTGCCAGAGGGCATTGTAGCCCTGCATTCTCTTCCATCTGATGAGGATGTCCTGCAGAGTCTGATCAAAGGCATGGCCCATGTGGAGCTTACCTGTGATATTTGGCGGTGGGATCACGATGGTAAAGGGCTTTTTGGTCTCATCAACCTCGGCGTGGAAATATTTCTTTTCCTCCCATCCGGCGTAGATACGGTCC
>CACZQP010000036.1 GCA_902783385.1 uncultured Lachnospiraceae bacterium | reverse complement strand
TCGAAGCGCGCCTCAAAAAACGCCGGTACTTATGCCGCGTACTTTGCGGCATTATGTACCGCTGCGTTTTTTGCGGAGCGAGAGCGCCGCGCGGAGTACATATGTGTGCTGCCGGGGAGGCGGCTGCGTTTTTTTGCGGAGCGAGAGCGCCGCGCACACGCGAAAAGAGCGGCGGAAAACCGCCGCTCTTGTGGAACCCTGAATGTACTTGTCGGTAAGCCGCCTTCTTAAGCAGCGGCCTTCTCCGGCTGACCTTTGTGGCGAGTTGCAACAAGATAGCCGAAGATCAGGATAATCGCGCCGACACCGATGATATCGGTGAGCATACCCGGATGCACCATGAGGCATCCTGCCGCGATCAGCGCGAAGCGGATCGGCCAGCCGATCTCGCGGATCATGAAGCCCATAAAGCCGCTGCCCAGCGCCCAGATACCAAAGAGCGAGGTAACGGTCGTCCGGATGATTTCCGCCGGCGTTCCGATCAGCACCATGCCCGGGTTGAAGATCAGGATGAACGGCACCAGGAATGCGCCGATGGAGAGCTGGATGGCGATCCATGCCGTCTTGACCCAGTTGGAGTCCGCCATGGCAGCCGCGACGAAGACCGTGCCGCAGACCGGAGGCGTAAGGCCCGCGAAGATTGCGTAGTAGAATACGAAGAAATGCGCCGCGAGCGGTTCCACGCCGATCTGCACCAGCGCGGGTACGATAACGGAAGCGGACAGGATGTATGCCGCGACCGTGGGCATGCCCATGCCAAGGATCATCGTCGCGATCATAGCACAGATACCGGCGAGAAGCATGTTGCTGCCGCCCAGCGTTACAATGATCTTTGTGAACTTGACACCGACACCGGTGACCGAGATCAGCAGGATCAGGATCTGGGAGCACGCAATCAGCGAAATGACGCTCAGCATATCCTTCGTGCCGTCCGCAAGGCCGTCGATCAGGTCAATGACCGCACCCTTTAAGTTCTTCGGATTCATGATCAGGTACAGCACGACTGCCGCAAGGATCGAATAGCTCGCGCAGAACACCGGTGTGAAGCCGGACAGGAACAGCACGATCAGCAGGCCGATCGGCAGGAAGACCGGAAGGAGCTTCCGGGGTGCGAGGACCTCCTTTGCAGGCGGCATATCTTCCTTCGGAATGCCGCGGTAGTGG
This sequence comes from uncultured Lachnospiraceae bacterium, assembly GCA_902783385.1. Lineage (GTDB taxonomy): Bacteria > Bacillota > Clostridia > Lachnospirales > Lachnospiraceae > CAG-791. The sequence goes on along the minus strand of CACZQP010000036.1, from coordinate 2,637 downwards.
AATCGTCTGGAATAGCAGTCGATACCCCAGATGACGCCGAAATAGAACAGGAACGACGGGATGAGGGCCGCAAGAGCAATTTCCTTGTAGCCGACGCCCAGCATGTCTGCCATGATGAACGCGCCCGCGCCCATGATCGGCGGCATGATCTGGCCGCCCGAGGATGCGGAAGCCTCCGAAGCGCCCGCGAACTCGTTGCTGTAGCCCGTCCGCTTCATCAGCGGGATGGTAAATGCGCCGGTCGTCGCGACGTTCGCCGCGGAGGATCCGGAGATCATACCGAACAGGCCGGATGCGATCGCAGCCATCTTGGATGCGCCGCCCGCCGTATTGCCGGCGAGGAGGGACGCCAGGTTGATGAAGGTCTCACCGCCGCCCGTTGCGAACAGGATCGCACCGAAAATGCAGAAAGTTGCGATGATCGTCGCAGAAATGCCTGTGACGCTGCCCAGGATACCGCGGTCCGTGTAGGCGAGGTATTCCATAACACGCGTGAACTTAAAGCCCGTGTGGCCGAAGGTTCCGGGAATGTATTTGCCCCAGAGCGCATAGGCAATGCCGATGAAGGAAAGGATCGGGACCGCGATGCCGATCGTGCGCCGCGCTGCCTCCATGACGCAGATCATAAAGAGGATCGAAAGAATAAAGAGCGGCGTCGTCATCTTGAAGGTCGGCATCAGGACTTTCTTGCCGGCGATCAGGTAGTAGACCATCGTGACGGAAAGGATCGCGACCATAGCGGCGTCGATCACCTTCAGGTACTTTTTATTGTCTTTTTTCGCAAGGTCGGACAGCGCCCAGATAATCAGGCCGCCGCAGACATGGAAGCCGCGCTGCACGGTACTGACGAACGGACCTTTGAAAGCGGTGTAAATAAAGAACAGTGCGAAGCCAACCGAGAGAATGTAGACGATTTTCTGGAGTGTTGTGCGGTCTTTTAAGGGAACTCTCTTGGGTGTCAGTTCCTTCTCCGCCTCCAGGATGTTTTCATGTTCAGACATGTTTTCTCCCTTTCAATTTCAAGTGGTAAGTATCTTTCCCGATGCGCCGGCCGGCGCCGGAGTGTTAGACAAAACAGGGAGCTGTACAGATTGTGACAGCTCCCTGAAGGTTTTAAATGATTCTCTTTTGAAGAGCCGATCCAGTTATCCGAAACCGGAAATTACTTTCTGTTCTCCGGAACCGTCAGACCTCTCTCTTCCGCGTACTTGACTACGCCGGGATGGATCTTGGAAATGGAGTTCTCGTCGACGGTAAACGCGATGGGATCCTCTACGATGCCGGGATAAGCGGCGCGGATCTCGTCAAGGTGCTCGTCGATCGCCTTTACGATATCATAGACAACATCTTCCGGCAGATCCTTTGCAGCGGAGAAGCCGAGGCGTGAGCAGTAGGTCTGGGTCTCATAGTCATAGCCTTCGCCGTACATGCTGCAGTCGACAGTCTCAAAGCCATAGTAGGGATACTGCTCCTGGACCTTTGCAACCTCCTCGTCCGAGAAGGAAAGGAACTGCAGGTCAACCGAGGACTGAAGGTTCGTCAGAGTGGAGTCGGTGGAAAGGTACGTGCCGGACTTCGTCAGGCCGATGCACTGTCTGTTGGAGATTGCATCGATCGCATCCGCCGTGCTCGCCGGGAACCAGTCGGGCTCAACGCCGATGGCGCCGAGGATGTTCATGGACTCCATCTCGGAGGAGGAGCCGGAAAGGCCTGCATTGTACTTCTTGCCCTGGAGCTCGGAAAGGCTCGTGATGCCGCTGTCCTTCGTGACGACGAAGCGATATGCCTGGGGAACGAAGAAGCACATATCATAGCTGTCTGTGTAGCCGAAGCCCTCGTAGATGCCGGTGTCATTCTGCAGGCAGTACTCGTTGACGTTGGATGTCTGTGCAAAGGAAGCTTCGCCGGCCATCATCAGCTTGTAGTCATCAACGGTTCCGCCGGTCTCCATCAGGGTGACATGTACGCCGTCAACATAGCTGTTGATGATATCGCAGACCGCGACGTTCAGTGCATAATAGCCCGAGGAAGCGCTTGTGCCGCCCCAGATCAGATCCAGATTGCGCTCGGAAGCCGGAGCTGCTTCGGATGCCGCCTCAGCAGGAGCTGCCTCAGATGCCGCAGGAGCTGCTGCTTCCTGGGAAGCTGCAGGAGCCGCCGCCGGAGCTGCCGGAGCCGCCGCACCGCCGCCGCATGCTACAAGGCCCATCGCCATAGCTGCGGTAAGAATGACTGCAAAGAGTTTTTTCTTCATGTAGGTTTTCCCTCCTATACATTTGTCACGGCCGGTTTTGCCCGGTCATTGTGCCTTTTTACACGGGAATTATATCGGTCTGTTTCTCACAGCGTCCAATACATAATTTTTATTGGGGCCATAGATGAATTCTATGTTTATTATGTATATATATGCCGTATCACTGCATAAAAACAGCGCCCCGGAGATACCTCTCGCGGAGCGCTGCTGGCTTATGCTGTCTGAATAATACGCTTTATATTCCTTTGTTTTCTGCCAAAACGGGCTGATACATGGAAGATGAATAGCAAATAATGGCGGAAGTTCAGCGGAGCTTTGCGGCTGGGTTCCCCGCCCAGATCTCACCCGCGGGAACGTCCTTTGTCACGACGCTCCCCGCGCCG
>CACZQP010000035.1 GCA_902783385.1 uncultured Lachnospiraceae bacterium | reverse complement strand
CGTGCGTGCTCCTCCAGAACATGGGCAGCTGTCGCGATGAGGGTCGACGTTTCATCCGCCGAGATTATAGTTCCCTGTCCGTACAGGCTCCCGCAGACGATTGTGCTCTCGGAGGCCCCGGGCAAAAGCTTATCCTTTCCCTTTCCGCAGCCCGCACACACGAGCACGACGGCAGCCAGAACGACAGCTGTCGCCGCGCCAGAAAATACAGCTCTTAATCTTGTTCTATCCATCATTTGCATATCTTTATAGCATAATATAAGCAGAGCTGTAAGCCGGGTTCTGTCAAAGGACCGTGGGTCCCGTGATGATCATCTGTCTAGGGCCGCCGTTGCCGGCGGCCTCGAGCGACCTACCTGAAGACTGCCCGGGCAAGGCAATTGCCTTCGTTTTGGTCTTGCTTCGGATGGGGTTTACACAGCCTGCCATGTTACCATGGCAGCGGTAGTCTCTTACACTGCCTTTTCACCCTTACCGGCACACGGCCGGCGGTTCTTTTCTGTTGCACTGGCCTGAGAGTCGCCTCTACCGGACGTTATCCGGCATCCTGCCCTGCGAAGCCCGGACTTTCCTCGTCTGCGTCCTTGCGGAACCTGCAGCCGCGATCATCCGCTCTGCTTACAAATCATTTATTTTAATGAACACATCCGCAAAAGTCAAAGGACAAACCTGCGCGGAAGTCTTATCCCAGGAAACCTCCGCCGATAAACTCGCGGCAGATGGAATTCACGGGCACGTTCTCCGTGTCGATTCCCAGGAAATAGCTGAAGAACTTCAGCAGACGCTTTGCCTCGTGATACTCGGGATCCTTTTTTTCCACATTGTACAGGAGCGGTTCCGCAAACTGCTTGAGTACGGACAACTCATAGCAGATTGAGGAGTTAAATACACTGTCCGCCTCGTCCTGATAAGGGAAAATGTAAATATCCTCGCCGTCCCGCACCTTTTTCCAGCCGCCGATCGTCATGCGCGCATCATGCGCCCTAGTCCGCGCGTCCCGGATCATGCGCCTTATCATCCGTACGTCCGTGGACGGAATGCGGTTGTGTTCGTCGATGTTCAGACTGTTCATCGCGCTGATGTAGACCTTGTAGATCCTGTCCTTCGGGAGCGCATTCGTGGAGAGCGGATTGAGTGCATGGATTCCCTCGATGACCAGGATATCATCCTCCTCCAGTTTCATGGTATTTCCCTTGTAGATGCGTTTCCCGATCTTGAAGTCGAATGTGGGCATCTCGACCGTTTCCCCGTCGAGGAGCGCACTCATATCCTCCTCAAACTGCTCGATGTCGACGGCTTCGATCACGTCGAAATTGTAATTGCCGTCCTCGTCGACCGGCGTCTTATCGCGGTTGACGAAATAGTCATCCATCCCGATGGTGTGGGGGCGCAGGCCAAAGGACTTCAGCTGGATCGCCAGGCGCCTCGCAAATGTCGTCTTGCCGGAGGAACTCGGGCCGGCGATCATGACGATCTTCACGTCTTTCCTGTCATGGATCTTCTGTGCGATCTCTCCGATTCTTCGCTCCATCAGGGCCTCCTGAATCAGGATCAGGTCCTTGATGTCGCCGGTGCAGATCTTGTCATTCAGATCAGCGACGGTATTGATCTCCATGAGATCTCCCCACGTGTTGGAGAGCATGAGCTGTTCGAAGAGACTCTCTTCTTCCTTGAACGGTTCCAGCTCGTTTGGATTTTCCCTCGTGGGAACCGTGAGCAGGAGCCCGCCCTTATAGGCGCGAACATCAAACAGCGTCACCATTTCCGTGTTGGGAAGCATATGACCGTAGAAATAGTCGTTGAAGCCGTCCAGCGTGTACACGTTGATCGATGAACTGCGCCGGTAATGGAACAGGCGGACCTTATCCTGCATGTTCTGGTGTCGAAACAGCTCTATGGCATCGTCGATCGGAAGACTCTTTTTGCCGATCGGCATATGCATATCCCGCATGCGCTCCATGTCCTTTCGCACGGCATCTGCAAAGGCATCATTTACTTCGGTTCCCTTCACGATGCAGAAAATGCTGTTGTGAAGCCCGAATTCGACACGCACGTGGACATTGGAGGAAGCTCCGCCCGTCAGGTTCCGCACTGCTTTGATGAGCATCATCTCTGCGGTGCGCACGTAGGTCTTGTGACCCGCGCTGTCGCGGCAGGTGATAAAATTGATGACGCCGTCCTTTTCGACCTTTTTAAACAGTTCCGTCATCTTGCCGTTAAAATACACAAGGCAGATCGGCGCATCAAAAGCAGCAGCATGCTCCTTTGCGATCGAATAGAATGTCGTGCCCTTTTCGTAGGACTTCAGTTTTCCCATTACCATGATTTCCGGCATTTCTTTCCCTCCGTCTTTCGTGATTGCTGCTGTTAACAGTTATTATATTTCAAGGAAAGGCTCCGCTTCGCGCGCACACATGACGCGCAGTGCGGGGAGCTCTCTCCGGAAAAACTCCTCCATATGGGGCAGGAAGAGCTTTTCGACCCCATAGTGTCCCGCATCGATCACGGCGATCCCCTTCTCCGCCGCATCGATCCCCGTGTGGTGTGAAATGTCGCCCGTGATCATGACATCCGCTCCTGCGCGCACGGCAAGGTCGATCTCCGAGCCTCCGGCTCCGGGGAGAACAGCTGCCGTCACCACAGGCGTTTCCGGATTGCCGTAGACGCGAACCGTTCGGATACGAAAAACGTCCTTGACATACTGCGCCACTTCCTCCAGCGTCATGCAGGCGGGCAGCTTTCCGACCCGTCCGAGACCCTCGCGGGAGACATCGTCCTCGAAGGTCACTTCCAGCACCTCCCTGTCAAGAAGCTTTAATTCATCCGCAGCCGCGTCCGCCATTCCGAGCACATCGAAATTGGTGTGCATGGCATAGCATGCGATATGATGCTCGGCGAGCGTCAAAATGCGTCTTCCGACGAAATCATCATCCGTCACATGCTTTGTCGCGCAAAACAAAAGCGGATGATGTGTGAGAAGAAGGTCTGCGCCCGCTTCGACAGCCTGTTCAATGACGCTTCCTGTCGCATCCAGCGCCAGCATGACCAGCCGGATCTCGCTGTCACTCCGCCCGCACATAAGACCGACATTGTCCCAGTCCTGGGCAAACGACACCGGACAGAAGCTCTCCAGGTGCGCTGTCAGTTCCGCCAGTTTCATAGGCTCTTTCTCCTTCCCTGTTTCGGTGCGTCCGATGATTCTTCCGTGATCTGCATGGCCCTTAAGATCCGCGACAGCTCCTCCTCCACTTCCCTGCGCTTTTCCGATTCTTTTTCCGGAAGCTGTGACAGGATCTGAATCGCCTTCGTGCGGCCTCTTGACAGATACTGCTGCAGGATCCGGTCTTTCCGGGAAAGCAGAACGGGACCGTAGTAAAGCCCGAGCTCCCCGTATTCATCGCCGGAAGCAGGGGCAATCGTTTCTTTCGCTCGCCCGGCGAGAATGACGGGATAGTATTTGCCCTCCTCCGCCACCAGCCGCTCGTCCGAAATAACAAAGCCCAGGTCCCGGAGGGCTCGTCTTGCAGAAACCTGCTCGCTCTGCGGCTGCAGGACGATGTGCCGAAAGCTCTTTGTCTTTCCGGGGTCCCTCAGCAGGATGTCTGCGATCAGCATTCCGCCGAGCCCGGAGATCAAAAGGACCTGCGCATCCTCCGGGCTGTATTCGTCAAGACCGTCCGAGCGCAGAAGCCTGCAGCGATCCGTCATCTGATAACGCGCAAGGTTTTCGGCTGCCTTCCGGAGCGGACCGGGCAGCACGTCCAGCAGGATCGCGGCGCGGATCTTTTCCTCCTGCAGCAGGCGGATCGGTACATGCGCGTGGTCACAGCCGACATCGCAGAGGACATACGGCGTGCCCCCTCCGGCCTCAGCACACAGGTCTGCAATTGCAAGGAGGCGTCCGGAGAGCCGGACCGGGCGGGTATCCATATCAGTCCAGATAGTCCTTCAGCTTCTTGCTGCGGGACGGATGGCGAAGCTTTCGCAGCGCCTTTGCCTCGATCTGACGGATTCGCTCTCTTGTGACGTTAAACTCCTTGCCGACCTCCTCGAGCGTCCTTGCGCGGCCGTCGTCCAGCCCAAAGCGCAGACGAAGGACCTTCTGTTCCCTCTCCGTGAGTGTGCCGAGCACCTCCTGGAGCTGTTCCTTGAGAAGTGTGAACGCTGCTGCGTCAGCCGGCACAGGAACATTGTCGTCCTGAATAAAGTCGCCGAGGTGCGAATCTTCCTCTTCGCCGATAGGCGTCTCGAGAGATACCGGTTCCTGGGAGATCTTGATGATCTCCCGCACGCGGTCGACGGAAATATCCATCTCCTGCGCGATCTCCTCCGGACTCGGCTCACGCCCGAGCTTTTGCAGGAGCTGCCTGCTCACGCGTACAAGCTTGTTGATCGTCTCGACCATGTGCACCGGGATTCGGATCGTGCGCGCCTGGTCCGCAATGGCACGCGTGATGGCCTGACGGATCCACCAGGTCGCATAGGTGGAGAATTTGAATCCCTTACGGAAATCAAATTTTTCCACAGCCTTGATCAGGCCGAGATTCCCTTCCTGGATCAGATCCAGGAACAGCATTCCCCTGCCGACATAGCGCTTGGCGATCGAGACCACCAGTCTGAGGTTCGCCTCTGCGAGCTTGTTCTTCGCATACTCGCCGTCATCCGTCATCTCGCGGAGCTCCCGCTCCGTTTTCCCCTTGATGAGCTGCTTCTCGTCGCGCGTAAGAGAAAGCGCCCGCACCGCCTTGACCTGGTTGTCCTTGAGCACGATGCCGCTGTTTTTTCCCTTTGTGACGTAGCCGATCATATTGCGGTTTCCGAGCGATAAGACCTTTGCCGCAACGATCCCTTTTTCCATGCGCCGTGCAAGATCGATCTCCTCATCGGCGGTCAGGAGCGGGACTTTCCCGATCTCCTTTAAATACATGCGGACATGATCCTCGATATTTACGCTGTCAGAGATCGTCAGGTCGAGCGATTCCGCATCCAGGTCCTCGTCGTCCTCGATCATCTCCAGCTCTTCGTCGGGGACCTCGTCCTCCTCCTCGTACGAGACGCGCAGGATCTCCACATTGGCGTCCTCGAGGTGCTGGATCACCGTGTCGTACTGCTCGTCCTCGAGCCGCAGCTCCGCAAAACAGTCAATGACCTCCTGGTATTCGAGCATATTGTCCTTTTTGCGGGCATATTCCATGAGCTCGATGTACTTTTTCGTAAAGCTTTCTCTGCTTTTGTCGTCGAGCCTGGGCGCTGCGGTCTCCGCGCTGTCTTCCTCCTGCGGAAGGACTGCCTCGATGGCCAAAAGAGTGTTCTCCGCATCCTGAAGGACAGATGCCGGGACATCTTTATCTGTTTTCTTTTCGGATTCGGTCTCCGGCACAGCCGCCGTCCTGTTCTTTTCCTTCAGCTGCTCCTTCTTCGAAGGAAGCTTTGCGCCGCCTTTCTGTGCTTTGGGAGCGGCCTTTTCGGCAGGCGCTTTCCCCTTTTTGGCGGGAGCCTTTTCTTTTCCGGCAGGAGCGGACTTCGCCTTGTCGGGGCTCGTCTTAGCGGCCGCCTTTTTCGCAGGACTCACCGAGGACTTCGCGGCGGTTGTTTTTGCGGGCGCGGCCTTCTTGGCAGGCTTTACGGACGATGCAGCAGGGACCTTTTTCTCGACCTTTTTCGATTGCTTTGCTGCTTTTTCTTTCGCCGGCTGCTTCTTTTGCGCCTTCGAAGTGTCCTTTTTTGCGTCCTTTTTCGCCGGCTGCTTTGCTGCGGCTGCGGGAGCTTTTTTGGACTTTGTGACCTTTACTTCTTCTTTCACGCCCTTTGCCGCCTTCTTTTCTGTCTTCTTTGCCATGTATTTAGCCTCTCCTTTCCGAAGCTGATGATTATTTTGCGAGCGCGGAAAGCGCTTTGAGCGCCTTGCGCGACTGTATTATCCTCTCAAGTGTTGTCTCGTCCTGCGCGGATTCCGCAAGCCGTGCGATCGATGCCCGTTTCACGGCGCATGCGACATCCAGATATACCCTGTGAGACTCCCTGTCTTCGTCCGTCCCGGGCGCTCCGCGCACAGAGAGCTTCTGCTGGAACAATCCCGCGGCTGCCTGCTGTTCTTCCTCGGTTTCAAATGAGGCTATGATCGCAGACACATTCACCGGTTGATTTCCTTCCTGCGCATTAAGCTGCCTGAAAAGCCCCTCGGCAGCCCTTTTTGATATCCCTTCCGAAAAATCATCCGCGGACAGATAGGGCTCTGCAAGACGGTAGAACTCCGGGTCCTCCGCAAGATGCGTAAGAAGCAGCGCTTCGTTCTTAAGCTGCGCCTCCTCCTGCTTTTTTGCCGAGGCCTCTCCCGCGGCGCTGCGGAGTGCGGGACGCGGGCGCCTTGCCACTTCCTCTCCGCCCACGCGGCTGTAAGACGCCACGGCTTTTCGCAGCTCCTCTTCGCCGATAAAGTATTTTGCCGCGATTGCTTTTAAATAGTTTTCACGTTCCAGTGCATCCGCAAAACCGCAGAGCGCTCTGGCGATTTCTCTGTAGAATCTGGTTCGCTGCGCGGGGTCGTCCATGCGGTATTCTTTTTCCTTCATGCGAATCTTGAAGAAAAACGCGTTTTCCGCATCGCGAATCCGCTCCGCAAAGGCTTCTTTTCCGGCATTTTTGATAAACTCGTCCGGGTCCTTGTAAGGCGTCAGGTCGAGCACTCTGCACCCGATCCCGGCCTTCTGTAATATCTCCATGTTTCGAAGTGCGGCCGTCGTGCCCGCGGTGTCGCTGTCGTACGAGAGGATCACATCCTGCACATAGCGCTTCAGGACAGCTGCCTGTCCCTCCGTAAAGGATGTGCCGAGGGATGCGACAGCCTGCGAAAAACCGGCCTGATGCATGGCGATTACGTCCATGTAGCCCTCGCAGAGAATAAAATGCCCTGCTCTGCTGCGGCGCGCAAGACTCAGGCCGTATAAATTGCGGCTCTTGTCAAAAACAGGCGTCTCGGGGGAGTTTAAGTATTTTGGCTTGGCATCACCCATGACGCGGCCGCCGAAGCCGATCACGCGGCCAGTCACATCCTGGATCGGGAACATCACCCGGTTCCAGAACTTGTCATGCAGTCCCGATCTTTCGTCAAAGGCGGCCACGCCAGACTCCAGGATCGCCTCGTCGGAAAAACCCTTTTTGCGCAGGTGTGCCGTCAGATCGTTTGCGCTTCCGTTTGCAAATCCAAGGCCGAAGATCCGCATCGTCTCCTCAGTAAGACCGCGCTGCAGAAGATACCGCATCCCCACAGCGCCCTTCTCGGATCGGAGCAGGTGAAAATAGTAGGTCGCGGCCTCCTTGTTGATCGACAGCAGCTCCTCGCGCTTTTGGTCGCGCTTTTTCGCCTCTTCGCTGTAGTTCACGGACGGGAGCGTGATGCCGGAACGGTCCGCAAGCATCTGCATTGCCTCTCCGAATGATGCGTTTTCGTATTTCATGAGAAATGTCAGCGCGTTTCCTCCGGCACCGCAGCCGAAGCAGTAAAAGATCTGCTTCTCTCTAGAGACGGAGAAAGACGGCGACTTCTCGTTGTGGAAAGGACACAGGCCGAAATAATTCGCACCGCTTCTCTTAAGTTTTACATAGGGGGAGATGATATCCACGATGTCGTTGCTTCGAAGGACCTCTCCCACCACTTCATCCGGGTAGTACATATATAGCTTTATTCTGCATAAATGCCGTAAAACCTTCTTTTTTGCGCATTTTCCTTTAACCTTCTAAAAATCCTTGACAATGAGAAATGAAAACGATAAGATAAACTTTGCTTGCAGGAGTGGCGGAATTGGCAGACGCGCAGGCTTCAGGTGCCTGTGGCAGCAATGTCGTGTGGG
>CACZQP010000034.1 GCA_902783385.1 uncultured Lachnospiraceae bacterium | reverse complement strand
CCGCAGAAGTTTGCCACCGGTCTCGGAGAGGATTTTGAAAAACACCTGGCTGCACAGAAGGAGGGAGAAGTACAGCTCCTTCAGGTGCAGGAGGGTGTTCAGGCAGGCGAGGTGAGCATTCACCTGGATTTCGCATGCGGCAGGCATGCCTATGTGCAGCATCTCATCCACCTGAAAAAGGGCGCGCAGATGACGCTGCTGATGGACTGCGAAGCCGGGGAGGAGTGCGCCGGGGACGAAGCAGCCGCCGGCACCGCGGGAGTGTCCGCGCGCGTGATTCTGGAGGAGGACGCAAAGCTCATCCTCGTCAGGGTGCAGCTCCTGCCGGAGACTTTCACACATGTGGATGACTGCGGTGCGGTGCTTGGGAAGAACGCTTTTTTCAAGATCGTGCATATGGAGCTCGGCGCCGGAAAGACGTTCGTCGGCACACAGGCGGAGCTGATCGGAAACGGCGCGGCATTTGAGAACCGCGCGGGCTACCTTTCGCTCGGCGATGCGCAGACGGACCTTACGGTCAACGCGGTGCAGCGCGGAAGGAAGACAAAGAGCACCATCCAGTACGAGGGCGTGCTGGGCGGGAAAGCCCGGAAGATCCTGCGTGATACCATCGATTTCCGCAGAGGCTCCGCAGGTTCGGAGGGAGACGAGCAGGAGAATGTCCTTCTGCTTTCGCCGGACGCGGAGAACAAGTCCATGCCGGTCATCCTGTGCGAGGAGGAGGACATGGAGGGGCGCCACGGCGCCAGCATCGGAAGGCTCGACGATGAGATGCTCTTTTATCTCACGACAAGAGGCCTTGACCCGCAGGCGGCACAGCGCATGATGGTGCGCGCAAAGCTCCTTGCGATCGCAAGGCACATTTCAAACGTGGAGCTGTACGCGAAGATCCATAATTTCATCGATAATATAGCGGTCTGAAACGCGCGCAGACAGACCTGCGGGCGAAGGATCACGGAGGAAGGAAATGAACGCTTACCGGAGTGATTTTCCGATCTTTGACGGAAATGACATCATGTATTTTGACAACGCGGCGACGGCGCAGCGTCCGAAGCAGGTCTTTGCCGCCATGGAGTCATTCAACAACAGCTGCAATGCGAACCCGCTGCGCGGACTTTATGACTGGAGCGTAAAGGCGACGGACGCATATGAGGACGCGCGGAAAAAGACGGCGGCCTTCATCGGCGCGGACGCGGACGAGATCATCTTTACGCGGAACGCGACGGAGTCGCTGAATCTGGTGGCCTACAGCTACGGCCTCTCCCGCGTGGAAAAGGGTGATACGATCGTGATCACGGTCATGGAGCATCACTCCGACATCCTGCCCTGGCAGATGGTCGCGCGGCAAAAGGGCGCGGAGCTATTGTATCTCGAGTGCGAACCGGACGGGACGATCCCGCGGGCACAGATCGAGGAAAAGATCACGGACCGGACGAAGATCGTCGCGCTTGCGCATGTATCAAACGTGCTCGGCGTGACGAACCCCGTGCGCGAGATCGCGGAATATGCGCACGAAAAGGGCGCGGTCGTCGTCCTGGACGGCGCACAGAGCGTTCCGCATATGCCGGTAAATGTCCGGGAGCTGGGAGTGGATTTCTGCGCGTTTTCCGGACATAAGCTCATGGGCCCCATGGGGATCGGCGCGCTTTATGGGCGCAGTGACCTGCTGGAGGAGATGCCTCCCTTCCTGACGGGCGGTGAAATGATCGAATATGTGGACCGCCAGAGCGCGACCTTTGCGGAGGTTCCGCACAAGTTCGAGGCGGGCACTGTGAATGCAACGGGTGCGATCGGCATGGCTGCGGCGATGGACTATCTGAATGCGGTCGGTTTCGAGAAGGTCATGGAGACGGAGAAGAGGCTGACTGCCCGCCTGATGGAAGGCATGAAAAAGCTCCCGCACCTGACGGTCTATGGTTCGGACGACCCGGACAGACACTGCGGCATCGTCACCTTCAATATCGAGGGGTGCCATCCGCACGACGTCGCGTCGGTGCTGGATACAGAACACATCTGTATCCGTGCGGGCCATCACTGTGCACAGCCGCTGATGAAGTATATGAACGTGAACGCGACGGCGAGAGCGAGTCTTTATTTCTATAACACAGAGGATGAGGTGGACCGCTTCCTCGATTCGCTCGGCCGTGTGAGAGGAATGCTCGGCTACGCGGACTGATATGCCGCCTGCTGCGCAAAACAAACGGAGACGCTGATGCCCGGCCAGGGGCAGAGGGGAAGAAATGGAAATCAAGGATCTGTACCGCGAAATCGTCAACGAACACAATCTGCATCCTGCGCACAAGAGGGACCTGCCGGGGGCGACAATCGTCCTGAACGGTGTCAACCCGAGCTGCGGCGACGACATTTACCTGCAGATGAAGGTCGAGGACGGCGTGATTACTGCTGCCGCCTTCAACGGAAGCGGCTGTGCGATCTCGCAGGCGTCCGCGGATATGATGATTGACCTGATCATCGGAAAAAGCACGCAGGAGGCCATGCGCTATGCGGCACAGTTCATGGGCATGATCAAGGGTACGGCTTCCAAAGAGGAGATCGAGGAGCTTGAGGAGGCGGCAGCTCTTGAGGATATCTCGCATATGCCGGCCCGCGTCAAATGCGCGACGCTTGCCTGGCGCACGATGAAGGAGGAGATCGAGGAGCTGCAAAAGCGCGGTGCATCATCCGGAGACGTCGGGGCAGCAGGCGCGGATACGTGCGGCGTTTGCGAAACGAAGATGCCGTAACCGGTGCGCAGGCAGGGACTTAAGGAAGCCGCAATGTCAGATTCAAATCTCACAAAAAACGCGCTTGCAGCGTCAATGAAAAAGCTCATGGAGGAGCGGGCATTCGAGAAGATCAGCGTATCGGATATCTGCAACGACTGCGGGATCAACCGCAAGAGCTTCTATTATCATTTCCGGGACAAGTATGACCTCGTAAACTGGATCTTCTATGTCGGCTTCGTCACGGAGACGAACCTGCATGACTATGAGAGCCCCTGGGACTGGCTCTCCGATATCTGTCATTATTTTTACTCGGAAAAGAAATTCTACCGGGCGGCATTGAAGATCGAAGGACAGAATTCCTTCCGCGATTATCTAGTCGAAATGCTTCAGCCGGTGATGAACTTCTTTCTGCAGGATGTCCTTCCGGAAGAGGAGGAGACTTTCTATACCAAATTCGTAGAGGACGCGCTCCTGACATCCTTTACGCGCTGGCTCTCCGGCGGCTATGCGGTGACAAGGGGACAGGAGCTGGATGCGGATGAGTATCTGGAGCACCTCCGTCAGACGGTCGAGCGGCTTTCTGTCATCCGCTAAAGAAATCTGGTTATATAAAAATATCTCAAATTGATAATTGATATATGTTCAAATCGCGCTATACTTAAGCTCATTCAAGGATGTAATTGGGCAATGGCCCGGAAAGGAAGGCGCGTATGAGAACGGAGCAGAAGACAGGCAGCAGTGAGCGTTCAAAGGATGAAGTGGTCAGACGCCTTGCGCTCGCAGGTGTATTTGCTGCGATCACATTCGTGGCATTTACTTTTCTTTCCATTCCCGTGCCGACGCCGGGCGGGGGAAAAGTAACGGTTCACGTCGGCAATGCGTTCTGCGTGCTGGGCTCGCTCCTTCTGGGCAGCTACTACGGGGGACTCGGCGGAGCAGTGGGTCTTACGCTCGCGGACGTGATTGACCCGATGTATGTCTCGCAGGCGCCGATTACGTTTATTCTGAAGGCGGTCATGGGACTCATCGCCGGGGAACTGGCGCACAGAGTTTTCCGCCTTGAGGCACTGTCGGAGCGCGAGAAGATCCTCCGGGCGGTCGGTATCTCCTCCGCGGCGGCGCTTTTGTTCAACGCCGTGTTCGATCCCATCTGCCGCTATTTCTACAAGCTTCTGATCCTGGGAAAGCCCGCAGCGGAGCTCTCTCTTGTGATCAATGTCGGCGTCACCGCCATTAATTCCGTTGTTTCGCTTCTTCTGGTTCTTGCCCTGTACATGGCGCTTCGCGGCCCGCTGCGGCGCATGGGCATCGGCCTTTCTTCGCAGGAAAAAGAGGGCTGAAGGACTCTTTCAAAAAAAACTGCAATAAAACAGGAAATGCATTATAATATAAAGGACTTTGACCTGGGGGGATCATTCTTTCTGAGGAGGTTTGACTGTGAAAAGAAAATTGTGCATATTCCTGGCGGTGATGCTTGCTGCGACTGTGTTAGCAGGCTGCGGCGACAAGGAGGAGTCCGCATCTTCCGGATCTTCCAGCATCGTCGAACATATTTCGCCCGATGACATGCCCAGGCCCGCGGCGTCCGTAAAGGAGCCTGAGCCCGTGGCGGAGCCCGAGCCGGAGCCGGCAAAGGGCAAGGAAGTTCCGGAGGGAATGTACTTAAGCGAACTGACCGGAGAGCCGATCGCGGAGGAGCTGCGCAATCAGCGCCCGATCGCCGTGATGGTCGACAATGAGAGCATCGCGCTCCCGCATTTCGGTACCGCGGAGGCGGATGTCGTATATGAAATGATGAATTCGACGGCCAATGACCGCATCACCCGTCTGATGATGATGGTCAAGGACTGGGGCGCGATCGAGCAGATGGGAAGCATCCGCAGCACGCGACCGACCAATATCCTTCTGGCTGCCGAGTGGAACGCCGTGCTCTGCCACGACGGCGGACCGTACCACAACGACGTCTATTTCCAGAAGCCCTGGACGGATCACTTCTCCGGCACCTTCGGCCGCGTCAACAACGGCAAGAGCCGCGAGTTCACGGAGTATATCCTGACGGGCGATCTGGACAGGAACTTCAGCAATTCCCGTTACACCAGGGAATACAACGACTACTACACACTGGGCGACAAGCCGCACTTCAATTTCGCGGAGTGGGGACTCGAGGTGAACCTGAGCGACGTCTATGACGGCGTCTCCTCCGCCACGAACATTTCTCTGCCTTTCAAGCACAACAAGTCGCAGCTTAAGTATAACAGCGGCACGGGCACGTATGACTATTATGAATACGGCGAGGTACACAAGGACGGCGAGGACGGCGAGACGCTGACCTTCAAGAACGTCCTTCTGCAGTGCTGCGACTTCAACCAGCTCGATGCAAACGGCTACATGATTTACAACTGCATCGCGATGGTGCAGCCCGGCTACTATATCACGAACGGCGAGGCCAAGCTCATTTACTGGAGCAAGTCGAGCGAGTGCGAGCCGACGAAGTTCTACGACGAGAACAACGAGGAGATCGAGATCAACACCGGCAAGACCTATATCGGGCTCGTGCCGAGTGATTCGTGGGGACAGGTGACGCTCAACTGAGCGCATCCCGCACCTGATCCGTATTCCGTTACAGTCGGTACCGATACGCGGCAGCACCGGGTGTCGGTACCGTTGCATTTACTGATAAGCAGTTATAGGAATGCCGTATAACCGGTTTTATTGACTGCTGCTTCCGAAAAAGAGTATGATGCGTTTAATCCGTCGGGATCCTCAGGCCGGCGGAGGAAAGGGATTTGCAGCGCGATGGCGATCATCGAGGTAAGGGGTCTGTCGAAGACCTTCATGACAAAAGACGACAAAGTCGAGGCACTAAAGGATATCGATCTCACAGTGGAGGAGGGAGATATCTACGGGATCATCGGCATGTCCGGCGCGGGAAAGAGCACGCTGGTCCGCTGTCTTAACTATCTGGAGACGCCTTCGAAAGGAACCGTCAGCATCGAGGGAAGAGATCTCGGAAAGCTCTCCGGGAGACAGCTCAGAGATCTCCGGAGCCGCATCGGCATGATTTTCCAGAGCTTTAATCTGCTGATGCAGAAGACAGTCATCGACAATGTGTGTTTTCCGCTCCTGATTCACGGAACGGGAAAGGAAGAGGCAAAAAAGAAGGCGCTGGAGCTCCTGGAGACAGTCGGCCTTGCCGACAAGAAGGACGCCTATCCGGCGCAGCTCTCCGGCGGCCAGAAGCAGCGCGTCGCGATTGCGCGTTCTCTCGCCTGCGATCCGAAGATCCTTTTGTGCGACGAAGCGACGAGCGCGCTGGACCCCCAGACGACGGCCGGGGTTCTGGAGCTTCTCCGGAAGATCAATGAGACGCGCGGCATCACGATCGTCATCATCACCCATCAGATGTCGGTCGTCCGGGAGATCTGCAAGCATGTCGCGATTGTCGAGGAGGGAAGGATCGTCGAACGGGGCCTTGTGGAGGAGATCTTCCGCCATCCGAAGTCCAGGGCGGCCCGGCAGCTGATCATCGACGGAAAGGACCCGGACGAGTGGTCGGCGCAGGCGGAGACGGACGAGATCTTTGATGTGTCGTCGGACGTCATTCCCGGGCTGCAGAGCGGCTACACCAGGATCCGCATCGTATTTGGCGGGGAGGCGGCGTTTGAGCCGATCATTTCTGCGATGACCGTGAAATTCGGCATTCCGTTCAATATCCTGAAGGCGGATATCAAGCCGCTCCGCGCGGTGTCGACGGGCGAGATGGTGCTGGAGTTTTCCGGCGGGAAACAGACACAGGAGGAAGTGATCGGCTTCCTCCAGGAAAAGGAGCTTGGCGTACAGGTCATCGGCTATCAAGAGTAGGAGAGCTATGTTTACACCGGAAGTTACGAAAATGATCATTAAGGGAATCGGGGAGACGCTGTATATGACTGGCTTCTCCACGCTGTTCGGGTATGTCCTGGGACTCCCGTGGGGCGTCATGCTGGCGGTCACCGACAAGGACGGCTTAAAGCCGAACCGCGTGAT
>CACZQP010000033.1 GCA_902783385.1 uncultured Lachnospiraceae bacterium | reverse complement strand
CAGCGCCGAGCTTTAAGAGGTTGCTGCGCAACCTCCCGAAATGATCAACACAGCTGCTCCGGTGAAAGAGTTCGGCCGGCGCCGAGGCCGAGGAGGCGCTCCGCCTCTTCGGTGATCCGATCAATATCAAACGGCCCGTCGATGTCGAGCACCGGGATGTTCCGCGCGCGGCACTCGTCCCGAAATTCGTTGCTGCAGTTCACGAGCCGGTCCGCATCCACTTCATCAGCGATTCTCTTTTCGATGACATTTGCGTAGTCGCGCAGGAGCGGGAGATTATTCCGGATATAGTCCTCCTTCATTGTGAGAAAGACCGCCCGGATGTCCCGGAGGTATTCCTCCGGAAACGCGTCCCGCCACTCCGACGGAATATAGCATCCCTCCACGATCAGGCTCTGTCTGTTCTCGACGGCGGTCTTTATCCACTCGGCCGCGTACGGCCACAGGAAATAGCGCATCTGATAGTCGTCCTGCACCGTCAGGTCCGTGAGACCGCCGCGGATGAACATCATTTTCATATGATCCAGCGAAAGATAGGGTATGGCATGCCGCTCCATGAGTTTTTGCGCAAGGAGTGTCTTGCCGACGTGGCTGCTTCCGCCGATGAGGAGGATCATACGCTCTCCCGGAGCATCGGAAGATGCGCCTCGAATGCCGCGCCCTCGCGCGGGTCGGTTCCCGCCGCGTGGGCATCGCGCACGGCACGCAGGATGAACTCCCCGGCTGTATGCGTGCTCTGCGCAAAGTCCCGTCCGTTTAAATCGCCGCCGAGGACCGCGGCGGCAAACAGGTCGCCCGTTCCGGAATAGGACGTTCCGATGGAAGGGAAGCGGATGAGCTCCGCACCCTTTTCGGTGACAACGAGGTTTCCAATCGTCTTTCGCTCCGCGGCGCCATCCGCGCTGTCAGGGTCCGGCTCGGTTCCCGGAACGCCGGTTACGATGACACATTTTCCGGGGCGGTTTAAGAGCGTGCGGGAAAGTTCTGCAAGCTTTTCCGTCAGTGTGTCGCCGGAGAGGGAGAGGACTGCCTTCATGCCCGCATCCGCAAGGAGGCAGAGCTCGCTGACGTTGGGCGTGAGAATATCCGCCTTTTCCGCAAGCGTGCGGAGCTTTTCGATCAGTCCCGGCGTGATGTGGTCAAAGATCCTGCCGCTGTCCGCCGAGATGGGATCGAGGAGCACAGGACCGTTTTTCGGGCGGAAGGCCTTGATAAAGGAGAGCACCTCGTCCGCCTGCGCCTCGCTCATGAGGAACCCGACGAGGATGGCATCGAACCGGGCGCCAAGGGCGCGCCACTCCTGTGTGTAGCGGGGGAGCATCTGCGTCATCGGCTCGCAGTGCCAGCGGGCAAAGCCGGTCTGTGCGGTCAGCACCGCGGTCGTGACCGGATACACGGAATGTCCCATTGCGGTGAGAACGGAGATGTCCGCGACGAGCGAGCATTTCCCGAAGCCGGAGAGGTCGTTTACCACAGCGATTTTTTTCATTTCTTTTTCCCCATATGACAGACAATGAGTGCGTCCGGGCCGGTGTGCGCGCCGATGATCGGCGAGATCCCTTTGCGCCGGATTGTGGTATTCGGATAGAGCTGCGAAAGATACTGAAGAGCCATGGCGCCGAGGGATTCGTTGTCGGCATCCGTGACGTAGATCACATCGCCGGACTCCTTGTCCAGGCTCTCGTCGATATAGTCCCGGAGGGATGAGAGCGCCTGCTTCAGGCCTCGCTTATTCGTGACGCTGACGAGCTTTCCCTTCTCGTTGATGCGCAGGATCGGGCAGATGTGCAGAACCTGGCCGATGACTGCAGAGGAGGTGGAGAGCCTGCCGCCGCGCTTTAAGTAGGACAGGTCCTGCACGACGAGCCAGAGCTGAATGCGGCTCGCGGCGTCGTGCAGGTCGATATAGTTTTCTTCCAGGCTCATGCCGGCCTTTTTGTTTCGAACCGCGCGCTCCGCGAGAACGCCCATTCCGCCGGAGGCGCTCAGGGTATCCAGCGCGCGCAGCCGGCAGCCTGGATAATCCTTCTCCAGGGCCCGGCCGGTCATGCATGCGGAGTCGAAGGTCGCGGAGAGTCCGCTGGAGAGGGAGAGATACAGCACCGATTCGCCCGCCGCGAAGCAGCGGGAGAAGACCTCGCGGTAGGTAAAGGGCGAAATCTGCGAGGTCCGGGTGAGCGCTCCGCCCCGCTGCCCCTCATAGAAAAGATGCAGGAACGCATTGTCTTCGGTGCCGAAGCTCTCGCGCATCTGCTCCATGTAGGAGTATTCCATGGGGATGTATTCCACCCCGCCATCCGCTGCAACAGAGGAATCCAGGTCCCCTGCGACATCCATCAGTATCCGGTAATTCATGATATTTTCGGCCAATTGATTGATCCTTTCCGCTTAGCGTTTTCAGAGTCCGTGTTCCAGGAACATCCGATCCATAATTTCCGGGAATTTCTCCAGCGGGAAATTCCTGCAGGAATAAGTCTTTCGTCCCTCGTCCGCGATGTGGCCGTGCATGAACACGGCGCGGCAGGCGGCGGCAAAGGGATCGTTCTCAAGCGTCAGCATTGCCGCGATCATGCCGGTGAGCACGTCGCCGCTCCCGGCCTGCGCGAGCGCTTCATTTCCGGAGGCATTAAAGTATATGCGTCCGTCCGGCGAGGCGACGATCGTCCGGGGGCCCTTCAAGACGACAATGGCCCGGTTTTTTTCCGCGTAATCCGCACAGATGCGGGACGGATCGCGGCGTAGCTCTTCCGCGGAAAGACCGGTGAGAGCCCGGAATTCCCCGATGTGCGGCGTCAGGATGACATCCGGCGCGCCGGTGCGGACCGCCAGTGTGTCCTCATCAGCGAGGATCCGGAGCGATTCCGCGTCGAGGACGAGGGGAACCTGTGAATCCGAAAGAAGGAGCGCGAGGACCTCTTTCTTGTTCGCAAGATGGACGGCGCCGCTTCCGAAAGCGGCTGCGCGGACTTCGCGCAGAAGGGGCCGGATGGTGACGACTTCTTCGCCCCTGCACATGGGGTGATAGACCGGTGTGAGAAAGCGCGCGGCGGCGATCGGATAGATCTCTTCCGGAAGCGCCGTCAGGATGTAGGATGCGCCGAGCGTCTTCGCCCCGAGAATATTAAGGCAGGCTGCGCCCGCCATGCCCCGGCTTCCGGCGATGAGAAGAAGCTTTCCCTCCGAGCCCTTGAAGGCGTCTTTTTTCTTTTTGGGGAATTCCGCAAAGAAGCGCTTTTCGTCCATTTCGAAGCGCTGCAGCTGGGTGTCCGGCATTTGCCTTCTCCTTTCACCGCTATTATAACTCTTTTCCTGTCTTTTTTATTGTATAATTCTGAAAGGAGCGGTACTATCGCACAAAACAAGCCACAGAAAGGCACACGGACCATGAACGCAACCGGCAATTCTTCAACTTTATATATCAGCGGCTTCCTCGCGGACCATCTGGTCGTCTTTATCCTGATGCTGGGACTTGTGGAGCTCGCGCTTGCGATCATCGCGGGCTGCAAGCTGTATTCTCTCCTGCGCAGGATCATCGCCGTGAACAGGCCGCGGAACATCCGGCACTCTTTTCCTGAGAAGACCGGCGTGGGACAGATCCGCGCGACGATCCAGGGTGACGTGTCAAAGGATTACCACAAGGATATCGACGAGCTGCGCGACAGGTTTGAAAACGCGCAGAAATGGTATACGGCCTTTTCCATGCTGATCCAGATCTTTCCCCTGATGGGAATCCTCGGTACAGTGGCCGGGCTGTTTCGTTCCATCGCGCTGGAGCAGGAGATCTACGTCGGCGTGCAGTTTGCGCTGGCGACGACGATCTACGGACTGATTTTTGCGATCGTTTTCAAGATCGTGGACACGCTGTATGTGGCGCTCCTCATCAATCAGATCGAGGAGGGCTTCGACCGGTACGAAAAGGACTATCGGATCGAGAACGAAGCGAGCACCTACGCGGAACAGGAATAAGGCGGCTAAGTGAGAAACAGATTCAGAAAATTCGGAGAATCGGATATCAACCTGACGCCTCTTCTGGACGTGCTGTTCGTGATCCTGTTTATCGTCATGCTGGGCGGCATGGAGAGCGAGAGCAAGATGCGCGACGAGGCGCAGCAGGAGATCGATGCGCTCACACAGGAAAACGAGGCGCTGCGCACACAGCTGGAGGAGCTTGCCCTTGATATGGACGAGCAGCAGCAGGCGTCGGATGCCCGGGAGAGAGAATACGTTCACCGGATCGGCAGCTACGAGCTGTACCGGGAGCAGGCGGTGATTCTCGCCGTGCACGTTGAGGAGAGAAACGGGATCCGGGAGCTCGTGATCATGGACGATCTCGGCCAGTCGCGGATCCAGATCAGCGAGGACCTGCAGACGTTCGTGGAGGAGCGCCTGCGCAGCACGGTGCAGAGCTATGCGGCCGCCGCAGATGCGCCGGAAGACGCGCGTCCGATCTTCGTCGTGTTCAACTACGAGCCGGACGGGATCTACACCTTCGAGATCCGTATGATCGACAGGATCATGACAAAGCTTCAGGAAGAGTACAAGGAAGTGTTTTATAAATCGTTAAGAAGCGCCGACCAGGTCGCAGATTGAAGGAAAGGATATAGATGATGTCAGATTCATCCAAAGGACAGAAGGGAAGTGTCTCTAAGAGCGGGAAAGCGAGGCGAGGACACGGCGGAAAGCTTGCCGGCGGCGCAGCGCTTGCGGCGGTGGTCTTCCTGCTGATGGGCAGGGGGCTCGGTTTTGGCGGCGGCATGGGAGCAGGAAACGGGATCGTCCCGGGCGCCGCTCCCGCGCAGGAAAGCTCCGCTGAGGAGACGCCCGTCGAGGAGCCGGTCGCCGAAGAGAGCGCGGCGCAGAAAACGGATATGGAAAAGGCGCAGGAGGCGCTGGCAAATCTCACCGCGAACCGGGAGATCGACCCGGAGGAAGCGCCCCGCACGATTACGGTGCGGATCCATGAGGACGAAGTTTATGTGCTGGACGAGCTGTGTGCGGACATGGACGACCTCACGGAGAAGATCCAGCGGCTCAACACCGACGAGCGCATCTTCCGGCTGGAGGACGATCATTCGATTTATTCCGTCTACCTGGAAGTGACGGAGCTGTTTGATACGCTGGGGATCCGATTATACCAGGAGCGGTAATCGGAGACCGGAAACATCGTGCAGGAAACAGTCAGATCGCGTCCCCGCTTCACTGCGGGGACTTTTTATGTCCGGTATTCAGCAGGACCACGGCCGCGAAAATGCACAGGATCCCGAGTATCTTGCCGGCGCCGTGCGGCTCGTGATAAAAGAAGATTCCGATGAGAGATCCCATCAGGATCTCCGAGGTGGCAAGGATGGAGGCCTTGCCGTTCTCCGTGCTGGCCAGACCGGCAGTATAGAACAGATAGGGCAGTATCGTCGCGGCCAGGGCAATGCCGCAGGTCAAAAGAACGGCGCCGCCGCTTCCCGCGGAAGTCCGCAGCGCAGCCCCCGCTCTGCACAGGGGGAGCATCCCGAGTGCGGCGAAGACAAACGTGTAGAAGACGACGGTCAGGAAACTGTATTTTGCGAGTGCGAAGCGGCTGAAGATCGAGTACATCGCGTAAAACAGCCCGGAGCCGATGCCCGTGACAAACAGCGCCGGCGTCATTTGCCCTCCGCCTGCGCCGCTTGAAAGACCGGAGACGAGGACCGCGCCGAGAAGCGAGAGGACAAGCGCTGTCAGCTTTTTCCGCGTGATCGGCTCTTTGAAAAGGACGGCGGAAAAGAGCATGACGAAGACGGGAGACGTATACAGAAGGCAGACCGCGACGGACGCTTCTCCCTTTTCGATCGTCGTGAAATAGCACCAGTTGAAGAGCGCGAGACTCACAATTCCCGTTCCGAGGAACATCCAGATATCCCGGAGGCGGATCCGCAGCGCAGCGCGGTCTTTTAAAAGGAGATATACACACAGGATGAGGGACGACAGTGCGGCGCGCAGGAACGAGATCTGCAGGGGCGTAAGCCCGAGATCCCCCATCGGCCGCGTAAACAGGCTCATGGTTCCCCACAAAAGCCCTGCCGCCACGATTGCGGCGGCAGGGAGTGCGCTGTTTTCAATGGGCTGTTTCGTTAATTCGGACAGTTTTTCGGACATTCCGTTCGATCCTCAGCGCGTTCAGTGCGGCTTACTTCAGGAATTTGTTGATGATCTCCATCGGATCCTTGTCGCCGTTCGTCGCGATCTGCTCCTTGATGATCGCCTCGAGTTTCGGCTCAAACAGGTCCGGGATGTTGATGCCGGAGACCTTCTCGATGACCTTGGTCGGCTGCTGCTCAAACTCTTTTAACAGCGCAGGATCACTCTGGATCTTTTTGACGATTTCCGCGATCTGCTCTTTGCTGGGGATATTTAACATTTTCTGATCTCCTTTCCTTATCTTTGGTGTTAAGCGTAATCATATTATATATTATCGTTGTCCGAGGTCTGCAGCAAGTAAGGTTAATTGACTGATTGACGTGTACACGTGATGCGTATACAATATTGATATGATCAAAGGACTCGCAAATAAAGAAACGGAAAAAGTATATAACCAGCAATACTCTCTTAAGCTCCCGCGTGATATCCAGAAAGTGGCACTGAGAAAACTGTTGATGATTGATAATGCAACTCGTTTGGATGATCTTCGGATCCCTCCGGCTAACAGGCTGGAATTACTGAAAGGAAAACGATCGGGTCAGTACAGTATACGGATCAATGATCAATATCGAATCTGTTTTACGTTTGATGGCAATGACGCCGATCATGTTGAAATTACAGACTATCACTAAGTATGAAAGAGGTTTAACCATGGCAAGAATAGAAACACCAAGAATGAGTGAGATTTTATATGAAGAATTCATGGAACCGCTTGAGCTGTCTGCCTATAAGCTGGCAAATGCGATAGGGGTTCCCGTGTCACGGATTCAGGATATTCTGCATGACAGACGAAAGGTCACAGTCGACACATCCTTAAGGCTGGGTAAGTACTTTGGTATGTCTGACCGCTATTTTCTTAATCTGCAGAATGATATTGATATCAGGAATGAGAAAGAACTGCTGCAGGATGAACTGGATAAGATCACTGTCTGTCAATATGCCGCTGTCGGTTGAGTATTGGTTTCATTGTACAAACCTTTTGGATGCGATAAAATAGCAACCATGAAGAAAAGAAGCTATGCTGCCATATTCTGCGCAGTTTTATTTGTGTTATGCGGAAGTATGGCATTCGCAAAAGTCAAACCGATACGGAACACAGCGAACTCCCACACGATCCTTCCGGGCATTACCGTCGACGGTACGCAGGCCGGCGGGATGGACGCGGAGGAGCTGGAGGAGATCCTTGAGGCGCGGGTGGATACCGCAAAGCAGGCCCAGATCACGCTGAAGGGCTATGACGCGGAGCACGAGATCCGCGTGACGGCGGCGGAATTGGGGCTTATCTGGAAGAACACCGGCATCGCAAAGGACGCCGCATCCTTCGGGCACGGCTCGAACATTATTGCGCGTTACAAAGAGCAGAAGGATCTGGAGAACGGCGGGAAGAATTATGCGCTGCGGCTCGGGGTCGACGAAAAAAGGGCCCGCGCGCTGCTGGAGGAGAATGCGGCGCTCTTCGCGCAGAAGGCGACTGACGGCTCGCTTCGCCGCGAGAACGGTGAATTCGTCTATGTGGACGGACAGTCGGGCTACGCGCTGAATGTTGATGCTTCCGTCCGCAGGATCGAGGAGGCGCTGGGCGAAGAGTGGGACCGGGGAGACACGGAGATCGCCCTGGTGATCGACGAAGATGCGGCGCGGGGAAGCCGGGAGGAGCTCATGGCGCTCACGGATGTGCTCGGGACCTTCACGACGAGCTATACGACGTCGAGCAATGCCCGCTCCGCCAATATTGCGAACGGCTGCAAGCTCACGAGCGGCGAGGTGGTCTATCCGGGCGAGACGTTCTCCGTGCTGCAGCATCTTGTGCCGTTTACGGAAGAAAACGGATATTATCTGGCGGGATCCTATCTGGGGAACAAGGTGGTGGACAGCCTGGGCGGCGGGATCTGCCAGGTGTCGACGACCCTGTATAACGCGGTGATCCGCGCTGAGCTGGAGGTCGTGGAGCGCAATAACCATTCCATGATCGTCGGCTATGTGCAGCCCTCGATGGACGCTGCGATCGCGGAGTCCACACAGCTGGATTTCAAGTTCCGCAATACACTCGACCATCCGGTCTATATCGACGGATATACGAAGGACAAGACCATTACCTTTAATATCTACGGCGTGGAGACAAGGCCTAAGGGGCGCGAGGTCGCCTTTGAGAGCGAGACGCTCGAGACGATCCCGTCACAGGGCGTGGAGGTGGAGACCGACGCGACGCAGCCGATCGGGTACGTCGCGGTCGCGAACGGCCACACCGGATACAAGGCGCAGCTCTGGAAGGTCGTCCGGGAAAACGGACAGGAGACGAGCCGCGAGCTGTTCAACAAGAGCAAATACAACATGTCGCCCGCGATCGTGACGGTCGGGACGGGCGGCAGGATGACGCCGGAGTTTTCCGCGGCGATCGCGACGCGCGACATCGAGACGATCCGTGCCGCCGCGCAGACGGCCGCAGCTATGCAGGCACCGCTCGACATGCTGACGGAGGCCGCGGCAGAGGCGGCGCAGGAGACCTACAGCGAGGCGATCGCACAGGGCATCAGCCAGGACGAAGCGATGGCGATGGCGCAGGAGGCGGCGAACCAGGTGGTGTCGGAGGCCGCGCAGAAGTCGCGCGCGCAGGAAGCGGCGGCAGCACAGGCGGCGGAGACACCGGTTCAGCAGGAGCCCGCGCCCGAACAGGTGCCGGCGGTGCCTGTCCAGGAGGTACCGGCGCAGGCTGCACCGGGCCCGGGCGAAGACCCGGGCGAACAGACGCCGGCGGTCCAGCCGTGACGGCGGAAACAAGACCTTCGCCGGGTTTGCCGGATCCGGGGAGCCCTGTGATCCTGATGACGGGATACGCGGGGACGGATCTGACATCGCTCCTTGCGGATGGCGGCAGGACAGCGCTGAAAGAGCGCTTTCCCGTGCAGATGCTCCGCCGCCTGGATCACATTGTCGGGACATGTCAGGGTCCTCAGGCGGCAGGTATCGCAGCTGCGGCGGCACGAAATGCCGGTGCGCTGATCTGTATGGAGATCCCGGACGGCGGCGTCCTTGCGGGTCTCTGGAGGATATCGGAGATGACGGGCTGCGGGCTTAATGTGCGGCAGAGCCGGATCCCGATCCTGCAGGAGACGATCGAAATCGCGGAGTTTTTTGATGTGGATCCGTACCAGATCCGCTCCGGAGGCGCTTTTCTCATCGCGGCGGGGCAGGAGAGCGGCACCGGGATCAAGGAGACGCTCCGCCGGCAGGGGATTCCTGCAGCGCGGATCGGAAACCTGACGGAAGATAATGACAAGGTGCTGATCCGGCCGGACGGCGGCGTGCGGTATCTTGATAAACCGCGCGGAAGGCACCTGCGGGTGATTGCGTGAAAGCATAACTGGAAAGAGGTGAACAGTATGACAAAGATGGAAAAACAGCTCCTGCAGATCATGGAGAACAACAGCCGCATCAGCGTGAAGGAAGCGGCGGCTCTTCTCGGCGAAAAGGAGATCGATGTGGCCAACAAGCTCAAGGAGCTTGAGGAGAAGAACGTGATCTGCGGATATAATACGATGATCGACTGGGACAAGACGGGGATCGACATGGTGACGGCGCTGATCGAGGTGCGCGTCACGCCGCAGCGCAGCAAGGGCTTTGACGACATTGCGGAGCGAATCTACAAATATCCGGAGGTGAACACGGCATACCTCATTTCCGGCGGATTTGACCTGATGCTGATCCTGGAGGGCAAGAGCTTAAAGCAGGTCTCCGAGTTTGTCACCAACAAGCTGGCCGTGGAGGAGGAGGTCCTGAGCACGAAGACGCACTTCATCCTGAAGCGCTACAAGGATCACGGCACAGTGATGGCCGGCAGGGAGCACGACAAGAGGGAGAAGGTGACGGCATGAGAAAGGACCTGTTATCGGAGAAGACGGTCGCCTTAAAGCCGTCCGGAATCCGGAAGTTTTTCGACATCGTCAGCGAGATGACGGATGCGATATCGCTCGGCGTGGGAGAACCGGACTTTGACACGCCGTGGCATGTGCGAAAGGCCGGCATCGCGTCGCTGGAGCAGGGAAAGACCTTCTATACATCAAACTCCGGCTTAAAGGAGCTGCGCCAGGAGATCGACAATTATATGCAGAGGACAATGGGCCTTTCCTACGACGCGGACAAGGAAATTCTCATTACGGTCGGCGGATCGGAGGGGATCGACATCATGCTCCGCGCGATGTGCAATCCGGGGGATGAGGTGATCATCCCGGAGCCCAGCTATGTATCCTATGTACCCTGCACGATCATGGCGGGCGGCACGCCGGTCACCATAGACCTGCAGAATGAAAACAACTTCCGGCTGCAGCCGGAGGAACTGGAAAAGGCGATCACGCCCCGCTCAAAGATCCTGATCCTGCCGTTCCCGAACAACCCGACGGGCGCAGTCATGGAGAGAAAGGATCTGGAGAAGCTGATCGACATCATCATAAAGAATGATCTGTATGTGCTCTCGGATGAGATCTACGCGGAGCTCACCTATACGGGGAACAGTCATGTCTCCATCGCGCAGCTCCCGGGCATGCGGGAGCGGACCGTCATCGTCAACGGCTTTTCGAAGGCCTACGCGATGACAGGCTGGCGTCTCGGATATGCCTGCGGCCCGGCGGAGATCCTCGAGCAGATGCGCAAGATCCATCAGTACTGCATCATGTGCGCGCCGACGACGGCGCAGTACGCGGCGATCGAGGCCATCAAAAACGGCGACGAAGACGTCGTGATGATGCGGGATTCCTATAATGAGCGCAGGCGGTTCGTGCTGCATATGCTGCAGGAGATGGGGCTGCCCTGTTTTGAGCCGCTCGGGGCGTTCTACGTCTTCCCGTGCGTGAAGGAGTTCGGCATGACGAGCGAGGAGTTCGCGACACGTCTTCTGGAAGAGGAAAAGGTCGCGATCGTTCCGGGCACGGCGTTCGGCGACAGCGGCGAAGGGTTCCTGCGCATCTCTTACGCCTATTCGGTCGAGAGCCTTCGGGAGGCACTCAGCCGGCTGCGCAGCTTTATCGAGAGACTCCGCGCGGAAAAGAGGGCGTAAGATGCAGATCGTCCTGCACCAGCCGGAGATACCAAGCAATACGGGAAATATCGGAAGGACCTGTGCCGCGACCGGCACAGGTCTTCATCTGATCGAGCCTTTGGGGTTTCGCCTCAGCGAAAAGCAGTTAAAGCGCGCAGGCATGGATTACTGGGAGGCGCTGAACGTACAGCGCTATGTTAACTACGAGGATTTCCTTGAAAGGCACCCCGGCGCGGTGATCTGGTACGCGACTACAAAGGCGCATCAGACCTATGCGGATGTGCACTATGGACCGGATGACTTTCTGATGTTCGGAAAAGAGAGCGCCGGCATCCCGGAGGAGATCCTCGTCCGCGATCCCGCGCACTGCATCCGCATTCCCATGACAGGGGATGCGCGGTCCCTTAATCTCGCAAATTCCGCTGCAATTATCCTCTATGAGGCGCTGCGCCAGAACGGTTTTGCCGGGCTGGAAAAGAAAGGAGAGCTGCACCGCCTGCACTGGCAGGACTAATCAAACAGCTCGTCATTTAAACCGGAGCGGCGGAGCGTAAAGATAAACTCGCTCCCGACGCCCTCGGTGCTGATCAGGTTGATGTTTTCTTCGTGGGAACGGATGATCTCCCGCACGATGGACAGGCCCAGGCCTGTCCCTTTTTTGTCCTTGCCGCGCGAGACATCGGTCTTGTAGAAGCGGTCCCAGATGAACGGCTGATCCTCCTTCGGGATGCCGATGCCGTTGTCCCTGACGGAGACGAAGATCTTTTTCCCGCGCTCGGAGGTCTCGATCGTGACGGTGCCGTCCCGGTGGCTGAATTTGATGGCGTTGTCGATGAGGTTGTAGAGGACCTGCTCGATCTTTTCCAGATCCGCATTCACGTAAAGAGCGCTCCCCAGCAGGACGAGCTTTAACTGCACCTGGCGTTCCCGGCAGATCGCCTCGAAGGAGGCCGCGACCCGGCGGACGACCTGGTTGATGTCAAAATCCGTGCGGGTGAGCAGCATGCCCGAGGTATTTAAGTTGTTCAGTGTGAGGAGAGAGTTTGTCAGCTTCGTCAGCCGCTCCGTCTCCTGCAGCACGAGGCCCAGATACCGCTCATGCTTTTCCGGAGGGATCGTGCCGTCCAGCATGGCGGTGAGGAATCCGTGAATGGAGGTCAGCGGGGAGCGGAAGTCGTGGGAGACGTTCGCCACGAATTTCTTCTGGTCGTCCTCCGCCCGCGCGATCTCGCTCGCCATGTAGCCGAGCGTCGCGCCGAGGTATCCGATCTCGTCCTCGCTCTCCATGCTGAAGCGGTAGTGCATGTTTCCGGCCGCGTACTGCTCCGTCGCACGCGTGATGCGGCGCAGGGGCACGTAGACGATCTCCGTGAAGAAAATGAGGATGATGAGGGAGAGCAGAAGGAGCATGAGGAGCGTCAGGTAGCTGATATTGGAGAGCTGCGCAGCCTCGTGGTCGACGAGCGACGAGGGCGAATGGATCGTCACATAGCCGCGGACCTTGTAATCATTGGTGATGGGGGCGAGCACGCTGATGTGCGGCTCCGCAAAGCTCCCGAAAAAGTAGCCCTCCGTGTAGAGCTGTCCCGCGGTGATCAGGGGATCAAAGCCGTCGACATAGATCTCGGTGCCGGGGTTCACCTCCGCTTTGGAGGAGACGACGAGGCGGCCGGAGGGGTTCAGAATCCAGATCTCCGCCTCGGTGTAGGCGCCCAGCGCCTCGAGCTGCCTATGTACGGAGGCGAGGGAAACCTCGGAGTTGTACAGATCCGCCGCATAGGTGTTGGCGACCTGCGTCGCTTCGGCGTAGAGCTGGTCCGCCTTATGCCTCTTGCAGTGCTCCGTCAGCATGTTGGTCACAAAGGTCGCGACCACGATAAAGCCGAAGAGGCCGAAGAGGAGGTAGGCCATTATGAATTTCAGGTACAGCGTTTTCCGCATGTTCGCGCAGCCTTATGCTTCCTGCGGCGTGAGCTCGAATTTGTAGCCGATGCCCCAGATCGTGGCGATACGCCAGCTCCCGTGGTCTCCTATCTTCTCGCGAATCCGCTTGATGTGCACGTCGACCGTGCGGGTGTCCCCGATATATTCGTAGCCCCAGATATTGTCGAGAAGCTGTTCCCGCGTGAAGACGCGGCCCGGGGAGGAGGCGAGGAAATAAAAGAGCTCCAGTTCCTTCGGCGGCATTTCCACAGTCCTTCCCTGGCAGGTGACGGAATAGTTGGTGAGATTGATCGTGAGATCCGTGTGACGAACGATTTTGTCCTTAGTTTCCGGAGCCTTTTCGACACCGCCCCGGCTGCGGCGCAGCACCGCGCGCACCCGTGCGACGAGCTCCTTCGAGTCAAAGGGCTTTTCCATGTAGTCATCGGCACCGAGCTCCAGACCGAGCACCTTGTCAAAGATCTCGCCCTTGGCTGAGAGCATGATGATGGGAGTCTGGGACCTGGCGCGGACCTCCCGGCAGACCTGGTATCCGTCGATGCCCGGAAGCATCAGGTCCAGAAGGATCAGGTCGGGGCGGTAGGAATCAAATGCCTCCAGCGCGGATTCGCCGTCTCCCACCTGCATCGTGTCAAAGCATTCCTTCGTCAGGTACAGACTGATCAGCTCTGCGATGTTGCTGTCATCGTCCACGATAAGGATCTTCTGTTTTTCCGCCATATGCCGCTCCTTTGAAAACCAGTGGACTGCTGCCGTGCCCCGGTCCGGTTATTGCCGGACCTTCAGCGGAAGGTAACGATGGTTACGCCCGCATCGCCCTCGCCGAATTCGCCGTCGCGGAACGATGCCCATTTCTGCCTGCGCAGGTACTGCTGCACCGCACTTCGCAGCGCACCTGTGCCTTTGCCGTGGACGATGCGCACGCTGTTTAGATGCGCAAGCCGTGCGTCGTCGAGATACTTGTCGAGCGCCTCGAGGGCGTCCGCCGTGGTCATGCCCAGGAGATTGAGCTCCGGCGAGACCATGCTGCCCGCCGCAAATGACGCGCCGGTTCCTCTGCTTTGTCCTGCGCCTGTGCGGGCGCCGCCGGAGAAGGCCTTTTTCAGACTGGATTTCTTGCCTGTCGGAGCGCCGTTTAAGGTCACGGTCTCTTCCTCCGCCACGGGTGCAAGATCATTTATCTGCACGCGCGTCTGCATGATGCCGCAGGTCACGGTGAGCTTTCCGTCCTTGTCCGGGAGAGAGTGCACCGTGCCGGTCATGCCCATGGGGACGACGAGGACTTTGTCGCCGATTTTCAGATCGGCTGCGGAGAGCGCCCGGCGCTTTCCGGCTGCGCTGTCCGGACGGAAGGAGAGATCCTGCGTCCTGCCCTTGACCTTTCCGCGGATATCGGCGCGTGCACGCTCCATTTCCGCGAGGTCTCCCGCACCGCCGTATTTGCGTATGTAAGCGATCGCCTCGTCCGCCTCCTGCTTTGCGGCCTGCAGGATATCGCGCGCCTCCTCGTTCGCCTTCCGGAGGATCTCGTCGCGCCTTGCGGCGAGGTCTGCATTCTTCTTCTCCAGCTCGGCGTTCTTACGGGCAAGGGACTGACGGATCCTCTCCGCCTCCTCCCTGTCGCGGGCCGCCGTGCGCCTGTTTGCTTCCAGCTCGTCCAGGATATCCTCGAAGTTCTGCGTCTCCTGAGAGAGCTGCGCCCGCGCCGCATCGATGATCGCGTCCGGGACGCCGAGGCGCTTCGAGATCGCGAAGGCGTTGCTCTTTCCGGGGATTCCAACCATCAGCCGGTAGGTGGGGCGGAGCGTCTCCACATCAAATTCGCAGCTCGCGTTGACGACGCCGTCCGTGCGCATCGCATAGACCTTCAGCTCGCTGTAGTGTGTCGTCGCAAGGCAGGTCGCGCCGCGCTCATGCACATAGTTCAGGATGGAGATGGCGAGAGCAGCGCCCTCCGCGGGATCCGTCCCTGCGCCGAGCTCGTCGAACAGGCAAAGACACCCGTCGTCCGCCTGCTTTAAGATATCCACGATCGTGACCATATGGGAGGAAAAGGTGGACAGGCTCTGCTCGATGCTCTGCTCGTCGCCGATATCCGCATAGATCTCCCGGAACACGGACAGCTCGCTTCGCTCGCCCGCGGGGATGTGAAGGCCGGCCATGCCCATCAGTTCAAATAGACCGACGGTCTTTAGGGTCACAGTCTTGCCTCCGGTGTTGGGACCGGTGATGATGATCATGGAGTAGTCTTCGCCGATCGCAAGGTCGATCGGGACGACGGTTTTTTTATCGATCAGGGGATGCCGCCCCTTTCGGATATTGATATAGTGCCGCGTATTGAATACGGGGCGCGACGCGTTATGCGCGTGCGCAAGTCCCCCGCGCGCAAAGATGAAGTCGAGCGCAGTCATGTTTTCGGCGTCCGCCTTCAGCTCTGCGAGGTGCTCCGACGCCTCTGCGGAGAGAGTTGCGAGGATCCTCTCGATCTCCTTTGTCTCTTCAATGGTGAGCTGCCGCAGCTCGTTCCCGAGCTCCACGATCGCCGCGGGCTCAATAAAGTAGGTGGAGCCTGACGAGGACTGGTCGTGGACGATGCCCGGGACCTGTGATTTATATTCCGCCCGCACCGGCAGGCAGTACCGGTCGCCGCGCATGGTGATGACGCTGTCCTGCAGATAGGAGGCGTAGCTGACATTCATCATCTTTGTGAGCTGTGCGTGCACGCGGTCCCCCATGGCGCCGATGCTGCGCCGGATACGCCGCAGCTCGCTGCTGGCGTCGTCCGCAATGTCCTCCTCCGACAGGATGCAGCGCCGGATCTCCGCCGAGAGACTGTGCACGGGATAAAGACAGGAAAACAGATCCGCGAGCGGATCCCGGTCCGGAGCAGTACTGCGCCCTGCCGCAGCATCCTTGTCCGCGCGGGCGCTTCCGGGCACATCGATCGTGCTGCCCTCCTCCGAGAGTCCGTAGCTCCTTACGCGTGCGACGTTCTCCAGGAAAGCCGCGAGGTGCAGAAGCTCCGGCTGCGAGAGGGACGCGCCGATCGAGAGCGACGCGAATGCCGCGGAAAAATCCCGGTTTGCGCCGAAATTCACGCTGCCCTTCCGCAGAATGTGCGAAAAGGCCGCCTGTGTCTGCGACTGCGCCAGTTCAATGTCATACAGCTCCGTCATCGGCAGAAGCTCACGGCACCGCGCCTTTCCGGGCGCGGAGGACGCGTGGGAACACAGCTCCTCGATAATTTTATGGAATTCTGCGATGTGTAATACTTTTTCGTTCATGGCTGATTTCAGTATATCACATATGAAAGGCGGAATTCCCGATGTGCGCAGTCAGAGACATATATATGTCGAAGCGGGCCTCAAAAATGCCGGCACGCAGGACCTGTCCTGCTCCCGCGCCGTCCGCCCGTCGGCGCTGCGCCGCTTATCACGGCCACGTCCGGCAAACTCGGGCGCCGCGTGAGTATACACTTTCGGAAGCATATGAGGCGCCCTCAGACAGAGCCTCCCGTG
>CACZQP010000032.1 GCA_902783385.1 uncultured Lachnospiraceae bacterium | reverse complement strand
GTCGTCCTGTCCCTCGGCATGGTCGGCGCCCTGTCTATCGTAAGATTCCGGACAGCCATCAAGGAGCCGATGGACATTGCATTCCTGTTCTGGGCGATTGCCGCAGGGATCGTGCTGGCGGCGGGGATGCTGCCGCTGGCGGTCTTCGGGAGCGTCTTTATCGGCATCATCATCCTCCTGTTCGCAAATCGCAAGGAGCACACGAATCCGTACATCGTGGTCCTGCAGTGCGATGACTACGCGGCGGAGCAAAGATCGCTCGAGCTCCTTAAGAAAAACACGCTTCGCTGCGTCACCAAGAGCAAGACCGCGCAGAAGGGCCTGGTGGAGCTGAATCTTGAGATTCGCTTAAAGAGCGACAATACGGACTTCGTCAACCTCCTGAGTGAGACGGAGGGCGTAAAGAGCGCGGTGTTGGTCAGCTACAACGGAGAATACATGGGGTAAGAGGTGGACCATGTCTACGAGCAAACACTTTGAAAAAATCTGCCTTGCAGTTCTTCTTTGCGCAATGCTCCTCACGGGTCTGTTCATGCACGGGGAGGCACTGGGGATTCAGATGATCGTCGACGCAGACAGCGAGAGTCACTCCGATTCGGAATACTTTACGGAGAATGACCTGGATGGTGACTGGGACACGACGGGTGCGACCATCATCACCTTAAACGGTGATGCTGCGAGTGTCGACGGAAAAAACGCCTATGTGAGCGGCGGGAACGTTGTGATCACAGGCACCGGCAAGTATGTGATCTCCGGGACACTGGACGACGGGTATATCAGCGTAAATGCAAATGCGAACTCCAAGGTCTGGATCCTCTTTGACGGCGTCACGATATCCTGCAGCGACAACGCGTGCCTCATCGTGAGCGAGGCCGACAAAGTGTTCCTTACGCTCGCGGACGGGACGGAGAATATCCTGACAGGCGGCGGCACCCTCTCGGAGGAAGCGCTGTCAGACGGCGCGAACGGCGTGATCTTTGCACATGACGACCTCACGATCAACGGGAGCGGCGCGCTTTCGATCCGGGCGGGATATAAGCACGGGATCAAGGCAAACGATGACCTTGTCGTGACGGGCGGCAGCCTTACGATCGATGCACCTGCGGATGCGATCCATGTCAACGACAGCTTCCGGCTGACCGGTGCCGTCCTGGACCTGACGGCGGGCGACGACGGGATCATGGTGGAGAAGGAAGATACCTTCTTCTACATGGAAGGCGGGGAGATCACCGCGGCGGTATCGGGCGATGCGATCCACAGCGGCGGGGACATCACGATTGCCGGGGGGAGCGTCACGTTGGATGCCGGGGACGACGCGCTGCACGCGGACGGAAACATCGAGGTGTCGGACGGGACGATTCTTATCGAAAGCTGCTATGAGGGGCTCGAAGCGAAGATCATCACGGTCTCCGGCGGAGACATTACGATTTATCCGACAGACGACGGCTTTAATGCAAACGGCGGAAGCAGTGATATGTTCGGCATGGGCGGCCCCGGCGGCAACATGAACATGGGCGGCATGGGCGGCCCCGGCGGCGACATGTCCGGCATGCAGGCCCCGCCCGATCTGTCCGGGATGCAGGAACAGACCGGGACGGCGGATGGTGCGGAAGAAGAAAGCTATATTCTCATATCCGGCGGCACGGTCACGATCATCAATGAAAATGGGAACGATGCGGACGGTCTCGACTCCAACGGCAGTATTTATATCACCGGCGGAGATATCCGAATCAGCCTGACGAACAACGGGACGAACAGTGCGATCGATTTCGGGAGCGAGAGCGGCGGCGTTTGCGAGATCAGCGGCGGAACGGTGATCGCCTGCGGCAGCTATTCCATGGCGGAAGCATTTGATGCAACCTCCACACAGGGCGCGGTGTTGTACAACCTATCTGCCGGAGCAGAGTCGGGCACAGTGCTGAAGCTGGAGGACGCGGCGGGAAATGAGCTTCTTGCCTGGGAGGTTCCCTGCAGCTTCTCCTCCGCAAACATCAGCTGCCCGGAGCTTGAGATAAACGGCACCTACCTCATGGTGATCGGCAACAGCGAAGAGGAGATCACACTGACAGACATCTCCGCCTCCTACGGCGATGCGGCCAGCGGCATGTTCGGCGGGAATATGAACTGGGGCGGCATGCGAGAGCGCGGCGGAAGGGGAAGACGCGGTTACATGGCAGAGGACACGGCGCAGCCGCCGGAAGGCATGGAAGGAATGCCACAGCCGCCGGAAGGCATGGAAGGAATACCGGAGCCGCCGGAAGGTATGGGTGGAATGCGGCATCCCTCGGAAAGCGGTCTCCGGGATGAGCAGAGCGGCGAAGTACAGCAGGCGGAAGGAGTGACGACGGAATCGACGCTTACCGCATATCCGGTGCAGACTTACCTTCAACTCGCATTCTGTGTGCTTGTCCTTTTGGCCGGCATCGTGTTTGCGGCCCGCTATCGGAGAAATCAGGGAACGCGGTGACAGGGGAAGAACAGATACGAAAAGAAGCACGGGATTTGAAATGCCTGTGCTTCTTTCGCTATAATAATACCATGCGCAGGGATGAACTGTTCAAAAACAGAAGAGCCGTTCTTGTTATCGCGATGATCCTCATCGCGTTTCTTTTGTCGCTGTTCATCTTCCGGAGCGAGCTGCCGGACAGGCCAAAGCAGTATCCGCTGTTCGAGCTGGACGGGAACTGGACCATCACGCGAAACGGTAAGCGCCTCCCGGAGAGGGACCTCTACAGGCTGGAGCCGCCGGGCGTGCTCTATGGGGATAAATGGGTCCTTGAGACGAAGCTTCCCGCAGACCAGGTCGCACGGATCTCCGGCGCAGCGCTTTATTTCCACACGCTCCAGTCGGCAATCACCGTGTCGGTCGGGGGAGAGGAGATTTACACCTACGGCATGGAACGCTATGCCGAGCGGAGGATGCTCAAGAGAGGCATCTGCCTGATCCCGCTTCCGGACAGTTATCCCGGCAAGGATCTGCGGATCGAGATCACGGCCTCTGAACCCATTGCTTTCAACGGCCTGGGGCCCATCCTGTTCGGCAACGAAGAGGAGCTGTTCCTGCACTTTATGGAGCTGCGCCGCGTCCCGCTGTTCCTCGGCGTTTTTCTCTGTATTTACGCCCTCTTTCAGATGTTTTTCCTGCCGATCCTCCTGGCGGATATGCGCAGGCTCTTGACGCCGCTCATCGGCTCCCTGCTGTCGCTGACCATGGGACTGTATATCCTGTGCTACTATTATCTGTTCGGGATCATGACGCGGCTGGAGAATCTCAATACCTTTCTTGAGTACCTGACACTGTATCTGCTCCCGCTGTGCTTTTCGATCTATCTTTACACCGTGCTCGGCGGCCGGCTGAAAAAGCTCTACCAGTTCTTTGCCGAACTGGATGCGGGTCTTCTTTTTGCGGCGCTGATGCTGCATGTGATGAATCTGGCGCACATTACGCTGTATCTCCAGTTTTTCTATATCATTACGTTTCTCGAATCCGCGCCGTATCTCATCGGCGCGCGAGGCTACATACGCAGACAGCAGGAGATCATGCCGGACACGCTCAGCCATGTTGCGCGCATCATCGTCTACTTCGGGTTCTTCATTTACCTGGTCTGCTCCCTTCTGGACACGGTCATGTATGCGTACGCGAAGTTCATCGGGGGCGCGGAGCCGGAGCACGGCATCCCGTTCTTTTCCACCGGCGCGATCGTCTTTACGCTCAGTGTGACGATTCAGTATTTCCTGCAGGGTATCTCGCACCTTCGGGCCGACGTGATCAAACAGAGGCTGGAGGAGCGCGCCTATACGGACGGACTGACAGGACTTCCCAACCGGACGCGGTGCGAGTTGGAAATGCAGAAGATGACGGTCTCGGAGCCGTTTGTCATCATCAGCATGGACGTCGACAACTTAAAGACCGTCAATGACACCTTCGGACATGCGGAGGGAGACCGGCTTCTTTCCTCCGTGGCAGACGTGCTGCGCAAGTGCTTCGGAGAGATGCACCTGGTCGGCAGGATGGGCGGAGATGAGTTCATCGTGATCCTCTCAGGCCCCCAGTGCGCGCTCCTCGACGCAAAGCTCAACGAGATGCAGCGTGCGCTCTTCGAACTCAATCTGGAGGAGAAGAAGTTCCGGTACGATGTCTCCTTCGGGTATGCAGACAACCGGGAGACGCACCTGGGGAACCATGTGCGTGACATTTACATGCTTGCGGACAGGCGCATGTATGACGCAAAACGCAGACGAAGGCAGGAGAGGGCATGATGCAGAACTATCGTTTTCACAGAATGTGCCGGATCCTTTTGCTGATCGGCCTGCCGCTGATTCTCCTGGCGGTCGGCGTGTTTTTCACGCTCTATGAAAAGGACGCCTTTCGTGTCGAAACGCTCTCGGACAACTGGAGAGCAGCTTTCCTGGAAGAGGTGAGGCAGGATATATCCGTCGAGGATCTGCGCCGGGAGTTTCCCATTGCGGACAATGAAGAGCCGGGTGTGCTGACACTGAGCAGGACCCTCGAGGATTACCGGGAGGAGAAGGGGGGAATTCAGTCTCCGGCGATCCTTATGGACCTTTATTATACGGGTGCGGAGGTCTTCGTAAACCAGACGCTCATCGGGCGGATCGAGATGGAGCGCATCGAGGACGGCCGCACGCCGAACAGCCGGTATGCCTTCGTTTCCCTCCCGCAGGACTGCGTCGGCAGCACGCTTTCCATCCGGTATTATTTTGACGGAAAGGGAGCGCAGACAAAGATCACCCCGCCGGTCTACGGCGATATGACGGACCTGTATTTCACGCTCCTGCTGGAGAATCTGTATCCGCTGACGATCGGCATTTTCCTGGTGGTCTTCGGCATCTATTTCCTGATTATTTCAGTTTCCGTCTCCGTGCTGATTCCCGAGCTGATGGGACAGATCGTCAGCGCGGTTTTATCCATCGTATTCGGCGTCTGGGTCTTCGGAACGTTCCGTATCGCTTTTCTGTTCATGCGGAGCGAATACCCCAGCACGGTCACCTACATCCTGTTCATGCAGTTTCTGCCGCTCCTGTACCTGCTCCTGATGCAGGTGCATCCGGTAAAGCACAGGAAGCTGTTCTACGGACTGTTCATCGTCACGACAATCCTCAGTGAAGCGATGGCCCTTTGCCATATGACGGGGTTAAGTCACCTTTCGCGCATGCGGATCGTGACGTACGTGCTCAGCGTGATCTTCATGCTGTTTCTCCTCTATACGGATCTCGAGGATATCCGGAACAAAAACGACGATTTCCTGAACATCCTGCAGATGTCCGGCTTTACGTCGGCGGTCGTCCTCGCCTTTTCCAGTATGATGATCTATCTGTTCACGAGCTTTACGCGCATGGAGCCGCCTTCGCACCTGGTCTATACGGTCTATGCGACGGGCTGTCTCTTCCTGGTCCTGACGAGATACCTGATCTTCCTGATCCTGCTCTCCCGCGCGGAGGGACAGCGCGTGGAATTCGAGTCCTTAAGCCGCATCGCGAACACGGATATCCTGACAGGCGTCTACAACCGGATCTTCTGTGAGGACAGGTTCCGCTGGCTCGACCAGTCGGACCAGAAGAACTACGCCATCGTCAGCTTGGATGTGAACCACCTCAAATATGTCAATGACACCTTCGGCCACACGAAAGGCGATGCGCTGCTCATCAGCTTTTCGGAGATCCTGAAGGCATCCTTCCCGGAAACCGCATGGGTATGCCGCGTGGGCGGAGATGAGTTTGCGGTGATCCTGCCGGACAGGTATGACAGTGCGCAGTTGGACAGCTTCATCGAAAAGATGAACAGCAAGCTGGGAAAACTGGATGAGACGGATCCGGTGATCCCGCATTCGGTTGCGGCAGGGTATGCGCAAAAGCGTGAGATGCCGGAACGCAGCGCCCATGAAATACTGCTCGCTGCGGACCAGCGGATGTACGACAATAAGCGGCGATACAGACAGGCGCAGGGAATCGCCGCGGATACGGGGCTGTGGGAGGTGCCGGCTGCTGCGCCGCGCGCTCAGACCGCAGGCAGGGAAGCGGCTTTCGGTACCGCTGCGGATCCGGGAACGATCGACAGCAGTGATCGCGTTAGGATGGACAGCATCTTTGTCACGATCGCTTCGCTTGTGGACGAGGCGTACGTGTATCTGCGCGACCTGCAGCACGGCTATTCCAGATGGTCAGCGGAGATGGTGACATACTTCGGTCTCCCGGGTGAGTACATGCTGGAGGGAGATCGCGTCTGGGAGGCGCATATCCACCCGGAGGACAAGGGATACTGCCGGCAGAACTACGTAGAGCTCCTGTACGGGAGGATCGAGAATTTCGATATTCAGTACCGCGCGCTGGAAAGACAGGGAAGATATGTCCTCTGCTCCAGCCACGGCACGATGATCCGCGACGGGGAAGGAAAGCCCGAGTTCATGATCGTCACCATCAAGAATCACGATCTTCAGGATTACACGGACCCGATCACGGGACTGCGGAACCAGTTCGGCTTTACCAACGATGTGACGGATGCGATCCGGATGAAGACCCCGATGCGGATCCTTCTGATTGATATCGCGCAATTCGGCCAGCTCAATGATCTCTACGGATACGCCTACGGAAGCCGTGTGCTGACGGAAGCCGGAAAGTATATGCGCCGGGAAACCGGCGACGTGGGAGAGCTCTACCGGATGGACGGCGCCCGTTTTGCCATTCTGTCCAGGAAATACGACGAGGCGGACATGGAGGCGCTCTACCGGCTGCTCCGGGAGAATCTGAAGTCTCAGTTCACCGTGGACGGCAGACGCCAGATGATCGCCTTGAACGGCGGACTGATTACAGTGGACCAGTTCAATGTGGACGCGACGACTGTCACGAACTGTCTGGCATATGCGATCCGCGAATCTTCCATGCGGCACAACGGGAACCTTGTCGTGTTCCGGAACGAGCTGACGGACCAGAACAGACATTCCATTGAGCGGCTTCACAGGATCCGCGACTGCATCGAGGATAATTACCGGGGCTTTTACCTGTGCTACCAGTATCTGGTCGATGCGCGGACGGAGAAGGTCTACGGCGCGGAGGCGCTCCTCAGGTGGCGGGACGAGGAGAACCGGACGATTCCGCCGCTGGACTTCATCTCTGTCCTGGAACAGGATCCGATGTATCCGAATCTGGGAGCCTTTATTCTCCGGCAGGCCATGACGGACGGAAACAGGTTCCTTGCGCACTATCCGGATTTTGTGATGAATGTGAACCTGTCCTATACACAGATCGAAAAAAGTGATTTTGCGGCCGTCGTCAGGAACGCGCTCGCGCAGACCGGCTTCCCCGCGGATCATCTCTGCTTTGAGCTGACGGAGAGCTGCCGCATCCTGGAGATCGATGTGCTCCGGAACATCGTTTCGCTGTTTAAGTCTCTTGGCGTCCGCTTTGCGCTCGATGACTTCGGGACCGGCTACTCCTCGCTCGACCTGTTGCGGCTCATCCCGTTCGACGTCATAAAGCTCGACAGACAGTTTATCCTGGATATTGAACACGACGATCGTCAGGCAAAGACCGTGGAGATGGTGAGCAGCCTGGCAAAGGCATACGGCTGCAGGATCTGCGTGGAGGGAGTCGAGACGACGGCAGTGCGCGATATCCTGAGAAAATATGATGTGGACATCATCCAGGGATTCCTGTATGCTATGCCGAGAGAGGCAGAGATTCTGCTTGCCTCAATAACATCGGAAGAGGATTTGAATCAAAAATGATGGAACAGGCAGCATATCAGTTCCGCTTTACCTCCGCGCCCGTCTTCTGCGAGGACTACGGGCACGGCCATATCAACAGGACAAAGCTCGTCGTCGCAGAAGACGGGAGCCGCTATATCATGCAGCGCGTGAGCAGGGAGGTCTTTCACGACATCCCGGGACTCATGGAGAATATCGCCGCAGTCACCTCATTTCTGGAAAAACAGTGTGCGGACAGGCGCGGCTCACTCCATCTTGTACCGACGCTTGAGGGCGGCACTTACTGGACGGATGAGGCCGGTGAGTACTGGCGCGCCTATGAGTTCATCGAGGGCAGCATCTGCCTGCAGAGCGCGCGGGACGAAAGGGATTTCTACGAGAGCGCTGCGGCATTCGGCAATTTCCAGAAGCAGCTGCGCAGCTTTCCTGCCGATACCCTGCACGAGACGATTCCGGACTTCCACAACACGCCGGACAGATACCGGCAGCTGCGGGAGGCACTGGAGGCGGACCCGATGGGCCGCGCAAAGCTGGTGGAGGAGGAAGTATCCTTCATTATGGCCCGGGAAGAGGAGGGCGCAAGGCTCCACCGCATGCGGGAAGAAAAGCTCCTTCCCCTGCGCGTTACGCACAACGACACAAAGCTCAACAACGTCATGCTGGACGAGAAGACGGGTAAAGCGCTCTGCATCATCGACCTTGACACAGTGATGCCGGGACTTGTCGCCTATGACTTCGGCGACGCGATCCGGTTCGGCGCATCTACCGGTGCGGAGGACGAAAAGGACCTGTCAAAGGTCACGATGAGCCTTGCGCTCTATCAGACATTTCTGGATGGATTCCTGTCAGCCTGTGGGGAGATCTCCGCAGAGGAGATCCGCTCGCTCCCGCTGGGGGCCAAGACCATGACGCTCGAAAACGGCGTGCGGTTTTTGACGGACTACTTAAACGGCGACCGGTATTATGCGATCGCACGCCCGGAGCACAACCTGGACCGGGCGCGGACGCAGTTAAAGCTCGTCTCTGATATGGAAGAGAAATGGGAGGAGATGAACCGGCTCGTAAAGACCTATCTGTAAATAACAGGGGCCGGCGTTTATGCCAGCCCCGCTTCCTGCATAAGCTTTTTCAGACAGGCGGAATAGCTCCGGAGCATCTCATCGCCGGGACCCTGCATTTCATCATTTAATTCTTTTGCGTTTTTGGCCTTTTTTGCCTTATCAAAAACGGTTTCGTATTTGGCTCTTGATGCGCCTTTCCACACGAGCTTTTTCGCGCCGTCGGGCGTGTAGGCGCAGGCAAGCTTTATCTTGTCTGTTTTCTTGAACAGGCCTCCGCTCTTGGGGTAGACGAGTACACTGTAATTCTCCGTAGCCGGCAGGATCACATACTGGTCAGGAGCGCTTTCAGAGGTGGGGTTTCCGACGAAGAAGTCATTGTATTGTTCCTTGTCCCAGTGTTCTTCCATAAAGGATGCCAGTTCCGCAAGTGTCATCGGCTGCTTGATCTCAAAAGAATCCATTCCTTTCATCTTGATCTCCTTTCCGGAATCTTTATCCCTTTACACCGCCGGATGTGAGTCCGGCAGTCAAATGCTTCTCGATGAACATGAACAGGATGACAACCGGGATCGTCGCAAGGAGCGAAGCCGCGAACAGGTACTGCCACTCGATCATATTAAAGGACGAGAACTGTGTGATGCCGACTGTGATCGGGCGCTTGGCTGCAGTGGAGATCAGAACAGTAGAGATCGTATATTCGTTCCATGCGTTGATGAAGACGAAGATGAGCGCCGTGACGATGCCGGGCGCCGCCATGGGGATGAGGACCTTCGTCAGCGCACGCACCGTACCGCACCCGTCTATGAGCGCGGCTTCTTCCATCTCCGGCGAGATCGAAATGAAGGTCCCGCGCAGGAGCCATATCGCAAAGGCCTGGTTGAAGGCCGCATTGATCAGCATAAGTCCCGTGATCGTGTTGTTGAGATGCAGCGTATTCATCAGCTGCGAGATGCCGGTCAGCAGGACGACGGGCGAAAACATCTGGCTGACGATGACGAAGCCGAGGAAGATCTTCTTGCCGCGGAACTTCATGCGCGCAAGCGCATCGGCCGCAGGCACGCCGCACAGCATGGCGATCGCCGTCGCACCTCCTGCCACGAGCAGGGAGTTGAAAAGGTATCGCCCCACGCCGCGGCTTAAGATATCCGTCAGGTTCCGGAACATCCACTGCGTCGGCAGAATGTGCAGGAAATACATGTCCAGCGTCTCGGCATTGGAGCGGAAGCCGGTGACCAGCATGACGAAGTAGGGATAAACCGTAACGAGACAGACGGCTGCGACAAAGACGTATAAAAGCATGTGCAGGAGCGTGTTCTTGATCATCCCGTGGCGGATCTGGACTGCCGCCGTGATCATGATGAAAAAGCACGGGAGCAGGAGCCAGTAGAGGCCCGAGCGATGGATGTCCAGCTTAGCGAGCATGCTCTCAATGTTTTCGCCGGCGGTGCCGTCGAACAGGAAAGCATCGAGCATGGAAAAGAACGCGCCTTTCCCCTCTTCGATATGCCCGTCGCGGTAGAGCGACAATCGCCGGGAGAAGGTGTAGTTGCTCAGCATCGCAAAGACAGGGACGGCGAGGAAGGATAAGACCGC
Source organism: uncultured Lachnospiraceae bacterium (assembly GCA_902783385.1). Lineage (GTDB taxonomy): Bacteria > Bacillota > Clostridia > Lachnospirales > Lachnospiraceae > CAG-791. The sequence continues at coordinate 1,604 of CACZQP010000032.1, read as the reverse complement.
AAAGGCAACCGAGAGCGTGCGCAGGATCTTCTGCCTGCCAGGAAGAAAGCGCTGCAGGATATCCGCTGTACCGGCGAGCCCGAAAGCGCCGCAGATCAGCGAGAGCAGGCAGCAGCAGAGTATGAAGCGGAAGAGGTGTCCGGAGGGAAGGGAGGAAAGTGCGAACGACCACAGATTCTTTCCCTTTGTCTCCTCGATCGTAAAGGTAATGAGAGAAGTCGTCTCTCCCTTGGAGTTGACGCGGGTCAGGACATCTTCCTTGATCTCGACGTCAAATCCCTTTTCGCGATACTCCTTAGCGATCTGCTCCGTCTCCGCATATACGGCGTTGTATTTTTCGTCGCCGTGAAAGGTGTTCGCGGACTTCTTTGTGTAGACGCCCGCGTGGAAGATATAGAGCGGCAGTGTCATCACGATGACGGAGAGGACAAAGCCGGTGATGAGAAAGATGAGAGCCGCCCTGTTCTGGCCCCTTACTTCTTCGCTTCTCATTCCTCCTCCTTTCGCATTACGCCAAGCATGTAGATCCCTGCACAGACGCACAGGATGAGGAACCCGATCACGGAGAGCGCCGTGGCCGGGCCTTTTCTTCTCTCATAGAAACTGAGCATATACAGATACGTGATTATGGTGTCCGTCTTGTTTGCGGGCGCGCCCTTCGTCATGGTGTAGACGATCGGGAAGGAATTGAATACATAGATGATATTCAGGACCGTGCTGACGGTGAGCGAGGGCCGCACAAGAGGGATCGTCACGTTTTTAAGCTTACTCCAGAAGCCTGCGCCGTCCACGGTCGCCGCCTCGTAGAGCGAGGGATCGATCGACTGCAGGCCGGACAGGACGCAGAAGGTAACGAACGGGATGGTGACGAAGATACCGACGAAGCACTCCCAGACAAATTCGATCTGGTAGCTGGAGCGCCAGTTGATCGCCTTGCTGATGATGCCGAGATTCAGCAGGATGTTGTTCAGATTCCCGTATTCATAACTGATGATGTAGTTCCAGACGGAAGCCTGGATGACAAGCGATGTCGCCCAGGGAAGGATCAGGATGGAACGGGCGATCTTGCGCCCCTTGAATTTCTGGTTTAAGACCATCGCGATGATAAAGCCCGCGACCGTCGAGAGGCCGACCACGGAGAGCACCCACCAGAGTGTGTTCTTCATGACCGTCTTAAACGCGGGGAGCTGCACGGCCTCCGAGTAGTTCCTGAGGCCGATAAAGCCGCCGACGACACCGGACTTCGAGATCTCGCTGAAGGAGAGCTTAAAGACGATGAAGATCGGGAAAATAACGAATACCGCTACCAGGATGATGCTGGGCAGCAGCCAGAGATAGGGCTCCCATTTTTTGCGTTTCATGCCGTTTGCCTTTCGGATACAAAAAGAATGCGGAGCCGGCCGCAGTGTGCCGGCTCCGCGGATGCGGTGTTATTTGGTCAGTTCCGCCTGGAGTGCATCGAGCTCGGCCTGGATGTCCGCACCGGTGAGTGCGTTCTGCTCGGCCTTGATGACGCCCTGCTTCACCTGATCCCATTCCGCCTTGGCAGTGGGATAGAACTGGCAGCCGCCGAGAACATCCAGCCATGCCTCGAAGCTGGGATC
>CACZQP010000031.1 GCA_902783385.1 uncultured Lachnospiraceae bacterium | reverse complement strand
TCAGCGCGTCCACCGCTTCCTGAAGCATGCGCTTCTCGTTCCGGACAATGATGTCCGGCGCGCCCAGATCCAGGACCCTCTTCAGGCGGTTGTTGCGGTTGATGATGCGGCGGTACAGGTCGTTCAGGTCAGAGGTCGCGAAACGGCCGCCGTCCAGCTGGACCATGGGACGCAGATCCGGCGGGATGACCGGGATGCAGTCCATGATCATCCACGCGGGCTGGTTTCCGGACTCCCGGAACGCCTCGATCACTTCGAGACGCTTGATGATGCGGGCCTTCTTCTGGCCGGAGGCATCTTCCATCTGCTCGGAGAGTTCCTTGTATTCCCTGTCGACGTCGACGGCAAGCAGCAGTTCCTTGACCGCCTCCGCGCCCATGCCGGCACGGAACTTCGCGCCGTACTTGTCCCTGGCTTCCTGGAATTCCTTCTCTGTCAGAATCTGCTTGTACTCCAGCTCGGTCTGGCCCTTATCCAGAACGACGTAGCTCGCGAAGTACAGGATCTTCTCCAGCACCTTCGGGGACATATCGAGCACCAGACCCATCCGGCTGGGAATTCCCTTGAAATACCAGATGTGCGAGACCGGCGCTGCCAGTTCAATGTGGCCCATGCGCTCGCGGCGGACGCTCGACTTTGTCACTTCCACGCCGCAGCGGTCGCAGATCACGCCTTTATAACGGATCTTTTTGTACTTGCCGCAGTGGCATTCCCAGTCCTTCGTGGGACCGAAGATCTTCTCGCAGAAAAGACCGTCGCGCTCGGGCTTCAACGTGCGGTAATTGATGGTCTCGGGCTTCGTCACCTCGCCCTTGGACCACTTCTTGCGGATCTTGTCCGGCTCTACCAGACCGATCCTTATTGAATCAAATGTGAGCGGTTCATAAGCCTGCTGTCTGTTCGGCATGTGCTCATACTCCCTTCTCTTAACTGAAGCAACAATCCTGAACCATTTCTGGAAGTTGACACACGTTTCTCAGTGTGGCAACTTCGGGCGGCAGCGCGCCGGCGCTGACGCCGTACTCCTTTCACTGAAGCTGTAATCCTGAACAAGCGCGCCGGCGCTTGTTCAGTCTTCATCCGTACTCAGCGTGAGGGTGAAGTCGGCGTCCACAAATTCGCCCTTTTCGGTGTCGATTTCCTTACTGCCGAAGCCCGCGCGGGAAAGCTCGTCGCTGTCGGGGCTTCCGTAGTCGCGGAAGTTGTTCGCCATCAGGCGGTACGCGGTGTTGTCGCCGTAATCGATATCCTCCGTAATCTCCACTTCGGAGCCGTCCTCGCGCAGGACCTGTACGTCCAGTCCGAGCGCCTGAAGCTCTTTGAGCAGGACCTTGAAGGACTCGGGGATGCCCGCCTCGGGGATGTTGTCTCCCTTGATGATCGCCTCGTAGGTCTTTACGCGTCCGATCACATCGTCGGACTTGACCGTCAGGATCTCCTGCAGGGTGTAGGCCGCGCCGTATGCCTCCAGGGCCCAGACTTCCATCTCGCCGAAGCGCTGACCGCCGAACTGCGCCTTGCCGCCCAGCGGCTGCTGCGTAACAAGGGAGTACGGGCCTGTCGAGCGCGCGTGGATCTTGTCGTCGACGAGGTGGTGAAGATTCAGGTAATGCATGTGACCGATCGTGACCGGGCTGTCAAAGAGCTCGCCGGTGCGTCCGTCGCGGAGCCATACCTTTCCGTCGCGCGTGATTGGCACGCCTTCGTATTCTTTCTTCTGCTCCTGGTGTTCCTCGAGATAGCTCAAGATCTCCGGGCGCACCAGGCCTTTGTATTTCTTCTTGAATGCATCCCACGGCTCGTTGACGTAGCTGTTCGCCATATCGAGCGTGTCCATGATATCCTCTTCGTTCGCGCCGTCGAAAACGGGTGTCGATACCGCAAAACCGAGCGCCTTTGCCGCCAGCGCCAGATGGATCTCCAGCACCTGTCCGATGTTCATGCGGCTCGGCACGCCGAGCGGGTTCAGCACGATGTCCAGCGGACGGCCGTTCGGAAGATAAGGCATATCCTCGATCGGCAGCACGCGGGAAACGACGCCCTTATTGCCGTGGCGGCCTGCCATCTTGTCGCCGACGGAGATCTTTCTCTTCTGGGCGATGTAGATGCGCACATGTTTGTTCACGCCGGGCGGGAGTTCGTCTCCGCCTGCCCTCGTGAATACCTTGGTGTCGACGACGATACCGTATTCGCCGTGCGGGACCTTCGTGGACGTATCGCGTACTTCCCTGGCTTTCTCGCCGAAGATCGCCCGCAGAAGTCTCTCCTCGGCCGTGAGCTCCGTCTCGCCCTTGGGCGTGACCTTGCCGACCAGGATATCGCCCGCACGGACTTCCGCGCCGATGCGGATGATGCCTTCCTCGTCGAGATCCTTGAGTGCGTCTTCACCGACGCCCGGCACATCCCGCGTGATCTCCTCGGGGCCGAGCTTCGTGTCTCTGGCTTCCGCTTCATATTCCTCGATGTGGATCGAGGTGTAGACGTCGTCTCTGACCAGACGCTCGCTGATCAGGACCGCATCCTCGTAGTTGTAGCCCTCCCATGTCATGAAGCCGATGAGCGGGTTCTTGCCGAGACCGAGCTCGCCGCCTGCGGTCGAGGGACCGTCCGCGATGACCTGGCCCGCCGCGATCCGCTCGCCCACAAAGACGATCGGCCGCTGGTTGTAGCAGTTTGACTGGTTGGAGCGCTGGAATTTCTGGAGCTCGTACTCCTCCTTGCCGCCGTCATCGTTCTTTACGCGGATCGTCGTGGCGTCGACATACTCGACAACGCCGTTGTGACGGGCGATGACACAGACGCCGGAGTCCTCGGCTGCCTTTGCTTCCATACCCGTTCCGACGACAGGCGCTTCCGTTGTCATAAGCGGCACCGCCTGGCGCTGCATGTTGGATCCCATCAGCGCGCGGTTTGCGTCGTCGTTCTCAAGGAACGGAATGAGAGACGTCGCGACGGAGAAGACCATCTTCGGCGAGACGTCCATGTACTCGAACATCGCCTTCGGATAGGAGCTGGTCTCCGCCTTGTAGCGGCCGGACACGCTGTTGTGAATGAAGTGTCCCTTCTCGTCCAGTTCCGTGTTTGCCTGCGCGACGTGGTAGTTGTCCTCCTCGTCCGCGGTCATGTATACGACCCTGTCAGTGACGACGGGATTCTGGGGATCCTTGCGGTCGATGACGCGATAAGGCGTCTCGATGAAGCCGTACTCGTTGATCCGGGCATAGCAGGCCAGCGAGTTGATCAGACCGATGTTGGGACCTTCCGGGGTCTCGATCGGGCACATTCTGCCGTAGTGCGTGTAATGGACATCGCGGACCTCGAATCCCGCGCGGTCTCTGGAAAGACCGCCGGGGCCCAGCGCGGAGAGCCTGCGCTTGTGGGTCAGCTCGCCGAGCGGATTGTTCTGGTCCATGAACTGCGACAGCTGCGAGGAACCGAAGAATTCCTTCACGGCCGCCTGCACCGGCTTGATATTGATGAACGCCTGAGGAGAGACCTCCTCGGAGGCATCATGTGTCGTCATGCGCTCGCGCACCACTCTCTCCATGCGGGAGAGACCGATGCGGTACTGGTTCTGCAGAAGCTCGCCGACGCTGCGGATGCGACGGTTGCCGAGATGGTCGATGTCGTCGTCGCTCCCGATGCCGTGCTCCAGATGAATATTGTAGTTGATGCTCGCCAGGATATCTTCCTTGGTGATATGCTTCGGGATCAGCTCGTTCACACTCTTCTTGAGCGCTTCTGCGAGTGCCTCCGGGTTGCTGTTGTCCGCATACTGGATGAGGAGCTCTCTGAGCGCGGGATAATAGACCTTCTCGCGGATGCCGAGTTCCTCCGGCTCGCAGTCAATATAGTGCGTGATGTCAACCATCAGGTTGCTGATGACCTTGACGTCACGCTCCTCCGTGCGGATGACGACATACGGGATCGCAGCGTTCTGGATCTCGTCCGCCATCTCGGCGGTCACTTCGTCTCCCGCGCTGCCGAGGATATCACCCGTCGCCTCATCCACGACGTCCTGCGCGAGGATGTGCCCGCGGATGCGGTTGCGGAGCGAGAGCTTCTTATTGAATTTATAGCGGCCCACCTTTGCGAGGTCATATCTTCTCGCGTCGAAGAACATCGCGTTGATGAGGCTGTCCGCACTCTCGACGGAGAGCGGCTCGCCCGGCCGTATCTTCTTATATAATTCGAGCAGGCCCGACTCATAGTCGTGGGACGCGTCCTTCGCAAAGCTCGCGAGAATCTTCGGCTCGTCGCCGAACAGTTCGAGGATCTCTTCGTTCGTGCCGATACCGAGTGCACGGATCAGGACCGTGACCGGCACCTTTCTCGTGCGGTCGACGCGTGCGTAGAAGACGTCGTTCGCATCCGTCTCATATTCCAGCCATGCGCCGCGGTTCGGAATCACAGTGCAGGAAAACAGCTGCGTGCCGAACTTGTCCTTGTCGATCCCGAAATAGATGCCGGGGGAGCGGACGAGCTGGGAGACGATAACACGCTCCGCGCCGTTGATGACGAAAGTACCCGTCTCCGTCATCATCGGAAGGTCGCCCATGAAGATCTCCTGGTCCTTGATCTCCTTCTTGTTCTCCTTGTCATACAGGCGCACTTTGACTTTCAGCGGTGCGGCATAGGTCGCATCCCGCTCCTTGCACTTGTCGATGGAATACTTCACATCTTTCTCGCACAGTTCGTAGCTGACGAACGAGAGAGAAAGGCGGCCGCTGTAATCTTCGATCGGGGAAATGTCGTCGAACACCTCCTGAAGGCCTTCTTCCAGAAACCATCTGTAGGAATCCTTCTGGACCTTAATCAGATTCGGCATCTCCAGAACTTCCTTCTGGCGCGAATAGCTCATTCGCACGTTTTTACCGCTTTCGGTAGGATGTACTCTGTATTTTTCCATCTGATCCTCCGTTATGCATACAAAAGTGATGCGTCACTAAGGGCGCAGAAAAGCACATTCCAATATAGCACTAAAAAAAGCAAGATGCAAGTCTGAATTTCAGACCCGCATCCTGCTTTTTTATTTTCTTTATGAAGCGGATTACTTCAGGGTAACCTTTGCGCCCTCTGCCTCGAGCTTGCCCTTGATGTCCTCGGCCTCTTCCTTGCTGACGCCTTCCTTGACGTTCTTCGGAGCGCCCTCGACGAGGTCCTTTGCTTCCTTCAGGCCAAGGCCCGTGATCTCGCGGACAACCTTGATGACCTTGATCTTGTTTGCGCCTGCCTCGGTCAGCTCGACGTCAAACTCGGTCTTCTCTTCCTCAGCTGCAGCTGCGCCTGCGCCTGCTGCCGCCACGACGACACCCGCTGCTGCGGAAACGCCGAACTCCTCTTCGCAGGCCTTAACCAGGTCATTCAGTTCCAGTACGGATAACTCTTTGATCGCATCAATGATTTCTGCGGTAGATAACTTTGCCATTGTACTTTCCTCCTTATAATATTCCTATCGATTACTCCGCGGATGCTTCCGCCGGAGCTTCTTCTGCAGGCGTCTCTGCCGCAGGCTGCGCTTCTGCCGCAGCTTCCGCCGCGGGCGCTTCTGCCGGTGCCTCCGCCGCAGCTTCCGCTGCGGGCGCCTCTGCCGGTGCCTCTTCGCCTCCCTCTGCCTTCTTCTCCGCGATCTGCTTGATCACGCGAGCGAAGTTCGCAACAGGAGACTGGATGCTGCCAAGGAGCTTTGAGAGCAGCTCGTCTCTCGACGGGATCTGCGCGATCTCTCCGATGGTCGTCGCATCGTAGTACTTGCCTTCCACGATACCGCCCTTGATCTCCAGGATCGGCGCAGTCTTGGCGAAGTTCGCCAGGATCCGTGCGGGAGCGGTCGCGTCTTCTTTGGATACGGCCATCGCGCTCGGTCCGTCAAGGAGCTGCTTGAGCTCTTCGCACGGCGTGTCCTTGAACGCAAAGTTCATCATGGTGTTCTTGTAAACCTTGTAGAACACACCTGCCTCGCGGAGCTTTCTGCGCAGGTCGGTATCCTGTGCCACCGTCAGACCTCTGTGATCCACAAGGACGACAGACTGTGCGCCGTCGATGTGTGCTGAGATCTCTTCGACGATGGGCTTTTTCAGTTCCACTTTTGCCATGTTTTCTCCTTTCCTGCATGATTTCCATGCAATCTGTTTACCGAATCGGGAAATCTTATCTCTCCGGCAAGGAGAAAAAGAAACTCCTCTGCCATAAGACAGAGGAGATATCGTCGCAGTCATGACCCGGCATGCCGGATCATCCAAAGCGTTTCAATAAGATCTCATCCTCGGCAGGTTGCACTTTCGTGCCTGTTGCGCCTTGCGGCACCTGCTGTCTTCGGCTGGTTTTGAAACCTTGCGTAGAATAGCACAGGTCGCGAAGGAATGTCAACCGCAATCTTCACACGGCGAGGAAATTCAGCGCGCAGTTCACCATGGTCTCTATTCCGACAGGGATCGCCGCTTCGTCCGGGACAAATTCCCCGTGGTGGATCGGATGGTACTGCGTTCCCGGCTTGTGGCAGCCGAGCCAGAAGAAGGAGCTGGGGACCTTTTCGCAGTAGAAGGAGAAGTCCTCGCCGCCGAGCGCAGCAGACGCCGGGTGGAGAAGGTTTTCCTCCCCGATCACGTCCGCGATCGTCCTGTCCATGAGCGCGAACATTTCCGGATCATTCACCAGCGGAGAATAGCAGCGCAGATACTTGAATTCATAATCCGCGCCCAGCGCCGAAGTCACGCCGCGCACGATGTTTTCGATCCGCTCCGGCATTTTGTTCCGGATCTCAGGGTTCAGGTTCCTGCAGGTGCCCTCGAGCTTTACTTCCTCCGCAATCGCATTGTAGACGTTGCCGCCGCGGATCGTCCCGATCGTCACGACCGCCGAATCCAGAGGACCGACGTTCCTTGATACGATCGTCTGCAGCGCCGTGATCACGTGGGCTGCCGCGACGATCGCGTCGATTCCGTCCTCCGGGCGGGATGCGTGGGAATTCTTTCCTTTGACCGTGATAAAGAACCGGTCTGAAGCGGCCATCATCGCCCCGTTCCGGATTCCGATCTTTCCCGTGTCGATCGCCGGCCAGACGTGCTGGCCGAACATGGCATCCACCTTCGGTGATTCAAGGACGCCGTCTTCTATCATGGCTTTTGCGCCGCACGCCGCCGCATCCTCCTCCGCCGGCTGGAAGACGAGCTTTACCCTTCCTGTAAAACTGTCCCGCATTTCATTTAAAACATAGGCCGCTCCCAGGAGCATTGCCGTGTGAACATCGTGCCCGCATGCGTGCATCACGCCGGGGTTCTGCGATGCAAAGGAGAGGCCCGTCTTCTCCGTGATCGGCAGCGCGTCAAAATCTGCGCGGAGTCCCACGCATTTCCCTTCGCCGTTTCCCTCGATCAGCGCCGTGACGCCGTAGCCGCCGACATTCTCTGTCGGAACAAGGCCCATTTCCCGGAGGGTCTTTGCAATATAGGCCGCCGTCTCCTTCTCCGTGTGGGGAAGCTCCGGGTGCGCATGGATGTGGCAGCGGTGCTCTGTAATCTTATCCTGGTACTTCCTGATCAGTTCTTTGACCTTAGGGTTTCCCATAGTCTGTCCTTTCTGTCGGTTGTTTATCTGTCATTTTCAATATCCGGTCGTTAAGCTTCGTCGATCTCAAGCGCGATCGATGCAAAAACCCTTGCGCCGAGACCGATCACTTCCTCCGAAACATCGAAGAAGCCATTGTGGTGCGGCGCCGTAAGAGGCATGCCGATGACCATTTCCGTCGCCTTACCGCCGTGCTCCTGTACGTCCCGCATCATCGTGGTCACGTCTTCGCCCCCGTTGAAGTCCACATCTTCCAGGATCTTCTTTACGCCGTCGACGTCCGCAAGGATCCTTTTCACCTTGTGGGCAAGCGCGGGATCGCAGTCAATGCTCCCCGCGGAGCCCATGAAGCGGATATCGCAGGTGCAGCCGTACATCGCGGCAGACGCCTCAAGGACCCGCCTTGCGGACTCCTCCATAAAGGCGTTGATCTCGCCGTTCTTTCCCCGCGTCTCGAGAGACATGGACGCCCATTCCGGAATGACGTTCCGGCCGCTCCCCGCATGGAGCGTGCCGACATTGATCCGGCTGGGCCCCTGCTGGTGCCGCGGGATGGCGAGAAGGTTCAGCGCAGCAGTCGCAGCAGCGGCGAGCGCATTTTTCCCTTCATCCGGCGTCGCGGCGTGTGCCGGCACGCCGTGGAATACGGCGTCCAGCTTTGTACTGGACAAAAAGCCGTGCGCACTTACCGCGATTGTTCCCACCTCCTGGTTTTTCAGGATCCCGACGTGCGCGCCGAGGAAATAGTCGCATTTCGAAAAGTGTCCCGCCGCCGTGAGAGATGCGGCGCCGCGCAGGCCCTCTTCTCCCGGCTGGAAAACGAGGAGCACTTTCCCGTGCAGCTTGTCCCGGTATGCCGAAAGAATCTTTGCCGTGCCGATTCCGATGGCGGTGTGCGCGTCATGCCCGCAGGCATGCATCAGCCCTTTGTGTAAGGAGGCAAAGCCCTCCGCTGCAGGCTTATGAAGATCCGAGGATGACTCGTCCACTTCATTGCAGTCGATGTCGACGCGGATCCCGATCGTAGGTCCCGGGAGCTCTCCCTCGATCATCGCAAGGCACCCGGTGTAGCCGCCGCGCATCTTTTCCACGAGGTCCTTCCGGTTCGTCTCCTCGAGGGCTCGCGCATAACACGCCTCCAGTGCCGCGTCATCCGGAAGACCGTACATTTTCTCCCGCACGTGGATCTCAGGACCGTACTGCACGGGGAGTCCCAGCTTTTCCAACTCCTCGATAATGCGCGCCGTTGTGCGAAACTCCGTCCATCCCGCCTCTGGGCATGTGTGGAACTCACGTCGAAGGGCGATCAGTTCCTTTTCCAGCGCCTCCATGTCGATCCGGTCAAAATTCATGGTTTCTCTCCGTTCATAAAATACGCGGGAGGCGGCTCCCCGCTCCCGCGCAAAACAATAACAATCAGTGTGTCAGAAGCTCGAAGGCGAGCCTTGCGGTGTTGTTTAAGTTTTCCACCGTGATCGTCTCCTCCGTTGTGTGCACCTTCGTCATGCCGGTGCCCAGGACGACCGCCTGGATCCCCTTCTGGTTGTAGATATTCGCGTCGCTCCCGCCGCCGCCCAGGGTGACATTTTTTTCTGCGCCGACGCGGTCGATCGCCGAGAGGACCTCCGTCAGGATCTGCGCATCATCCGGGATCCTGTAGGATTCGTAATTGGTCGGCGTATCGCATTCCAGCTGCGCACCGAACTCCGCGCAGGTCTCCTCCAAACAGCTCCTGATATGCTCCGCCTGCGCCTTCAGCTTGTCGAGGTTCCTGCTTCGGACCTCCGCGTTGATCGAGCAGCGGTCCGGGACGATGTTTGTGGCGTATTCGGCCTTGATCGTTCCGATGTTGCAGGTCGTCTCCTCGTCGATGCGCAGAAGGTTCATCTTCGCGATCGCCTTTGCCATGACCTGGATCGCGCTGATCCCCTCTTCCGGCGCAAGACCCGCATGCGCGCGTCTGCCGATGACGGTTGCGTTCACCTTGACCTGCCCGGGCGCGCCGACGATGACCTTGCCGACATTGCCGCTGGAGTCAAAGACATAGGCGCGCCTGCTCTTCAGCTGCGAGACATCAAATGCCTTTACGCCGCGCATGCCTCCCTCCTCGCCGATCGAGAAGACGATCTCCGCTTCCCGGTGCGGGATGTTGTTTTCGAGGACGGTGCGGACCGCCTCCAGGATCCCTGCGATGCCGGACTTGTCATCTCCGCCGAGGATCGTGTCGGGCCTGCTCTTTATCACGCCGTCTTCGACAAACGGCTTGATGCCGTTTCCGGGCTTTACCGTATCCATATGTGCGCTCATGACAAAAGGTTCTCCCGGGAGCGTTCCGGGCAGTTTTGCGAACACATTGAAGCCGTTCGACCCGAAGGTCTCTCCCGCCCTGTCCGTGTGCACCTCAAGGCCCAGCGCCTCGCACTCCTTTACAAGCCGCTCGCCCATTGCCTTCTCATTGCAGGACTCGCTGTCGATCTGCACCAGTTCGAGGAACAGATCCAGGAGTCTTTTTTCCTGTATCATAATGAAACAGCTCCTTTCTGATTTGTTTTCCGTTTGTTTTCAGGCCACCGCAGCTTCTTCCGGAGAGCGAAAGCTCTGCTCGAGCGCCTCACAGACCCTCTCCTTCTGAAGGGGCGTTCCCTTTAAGGGATTCCCCTTCCTCCACTCCTTCAGCTGCCGGTAGACCACGGCGTTCTTTACGCCCTTCAGGTGGGAATGTACCGTACCAAAATTGTCCGCAAAGACGATCAGCGTCTCCACGGGCACGTTGTTCATGCCCGCGCCCGCAAACAGCCTCGTAAGGATCGCGCGCTGCTCATTGAGGGACGGCTGCGGATTATCCTCCTGCACCACATCCTTGCCGCTGATCAGCCGCCATTTCCTGTCTCCGGCACTGCCTTCGATCTGGAGTCCGAAGTGAAAGACCTTTACGACGTACACGCGGTCCCTGGCCACACAGATCAGGTCGCAGTGCCGGCTCTCCTGCCTGAAATGCACCGTCTTATCCGTGTAACAGACCGCGCCGCTTCCGCCGAGCGCTTTTAAACGGGCCGCCGTGCGCGCAGCCGCTCTCTCAGGCGTCCTGCCTCGCCTGATATTGCGGTTGACCAGCGTGAAGATGACGACGCCGACGGCGACCAGGGCCAGAAAGTACGCATAATCCGCCCACGTCCGCAGCTTCCATGCGTTGAACCCGTCAAACGAAAACCACTCTCTGAAGATCGCCATAAAGTCGCCGTTCCTTCCCGCTTTGCACGGCACGCATGCCCTCCGCATCCGGCCGGTACCCGGCAGCCGGATTTTTCCCCCGCTGCCGTCTACTGATTCCCTACCATCATATCACACTCCAATTGTGAACAGTTTGTTTCAAACAATTTTCGTCAGATTGTACTTTTTAGTCATTTCTATTTGGTCAATGTGCCGATTTTGTGGAAAAAAGGGCAAATATCACAAAAAACATTGCGCATTTTACTCCACATTGATAAACTGGAATCGTGCAAATGTAAAGATTTTATAAACTTTTTCATTTCCTGCCAAGATCTTTACGTCGCTGATCCCAAGAAGGTTCAAAATTCAAAAAGGAGGACTACTCTATGCCCAACACCACGAAGAAACGAACCTGGCTGGATGCATTTCTTGACGGCCTGGAAAAAGTCTGTAACAAGCTTCCCGTACCTGCTATCATGTTCATTTATCTGTTCGGCGTCATCGCCGTCATCAGCTGCATTCTCTCGCTGATGGGCGTCTCCGCCGTCAATCCGGCGACCAACGAACTCGTCGCCGTGCAGAATCCGATCTCCTCGGAAGGTCTTCTCTGGCTCATCGGGAACCTCGTCAAGAACTTCACCGGCTTCGCACCTCTTGGTCTGGTCATCACCATGACGCTTGCCATCGGCATGTGCGAGGAATCCGGGCTGATCGTTGCGCTCCTTAATGACAAGCTCCGCAACATCTCCCCGAGACTCCTTCCCTACATCGTTGCATTCGTCGGCGTCTGCGGCAATATCGCATCCGATACGGCAATGGTCGTCATCCCTCCGATCGCAGCCATCCTCTATATCGCGGCCGGCAAACACCCCGTCGTCGGTATGATCAACGGCTATGCGGGCGCGCAGGCAGGCTTCTCCGCGAACCTGATGATCGCGGGAACCGACTCCCTCCTGCAGGGCATCACGAACACCGTCCTTGACGGATTCCTGGGCGAAGGCGTGTACCATGTGGACGTCACCTGCAACTGGTTCTTCATGTTCGCATCCACATTCCTGTGCGCGGCAGTCATCGGCGCGGTATGTAATCTCATCGTAGACAAGCGCTTCGGCGAATATGTCCCCGGCGAAGACGTCGAGGTCCCGCAGCTTGAGGATGTTACGCCCGAAGAGAAAAAGGGCCTTAAGAAAGCCGGCATCGCGGTCCTGATCTATCTCATTCTTGTCATCATCGGCTACTTCTTCGGACCTCTCGCAAAGATCAACGAGGACGGCTCCCGCGCATTTGTCGGATCGCCCCTCCTCTCCGGCCTCATCCCGATCCTGTTCTTCTTCTTTGTCACCGCAGGTCTGACCTACGGCATCTCTACCGGCAAGTTCAAGAACTCCAAGGATGTCAATAAGGCCATGGTCCACCAGATGACGAACATGGGCTCCTACGTCGTATTCTGCTTCTTCTGCGGCCAGTTCAACGCCCTGTTCAACTGGACGAAGCTCGGCACCGTCATCGCCATCGGCGGCGCGGACTTCCTGGCCGGCATCGGCCTGACCGGCTTCGGCCTCCTCGTCGGCATCATCCTCATGACCGGCTTCATCAACCTGCTGGTTCCTTCGGGCTCCGCAAAGTGGGCGATCCTCGCTCCGATCTTCGTCCCGATGCTGATGCTCCTTGGCTATCACCCCGGCTTCATTCAGCTCCTGTACCGTCTGGGCGACTCCCCGACCAATGCGTTCACCCCTCTCTCTTCCTATATCTGGGTCACGCTCGCAGTCGCACAGCAGAAGTATGACAAGGAGCTGGAGATCGGAACTCTCGCAGCGGGTCTGTTCCCGATCGCAATCGTCCTGCAGATCGCCTGGATCATCTTCCTTGCAATCTACATGGCAACCGGACTTCCGATCGGCCCCGGCGTCGGCTTCCATCTGCCGGCAGGCATCCTTTAATTCAGACCCCTTTACCTATTCCAATGGTGC
>CACZQP010000030.1 GCA_902783385.1 uncultured Lachnospiraceae bacterium | reverse complement strand
ACTTTTTTAAATTATTTTCAAAATCTTTTCGTTGCCTCTGTGTGAAAAAGCGCCCCTCCTCAAGGGGCGAATTGCATTATAGCATTGCCATTTCAGAAAATCAACGGATTATGCCCGAATCAGATTGCACAAACTTTCGGCAGTCATTTTGGGCAGTTTGGAACTAGACAAATATGTAGTTGACCGCAATGTAGACCAGCGCATAGAACAGCGCCGCACCCTCCACTGCTCCGGCCGCCGCGCCGAGCACTTTGTTCGCCGCACTCAGGATCGGGAGCTTTGCCAGAAGATGCATAGTGCCGAAGAGCATATGGAACACTCTGTACAGCGCACCGAGGACCAAAAGGATCAAAACGCCTGCAGCCGCACGTGGTATTGCATGGCTGTTCCAGTCCCGCACCGTGCGAAGGATAAAGAAGAGCACCGCAATCGCCGCCACAAGCGAGAGCACCTTGTCGATGATCTTGACAAGCCCCAGCTTGAAGCCCCGGATCGCCGCGCCGATCACGACGCAGATGCCGAACGCGATTATGATCATGTAAACAACGCCTGTGATTTCCATCTCAGTTCAGTGTCAGCCTCTCCAGGCCGTCCGTCGTGATCACCGTAATCTTATCGATCCGTGATCCGGGAATGAGTGCGTCTATGCTCTTGCCGAATGCGCCCGAAAACTTCTGTGTGCCGTCGACGTCAAAGATCTTGCCGCTCTGTTCATCGCTGATATAGATGCGGTCATACGCGATCTGGATATCCGTGAAGTCCATCGTGAAAGGAATCGTCGTGATCTTGTCTCCTCTCGCGTTGTAAATTTCAAGCCGGTACTGCTCCACGCCGCTGCTGTCCGGGAACAGGAGCGCCACATATTTGTCGCTGCTGTATACGCTCAGCAGGTTTTCCTTAAAGAAGATGTTTTCGCCCGCCTGAGGGATCTGCCGACCGGTAAAGAAGGCAATGCGTTCATCCGATACCGCAAAGGATGCCGCGTCGGAAATGAAGCGGACATACGGCACGATCTCGTCCCGGTAATCAAAGCCGCTCACATAGTTGTCGATCTCGTTCTGTCCGATCGAGCCGAAGTTGTAAAAGGCGACGCTGGATTTTACATCCGTTCCGTCCGCGCGCAGATAAGAGATGCAGACCATCTCCCCGCCCGGCGAAATACTCACGCTGACAGGATAGCCTGTCTGGTTCATGCTCATGCGGAAGTACGCAATCTCCGTTCCGTCGGCCGCATACAGATATACCCATGTCACGTTTGAGTCCGCAAGGACCGCCGCGACCTCACCGCTTCGGGACACGGATATGGCGCGGATCGGCATCAGCGTCGTGACGGTGCCGAGCGTCTTCTCCGAAGTGACCACATACACCTTGCTGCCGTTGTAATCCGCGATCGCCGCCGTGTTTCCTTCGATATCAATCATCGGTTGCTGCATTTCATATGTGATGTTCCAGATGGGCTTCCCGTCCGGATCCATGCAGCTCGCGCCGTCCCGGCTGTAGCTGAAGACATTGCCGCCCAGGTTCTTAAATATGGAAGAAGAAGACCGAACGAGCGGCGATACCTGAGAGATCTCCGCACCGGAGAACACGCGGGTATCCACACGGTAAGCCACGAAGCTCACCATGCCGATCATCAGGAGCGTCAGCACGACCGTGCGGATGACGACCGCACGCCTGTGGCGCCGAATCCTCTCCGTGTAATCCTCCCGGTCCGAAGTAGCATCCTCCGGATATGGTTCTTCCTCGTAGACCTCCTCGGTATAATACTCTTCCGGGTCGTAGTATTCTTCCGCTTCTTCCCGCGGTTTTCTGAACTGCAGGATCGCCATTACAGCTCCGTTCTCCCCTCAAGCGCTCTCAGAAGTGTCACCTCGTCGATGTATTCCAGATCTCCGCCCACCGGCACGCCGCTTGCTATGCGTGTTACTTTAATTCCTGTCGGCTTGATCAGCTTGCTGATATACATGGCGGTAGTCTCACCCTCCAGCGAGGAATTGGTCGCGATGATGACCTCACGCACATCGGTCTGCGCAAGCCGCTCCATCAGCTCCTTAAGCCGAATGTCATCGGGCCCCACCCCAAGCATGGGAGAAATGGCACCATGGAGCACATGGTAAACGCCCTCATACCGGCCGGTCTTTTCATAAGCCGCCAGATCGCGCGGGTTTTCCACCACCATGATCGTGCTGTGATCTCTTTTTACGTCCGCGCAGATCGGGCACACATCCGCGTCCGTCAGGTTCTGGCAGCAACTGCAGTAATGCACGTTTTCCCGCGCCGACACTATGGAGTCCGACAGCTGCTTTACGCGAGCCGGCGACATCCCGATAATATAAAAAGCGAGGCGCTGCGCAGACTTGTTTCCAATTCCAGGCAACGCCGCTAATTCGTCGATCAGTTTATTGATATGTCCGCTGTAGAGTTCCAAATCAGAATCCCAGTCCTCCGGTCATTCCGCCAAAGAGCTTCTCGCTCTCGCTGTCGACCTGTCCCAGCGCTTCGTTGACCGCGGCAATGATCATGTCCTGCAGCATCTCGACGTCATCGGGATCCACTGCGTCTTTGGAGATCTGCACGGAGGTGACGCGCTTTGCACCGGTCACAGTCACTTCGACCGCGCCGCCGCCTGCTGCCGCCTTGAATTCCTTCTCCTCCAGTTCCTTTTTGCTCTCCTCCATCTGACGCTGCATCCGCTGTGCCTGCTTCATCAGGTTGCTCATGTTGCCGGGAATTCCGCCGCCCGGAAAACCGCCTCTGCCTTTTCCCATATCCTACCTCGTTTTCATCCTCAGAAATCTTCCGTACCGATGTCCATTTTTATGACATCCTGCAGGTCGACATAATTTTCTTTGAATTCTCCGCCATTGTCAAGGTACCGGTATTCCACCGCGACCGTTTTTCCGGCATTCGCAGCCAGGTATCCTTCCAGTTCCTTCCTGTTGTCCTCGTTGTCCGTAAAGCTCGCCGCAAAGATCGGGTTGTCAAAGACTATGAGGAGCTGTCCGTCTTCGCCGAGGCTTAAGTTTGCCTTCTGGAGCGTCGCCTTGAGATAGCCGGACTCAAGGCCCGCAAGGATCCTGCTCCAGGACGCGACGATCTTTTTGACATCATCCGGCACTGCTGCCGGAAGAGTCGGCGCGGGCTTTCCGGTCTTCGGCGCAGACTCGCCTGCGGCCGCAGCTCCTGACGGCTCTCCTGCCAAAGGCCCTGTCGCTGCGGAAACTGCAACCGCACCGGTCATCGCCTTCGCAAGCTTCTGTTCATCCTCCAGCAGCTTTTCCTCCAGCTGCCGGATACGCTCCGCCATATGTTCCTGCGCCGACACTTCCGCATCCCTCTGCGCATTGTCCGCGCCGTCATCCATCGCCGCCGTGCAGAGCCGCAGCATTGCCATCTCCGCAAGAATGCGCCGGTTTGCCGCGTAGCGGATCTGTTCCGTCAGCGCCGACAGCACGCGGATATCCCGCATGATCTCCGACATTTCCGAGAGCCGCGCATCTTCGGTCATGCGCGCAAGGCTTTCTTCCGAGACATCCAGCGACGGCCCGATCGCCTCCGAAGCCTTCAAAAGCATGACGTTCCGCAGGTACCAGGTGAAGTCCGTCGTGAACTGCGTCAGCTCCTTTCCCTGTTCCAGGATCTCCTTCAGGATGCGGATCGCTTCCGCGGCATCTCCCTCATGGATCCTGCGGAAAAGGCTGTGAAACACCTCCGTGTCGACCGCGCCGAGGATCTCCAGCGTCCGGTCATAGGTCAGAATCTCTTCTCCTATATTAAATGCCGCGCACTGGTCAAGAAGGCTTAAGCCATCGCGCATGGATCCGTCTGCGGCCGCAGCGATATAGGCGAGCGCACGCGGCTCCGCAGAGATATTCTCTGTCCCGCAGACCTCTTTGAGTCTTCCTTCGATCACGGCGGACGACAGCCGCCCGAAATCGTAGCGCTGGCAGCGCGAGAGGATCGTGAGCGGAAGCCTGTTCGGTTCCGTCGTCGCAAGAATGAAGATCACGTAGGACGGCGGTTCCTCCAGCGTCTTTAACAGCGCGTTGAAAGCGGCCGTCGAGAGCATGTGGACCTCGTCGATGATATAGACACGGTATCTGCCCTGCGTCGGCGAATAAGAGACTTCGTCTATGATGTTGCGGATATCGTCGACGCCGTTGTTTGACGCCGCATCCATCTCCACGACGTTGAGGTTTGCGTTCTGCTCGATCGCAAGACACGTCGGGCACTTCCCGCAGGGACTTCCGTCCTGCGGGTCCTCGCAGTTGACCGCCTTCGCAAAAATCTTCGCGATCGTCGTCTTGCCTGTGCCGCGCGTCCCGCAGAACAGGTAGCTGTGCCCGATCCTCTGCTTATTGATCTGGTTTTTTAATGTGCGCACGATCGCTTCCCGGCCGCGCACGTCTTCAAAGGTCTGCGGCCGGTACTTGCGATACAGCGCCTGGTATTGTTCGCTCATGGTTTTAAGTATAGCACAGTGATCAGATCACCACTTTTTCGAAATCGGATGCCGGGTGCTTGCAGACGGGACAGATGAAATCTGCGGGAAGCTCCTCTCCCTCATACTCGTATCCGCAGATCTTGCAGCGCCAGACGGTCTTGCCCTGCGGCGCGGCATTCTGCTGGGGCTTTGGCTTGATGTTACTCTGATAGAAGCTGTAGGTGCAGGACGGCGCATCCGAAAGGACCTCCATGGCCGTCGGCTGGCCGATAAACAGTGTGTGGGAATTTAAGTCAATCATCTGTTCCACATCCACGCTGAAGAACGCGTTTGTCCCCTGCGTCACATACAGCAGGCCGTTCTCCGACCGCTCGCAGGCCTTAAAGCCCGCAAACTTGTCCACATCCCGCCCGGACTGGAAGCCGAAGTGTCTGAACAGTTCAAATCCGGCATCCTCGCTCAGAACGGAGATGTTGAATTTCTTTGCCTCAGCGATCATGTCATGCGTGAAGTTTGCCTTGTTGACGGCAACGCTGATCCGGTTCGGGTCCGAGGACACCTGGATCGCTGTGTTGGTGATGCATCCGTTGTCCTTTCCCCCTGCAGAGGACGTCAGGACAAAAAGACCGTAGGACAGCTTGTACATGGCTTTGTTATTCATGGCAGATTCTCCTTTCGCTGTCTTCATTATAGCATGCAGCGATGTGCTGCAATTACGGCAAAGGAGAGAAAGATCATGAAAAACATCCTCTGCTTCGGCGACTCAAATACGTGGGGCTTCATGCCGCATAAGGATAAGCCTCCCATCAAGGCTGACAACCGTTTTCCCCGGGATGTCCGCTGGCCGGGAAAACTGGAAAAGGGTGAGAGCGCAGCGCACAAATCGCGCTATATTCTGTATTGTCCAGATTTTACGGAATCATTATTCATCTGTATTTTCAGCAGGCAGAGCATAATCCGCCACATATTCATGTCCTTTACGGCGAGGATATGGCCGCCATTGATATTCTGACGAGTGAAGTTCTGGAAGGTCATCTGCCGCCAAAGGCGCTTGCCATGGTACGGGAATGGTCTGCTATCCACAAAGATGATCTTCTGTATATGTGGGAGACGCAGGAGTTCAAGACACTTTCTCCCCTCGAATGGCCTTTACCGACGCAAGTGTCAGAAACATGGGGAGTGGGGTTCTCCCGTGAGGAGGTCGCCTGACAACAACCTCCATAGTATTGAAAATACATTTCAGGTAAACAATTAAAAGGGAACATTTATATTACGAAAAACACCTTTGCAGGTGTCTGTGGTCTGTGTTATATTATTAATACAAGGAATGCGGCAACGGTCGCCCCTTGGAGGTCAAACAAAAATTACCGTTCAGCCTACCAAACTGGGACGGTTATTTTTTT
>CACZQP010000029.1 GCA_902783385.1 uncultured Lachnospiraceae bacterium | reverse complement strand
GTCATTTCAGAAAATATACGAGACGCAGCAGGCCGTCATGCGCGGCGAGCGTCTTCCGGATTACTGAGCCGCCTGGATGGCTGGCCGGGAAAAGAGGTGTAGATCTTAGAATGAGACGATTTGTTTTGGTGGTGCTGGACAGCTTCGGCGTCGGTGCAATGGATGACTGCCCTGCGGTGCGTCCCGGAAGTGTCGGGCAGAATACCGCACTGCACCTGATCGAGAGGAAAAACCTGTACCTGCCCACGCTGGAGAAGCTGGGCATCATGAATGCGATCGGGAAAGAGACCGGCCGCATGCACTTTTGTCCGGAGGCGAACTATGCCGTCTCCGAGCTCGCGCATTTCGGCGCAGATACATTCCAGGGCCATCAGGAGATCATCGGCACGAAGCCGAAGGAGCCGGTATTCCAGTCCGTTCTGTCTCACATGGATGAGACGGAGGAGGACCTGAAAGCAAACGGCTTCAGGACAAAGAGATATACAAAGGACGGCAACACGCTTCTGATCGTGAATGACAGCGTGACGGTCGCCGACAACATGGAGTCGGATCCCGGACAGGTGATTAACGTGTCCGGGACTTTTGACGTGTCGGACTTTGACACCGTGGTCAAGATCGGCCAGATCGTCCGCCGGCATTACCAGACGTCGCGCGTGATCGCGCTCGGCGGGGAAAACGTGCCGTTTTCCCAGATGCTGGATTCCGTGATCTGCCGCGGGGAATTTATCGGTCTCGACACCTCGAAGTCCGGGGTCTATCATCAGGGGTACCAGTGCCGGCACCTCGGCTACGGTGTGGACGAGACGAAGCAGGCACCGCACGCGCTGCGGGAAGTCGGCGTCACGACCTACATGTACGGCAAGGCGGCCGACATCCTGATCAATGATCACGGCGTGAATTTCCCGGGCGTCGAGACGGGGTACCTTCTGGACGGGCTGATCCGCGACCTGGGCGAAGTCAGGGAGAAAGCGTTCTTTTGCCTGAACGTGCAGGAGACGGACCTGGCGGGGCATCAGTGCGATCCGGACGCATACGCAAAAGCGCTTGAGATCTCGGATGAAAAGCTCGCGGTCATTCTCCGGATGCTGGATGACGACGATGTGATGATCGTCATGGCGGATCACGGGAACGATCCGTACTCCGGCTCCAACCTTCACTCGCGCGAGCGCGTCCCGGTCCTGATCCGGAACACGGCGTTCTCGGGGAGATACTTCGGCGTGCGAAAGACCATGGCGGACGTCGGGCAGACGGTTGCGCATTATTTCGGAACACAGTTGGAAAACGGCGAAGCCATTTTCTGATGTGAATATTATTTAACAGAGAAGGAGGAAGTAACATGAAGAAGTTTATCTCAATTGCTCTGGCAGCAGTCCTGCTTACGGGATGTGCCACAGCAGCACCCGCAGCGGCGCCGGCAGCGGCACCCGCGGCGGAAGCACCTGCAGCGGAAGCGCCTGCGGCGGAGAGCGGAGCACCCGCACCGAGCGGCGGTACGGACCTGATCGTCTACGGTTCCACAGAGGAGGAGCACCTCGCAGCAACCGTAAACGCGTTCATGGACCTGACGGGCTACAAGGTCGAGTTCCAGAGACTTTCCGCAGGCGAAGTCCAGACCAAGATCTCCGAGGAAGTCAAGGCTGGCGGCAAGCCGTCGGCTGACGTGTTCTTCGGCGGGACCAACGACATCTACAACGAGCTGGCTGCGAACGGCATCATGTATCCTTACAAGAACGAGGACCTTGCAGCGCGCTATGTCGATCCGTCCTACTACGATCCGGATGGATACTGGTACGGCATCTACAGGAACGTCCTGGGTATTTTCTACAACTCCACCGAGCTTGAGATGCGCGGCATCGAGCCGCCGAAGGGCTGGATCGACTATCTGGATCCCCGGTTCGAAGGTCTCGTAACGGCCTGCAATCCGAACACGGCGGGCACCGGCAAGCAGTGGATCAACGTCATCGCGCAGCAGTGCTATCGTGAGGAGTTCCGCAAGGCCCTCGGCGAAAAGCTCGGCGGCACCTTTGACACGCAGGAGGATGCTTTCAAGGCGTACTTCGCGGCGATGAACAAGAACATCAAGGAGTACACCAAGAGCGGCGGCAAGCCTGCAAACTACCTCGCTTCCGGTGAGGTCGTCGCGGGCGTCAGCTACATGCAGAACATCGTAGAGCAGGTAGCGCGCTACGGCATCGAGAACGCCAAGATCGTCATGGTCGAGGAAGGCACCGGCTACGAGATCTGCTCCTGCGGCATCTTCAATGACTGCGAGCACCTCGAGGTCGCAAAGCAGTTCATCGACTACTGCACGACGGTTGACTTTGTCAGCCACTTCAAGGATGCAGGGTGCTTTGCTACGCCGGTCGTCAAGGACGAGAACGGCAACCCTTACGACGTCGAAGAGGCGAAGGCACTCGGCGTCATGGATATCCCGCTGATCGATTACGATACGCAGGATGCGCTTGAGAACACCGGCAAATATGTGGAATGGTTCACGGAAGCGGTCGGATCGAGCGAGAGCAACGACAAGCTTAAGACAGAGTAATTCGGAATAACTGTGAGCGGCGGCCGGCGGGGCCGGCCGCCGCTCTTTCAAATGAATGCAGACACCGGCGGACTTTGTGCGCCGGATGAGCAGGGGGAAGATTATGGCGGCAAGATCCCGGCAGGGGAAAGAGCTTGAGAATAAAAAGCTGACGTCGGATTCAGTGTTGATGATCGCGATCGTAGGCATTTCGGTGCTGCTGATCCTGTTTGTGATCTATCCGATGGTCATGCTGATCGGCGAGAGTTTTGAAGTGGCGGAGGGGCAGAGCCTGTTCCAGAACTACATCAATGTCCTGAACATGTCCACGTTCAAAAAAGCGCTGAAGAACACGATCATCATCGGACTTGTCTCGAGCACGCTCTCGACGATCATCGGCTTCTTATTCGGCTACGTCGACGCGTATCTCAACGTGAAATCGCGTCTGTACAAAGCCATGTTCAGCGTTGTATCGACGCTGCCCGTGGTCTCTCCGCCGTTTGTCCTTTCGCTCTCCGCGCTGATGCTGTTCGGCAATGCCGGGCTGATCACGCGGCATATCTTCGGGATCCTGGACAGCAACATCAAGGGTTATCCCGGCATTATCCTCGTGCAGACGATGACCTACTTCCCGGTCTGCTACCTGATGATCAAGGGACTTCTGCGGAACATCGATCCCTCCCTCGAAGAGGCGACGCGGAATATGGGCGCCACGCGCTGGCAGGTCTTTAAGACCGTCACGCTTCCGCTCATGCTGCCGGGCCTTGGCAACGCATTCCTTGTCACCTTCCTGGAGAGCTGCTCCGACTTTGCAAACCCGATCATGATCGGCGGAAACGTAGACACACTGGCAACGGCCATCTACCTTCAGTATACGGGCGGCTTCTCGACCGGTTCCGCGGGAAATGCGGCTGCCATGGCGGTCTTCCTGCTGAGCCTGACGCTCGTCTTCTTCCTGGTGCAGAAGTATGTCTTCGAAGCCCGCTCTGTCGCGACGCTGACCGGCAAGGCGAGCCGCGCGAGGATCAAGATCGAGGACCGGCATATCCGCCTGCCGCTGATGACGATTACGGCGTTCATCGGAACGTTCGTCATCAGCATGTACCTGTGCGTGCTGTACGGCTCCGTGGAGACGGTGTGGGGCTACAATTACAAGCCCACGCTGAAGTGGTGGGCTTTCCTGTTCAAGAGAGGCGGCGAGGGCTTAAAGGCCTTCGGCAACTCGTTTGAGCTGGCGCTCATCGCGGCGGTCATCACATCGTTCTTCTCCATGCTGATTGCGTACCTGGTGGCACGCAGACGTTTCCCCGGGCGTCATGCCATCGAGTTTGTCTCCATGATCGCTATGGCATTTCCCGGCACCGTGCTCGGCGTCGCCTATATCCGGGGCTTCGTCACCGGCGTCTTCCACACGGGCTTCCTGCAGGGTCTGTACGGCTCCGCGGCGATCCTGGTCATCGTCTTTGTCATCCGCTCGCTCCCGGTCGGTGTGCGCAGCGGAATTGCAGCGCTGAACCAGATCGACAAGTCCATCGAAGAATCGGCCTATGACATGGGCGCGGACAGCGCCAAGGTGTTTACGACCGTGACGCTCCCGCTGATCAAGGACAGCTTTTTCAGCGGTCTGGTCACTGCCTTCGTCAGGAGCATCACGTCGATCTCCGCCGTCATCCTCCTCGTCAATCCGAGGATCCTGTTCATTACGGTCCGCATCAACGCATATGCGGACAACGGAAACTTCGGTGTCGCCTGCGTCTATGCGACGCTCCTCGTTGTGTTCGCCTACCTGACGATCACGATCATGAACCTGATCGTGAACAGGCTCAGCGTGGATGTGCGCCGAGAGTTTGACTAAGTAATACATTTGCAATAAAACAGTGCCATATATACCGAAGCACGCCTTGAAAAACGCAGCGGGAGCGTCGTGCGGAGTGTAATATATGGCACTGTTTTAATGTTGTTTTATTACTGACGGGCTTTAGTCCATGTTGAGGTCCCGGCGGATCGCCGCTTTCCGTCCCTCCGTGGCGCGCGTCCAGTTCGGCCCGTGCTCGTAGAGGTCCGCGAGATTTGCAAGGACGGCCGGGACGTCGATGTGCTGCGGACATGCGTGCGCACACTGGCCGCAGCCGATGCAGGCGGCGGGCTTTTTGTCGTCCGGCAGGCCGTCGATCCGCATGGTGGAGTTAAAGGACTTGGGATTGGCCTTCAGATCGTTGTAGCATTCGAGCAGGAAGGGAATATTCAGCCCGGCGGGACATCCCTTGCAGCAGTAGCGGCAGGAGGTGCAGGGGACACCGTTCTTAAGCGATTCCGCAATCTCAGAGAGAGCTGCCTCCTCCTCTTTGCTCAAAAGGGCCGCGCGCTCAAAGGTACGGAGATTGTCCTCCACCTGCACCACTTCATTCATGCCGGACAGGATGACCTTTACATTGGGGAGACCCATCAGGAACCGGAAGGCGAAGGAAGCGTCGCTTGCGCCGGGATCGAGCGCCTGCAGCTTTGCGTGCGCATCTTCCGGCAGCGCTGCGAGCTTGCCGCCGCGGCAAGGCTCCATGACGATAACATCGAGACCGCGCTCCGTGAGGATCCCGTACTTTTCTTCGGACCGCTGCATGGACCAGTCCATGTAGTTGCACTGGATCTGGACAAAGGAGAAGATTCCGTCGTATTTGTCCAGAAATTCGCGCAGAAGATCCACGCCGCCGTGGAAGGAAAAACCGAGATTCCGGATCTTTCCCTCGTCCCGCATCCTGATCATATCGGGAATGATATGGTACTCCGGACTCTCGTAGGTTTTCAGGGACCACTCATTGATGTTGTGCAGCAGATAGAAGTCGAAGTAGTCCGTTTTGCACTTTTCCAGTGACTTGTGGAAAAGTGCGACGTTGTCGACAGGCCCCGGCAGAGAGTGCCCGGGAAACTTGTCCGCGATGAAATAGCTCTCTCGCGGGTGTTTTTCGAGCGCCTTTGCCATGGCAATCTCCGAGTTGCCGTCCAGGTAGGGATAGGCGGTGTCATAGTAGTTCACGCCGCGCGAAAAGGCGAGGTCAAACATGGCATCGACCTTGTCCTGGTCAATTGCGCCGGTCACGGGATCCGTCGAAAAGCGCATACATCCGAAACCGAGGCGGGAGACATTTAATCCGTTAAAATCGTTGTAAAGCATAGACACCCCATTTCTGTCTGATACTGTTTACAGTTTCCTGTCAGGCCTGCCCGATCCGCTGTCTGTAATCTGTCTGTTATTCGTGATATTCAGTCATCAAAGGAGAAAGTCCCGCCCAGGCCTGCGGAGAGTGCTCTCTGGTATACAACGCCGGCAACGGCGACATCGAGGCATCCCATGCCGATCGGCACGACGACGACTCTTTTCCCGCTGATATCTCCGGGATCCCTGAGCCCTGCCACAAGCTCGCCCGCTTCACAGAAGATGCTGTCCTTCGTAATGCAGCCGCACTCCGCAAGAGACTTCAGGTTGCCGCGGTGCAGGCACTGGTCGGAGTTGTCGCAGATGAGCATATCTGCGCCGAGGATTGCCTCGTCATCGACCTCCTTATAAGAGCCCACGGCAAACAGGACCGTACCGTGCCTGATCCACGCTCCATTCAGGAAGGGCTCCGATGCGCGCGTGACCGTGACGAGCACGTCGGCTGCCGCAGCGTCTTCCGGCTTGTCAGCGACGACGATCTCGCCCGGCACCAGATCTGTCACCTCTTCCCTCAGCTTCAGGGCTGCCGTGCGGCTGCGGCCGTACAGGAAGAGCCTGGTGACGCGAAAGACGGAGGTGAAGGCGAGAATGTGCATTCGCGCCTGCACGCCGGTACCGTAGATTCCGAGAGTAATGTCCTTTCGATTCTTCAAGAGATAGCGGAGGATCACAGCGGACTGTGCGCCGGTGCGCATGCTTGTGATCCGGGTGCCGTCCATGACGGAGAGAAATTCGCCGCGGTCAGGATGAACAAGAGTAATGAGTGCATTGACGCTGGGGAGCCCGGCCTCGCGGCGCCCCCTGCCAAAGGTACCCACGAGCTTTTGGCCGGCGACATCAAGCCAGCCGATGTAAGCCGGCATGGCGTTCAGGGACGCCCTGTACGGAAGAAAAGTCGGCTCGCTGTCGCCGAGATTCAGGCTCAGCTTTGCGGGGCTGATCGTCCGTCCCCTGCCGAGATCCGCAAAAGTCCTGTCGACGATGTCGATGACATCGCGCATGGAGATAAGCTCGCCGATATCCGATTCACTGAGCAGTAAAGCGCCCATGGTCAGCCTCCTTACAGACAACATTATACACATTTTATGACACGAAATTTTGTGGAAAATAAAATTCAAAAGGGCGTTGCATTTCCAAAATTACAATGCTATAATGCAATTCGCCCCTTGAGGAGGGGCGCTTTTTCACACAGAGGCAACGAAAAGATTTTGAAAATAATTTAAAAAAGT
>CACZQP010000028.1 GCA_902783385.1 uncultured Lachnospiraceae bacterium | reverse complement strand
TGCCATGGTGGAGGATTACGGAGTCTACCGGATCCTCGGCTGCACGCAGGATGATGCGGCGGGAGAGGCGTTTGACAAGGTGGCGCGCGCGATAGGGCTTGGGTACCCCGGCGGGCCGAAGATCGACGCCGCGGCAAAAGCAGGGGACCCGTACGCGATCCGTTTTCCACGGGGCAGGGTCGGTTCGTCGCAGTATGATTTCAGCTTCAGCGGGCTAAAGAGCGCGGTGCTCAACTACCTGAACAGCTGTGAGATGAAAGGGGAGGAAATCTCAGTCCCCGACGTCGCCGCGTCGTTCCAGGAGGCGGTCGTCGATGTGCTCGTCACACATGCGATGGAGGCTGTCCGGGAATATGACATAAAAGATTTCGCCCTGGCGGGAGGCGTCGCCTCCAATACGGCGCTTCGCGGCAGGATGGAAAAAGCCTGTGCGGAAGCGGGTGTGAACTTTTACTGCCCGCCGCCGGTCTTATGTACAGATAATGCTGCAATGATCGCGTGTGCGGGTTACCACGAATACCTGGCGGGACGCTTTGCGGACATGCGCTTAAACGCCGTGCCGTCCCTCCCGCTCGGGACGCGTCAGGAGATGAGATGAGCAGGGACATCCGGTGCACGGCTATCGTGCTGCTGGGCGGGAGCGGCCGCCGCATGGGACTTTCGGTTCCGAAGCAGTATATTCCGTTGGCCGGAAAGCCACTGTTCCTGCACTGTGTGGAGACTTTTTTCAAAAGCGGGATCATTACGGACATCCTGCTTGCCGTCCCCGCGGGAGATGAAGAAAAATGCAGGGAATATCTTGCGGCGGCCGGCATGCCTTCCGCGGGTGCTCCCGCAGATCCATGCGGCGGCGCAGCAGGTGCAAAGAGGGAAGATGATTGCATCATCCGCGGCTTCTGCGCGGGCGGCGCGCAGCGGTATGACTCGGTGTACAGCGCGCTTAAGGCCATCGACTGGCTATGCGACTATGTCTTCATTCATGACGGCGCAAGACCGCTTGTGAGCAGAGACGACATCCGGCTGCTCTATGAAGCGGTGCGCATGGACCGGGCTGCAGTCGCGGGAAACCCCTGCAGGGATACGGTAAAGGTCGTCGACGATGCGCGGTTTGTAACGGACAATCCGGATCGGAGCGTGCTCTGGAACGTACAGACGCCGCAGGTGTTTGACTTCGGGCTTGCAAGGCGGTCCTACGAAGCGCTGATGGCGGATCTGCGGGAAACGGCGGCAGACAGGGTGCCGGTCACGGACGACGCATACGTTGTGCAGCGCTACAGCGGCGCGCGGGTCAGGCTCGTGGAGACGGGGAGTGAGAATATCAAGGTGACGACGCAGCCGGATCTGGCTGTTGCCGCAGCACTGCTGGAGGCAAGGCGGGGAGAGAGGCCGGACTGAAGGGCGACAGGTACGGAATATGGGATTTACACATCTTCATGTGCATACGGAGTGGTCTTTGCTGGACGGCTCCAATAAGGTCGCGGAATATGTAAAACAGGCGAAGGCGCTGGGCTTTACTTCGGCGGCGATCACAGATCACGGCGTGATGTACGGCGTGATCGATTTTTATAAGGCTGCAAAGGAGGCGGGGATCCGCCCCATCATCGGCTGCGAGGTCTATGTGGCGCCCGGCTCGCGCTTTGACCGTGAGGCCAACACATCGGGTGACCGGTACTATCACCTGATCCTTCTTGCGGAAAACAATAAGGGGTACGAGAATCTCTCGCGGATCGTGAGTCATTCCTTCACGGAGGGATTTTATTATCGGCCGCGGGTGGACATGGAACTGCTGGAGCAGTACCACGAGGGAATCATCGCATCGAGCGCGTGTCTTGCGGGGGAGCTGTCGCGCAATATCCTGAAGCAGGACATCGACGCGGCGCGCGAAGCGGCAAAGAAATACGACGCCGTCTTCGGCCACGGAAACTTTTTCCTGGAACTCCAGGATCACGGGTACGAGGACCAGAGGCGCGTCAACCCGGTGCTGATGCAGCTTTCGAAGGAGCTCGACATCCCGCTCATCGCGACGAATGACGTGCATTACACCTATCGGGAGGACCCGGAGGCGCACGACATCCTCCTGTGCATCCAGACCGGCAAAAAGCTCTCGGACGAGGACCGCATGCGCTACCCCGGCGGGCAGTTTTACTTAAAGAGCGAGGAGGAGATGCGCGCGCTGTTTCCCTACGCGCAGGAGGCGATCGACAACACGGAAAAGATCGCGCAGCGCTGTAATGTGGAGATCGAGTTCGGCCACACGCAGCTTCCCGCGTTTCCGGTGCCGGAGGGGTATGATGCCTGGACCTACCTGAACAGGCTCTGCGACGAGGGCATGAAGGAGCGCTATCCGGAGGATGACGGCTCCGTGCGAAAGCGCCTTGACTACGAGCTGGACACGATCCGGCGGATGGGCTACGTCGACTATTTCCTGATCGTCTGGGATTATATCAATTTCTCACGGGAAAACGGAATCCCGGTCGGGCCGGGACGAGGCTCCGCGGCAGGCTCCGTCGTCTCCTACTGTCTCCATATCACCGACATTGATCCGCTGCGCTACCAGCTGCTGTTCGAGAGATTCCTCAATCCCGAGCGGGTCTCCATGCCTGATATCGACGTGGACTTCGGCTTTGAGAGACGGCAGGAGGTGATCGATTATGTCACGGAGAAATACGGGCGCGACAAGGTGATGCAGATCATCACGTTCGGCACGATGGCGGCGCGCGGCGTGGTTCGCGACGTGGGCCGCGTCATGGATCTGCCGTACAGCTATGTCGACGGCATCGCGAAGATGATCCCGAACGAGCTCGGCATCACGCTGGACAAGGCGCTCACAGAGAACCCGGACCTGAAAAACGCGTATGAGAGCGAGGAGCAGGTGCGGCGTCTCATCGACATGTCGCGGCGTCTCGAGGGACTTCCGCGCCATACCTCCGTCCATGCGGCGGGCGTCGTCATCTGCAGCAGGCCGGCCGAGGAGCTTGTGCCGCTCTCGCGCGCGCAGGACGGCTCCATCACAACGCAGTTCCCCATGACGACGATCGAGGAGCTGGGACTTCTGAAGATGGACTTTTTAGGGCTGCGGACGCTCACGGTCATCCAGAACGCGGTGGAGATGGCAAATGCCTCCATCGCGCGGGAGGGCGGGGCATATCCGCCGGGCGAGCCGCAGGTCGGACCGGAAAAGGTGACGAAGAATCCGGCGGGGTATCCGTTTGCGCTGAAAGACATAAACTATGAGGATCCTGCGGTGTATGCGTCCATTGCGACCGGCCGCACGGACGGCGTGTTTCAGCTGGAGAGCGCGGGCATGAGCTCCTTCATGAAGGAACTAAGGCCCGGGAGCCTGGAGGATTTGACCGCGGGAATCTCGCTCTACCGGCCGGGGCCGATGGATTTTATTCCGAAATATATCGACGGGAAAAACAACGCGGAGAGCGTCACTTATGCGTGCCCGGAACTGGAGCCGATCTTAAAGCCCACCTACGGCTGCATCGTATACCAGGAACAGGTCATGCAGATCGTGCGAGATCTCGGCGGCTACACGCTCGGCAGGAGCGACCTCGTGCGCCGCGCGATGAGCAAAAAGAAGCAGTCCGTCATGGAGAAAGAGCGGAGGAACTTCATCTACGGCAATGAGGAGGAGGGGGTTCCGGGCTGCATTTCGCGCGGGATCCCGGAGCACACGGCCGCGGAGATCTACGACACGATGATGGACTTTGCGAAGTACGCGTTCAACAAATCACACGCGGCCTGCTATGCGGTCGTCGGGTACCAGACGGCGTGGCTTAAATACTATTATCCGACGGAATTCATGGCGGCGCTTCTGACATCCGTGATCGATTTCCCCGCAAAGTGCGCAGGATATATCCTCACCTGCAGAAGTATGGGCATTCCGATCCTTGCGCCCGACATCAATGAGGGGGAGGCGGGATTCTCCGTCTCCGGCGGCGGCATTCGCTATGCGCTGACGGCCATCCGCGGGGTCGGCCGGAACGTCGTGGACTCGATCGCCGCGGAGCGGAGAGAGCGCGGACCGTTCCGGGATCTTTCGGATTTCATTGACCGGATGATGGATGCGGGGAAGGACAAGGAAATCAACCGCCGCGTTCTGGAGAACTTTATCAAGGCGGGCGCCTTTGACAGCTTCGGCCGGACCAGAAAGCAGCTGATGGTGGTCTACACGCAGCTGCTCGATGAGCGACAGCACGAAAAGAAGAATGCGATGGCCGGCCAGATGAACCTTTTTGAGCTGCTGGACGAAGGCGCGCGGGAACAGTTCGAGATCCCGTACCCGGAGGTCGGGGAGTATCCGAAGGCGATGAAGCTCGGCTTTGAAAAAGAGGTTCTGGGTCTCTATATCTCCGGTCATCCGCTGGAGGAGAGCGAGGCGCTCTGGAAACGCAATATCACACGGCGGGCATCGGACTTTTATCTGGACGAGGAGACCGGCGCTGCGCAGGTGCGCGACGGGGAGAGCGCGACGATCGGGGGGCTTATCGCCTCCAAAACGATCAAGTACACGAAGAACAACCAGGTCATGGCGTTCCTTGCACTGGAGGATCTGACGGGAAGCGTCGAGGTGATTGTCTTTCCCAAGGTATATGCCGCAGCGTCGCAGTACCTGAACGAGGACGCCAGGATCTTTGTGCGCGGGCGCGTCTCCCTGGAGGACGAAAAGGACGGGAAGCTCATCTGCGAGCAGGTGACGCCGTTTGAGGAGGTCAGGAGAAAGCTCTGGATTCGGTTCCCGGACCGGGAAAGCTACGCGCGGGCGGAAAAGGAGCTGTTTGCAATCGTGGAGGAGCACGGCGGCCGGGACGAGGTAGTCCTGTATATCGAGAATCCGAAGAGCCGGAGGATTCTGCCTCCCGGTCAGGGAGTGAAGGCGGATGACGCGCTGGTTGCGCTGATGAAGGAAAAGTTCGGAAGGGATAATGTGCAGCTGACATGATCACATCGACGGGAAATGAACGGATCAGACATGCAGCGGCGCTCTCCGCAAAGGCAAGGCTCCGCAGGGAGGAGCGCCTGTTTGTCGCGGAGGGCGAGAGGTTCTTTATGGACACACCGGAGGCATCAGTCCGGGAAATATTCTACACGGAGGAGTTCCTTGCGCGCGCGGAGGACCGGGTGCGGGAAAAGCTCTCAGCCTGTGCGGACAGGGCGGAGGCCGTGACGCGGCAGGTGATGGAGAAGGCGGCGTCGACCGTGACGCCGCAGGGGATTCTCTGCGTGCTGTCCCAGCCTGCCTATGAGATGGAGGAGCTTCTTACAAAAAACGCGCCGGCCGGAGGCGGCCGAGAGGGGGGCGCGCCGCCGCTCCTGCTTCTGCTGGAGAACATTCAGGACCCCGGGAACCTCGGGACGCTCTTCAGGACAGCGGAGGCGGCAGGCGTATCGGGCATTGTCTTAAGCCGCGGGTGTACGGATCTCTTCGGACCCAAAGCAGTCAGGTCAACGATGAGTGCGATCCTTCGCGTTCCGTTTCTTTATGCAGAGGATTTCCCTGCCGCGGCGGTGCAGCTGCAGGGGCGGGGCGTGGAGCTCTACGCCGCACACCTGAATGGAAGCGCGGATTACGACGCGGAGGATTACACGGCCCCCTGCGGCTTTATGATCGGCAATGAGGGCAGCGGACTGACACGGGAGGCGGCTGAGCTGGCCGGAAAGAAGATACGCATACCCATGGAGGGCGGCATTGAGTCTCTGAACGCTGCGATGGCGGGTGGTATTTTATTGTATGAAGCCTACAGACAGAGACGAAAAGCTGAATTTTTATAGCTTTTTATTGCATAAATACAATTCCGTGCAATATTTGTTCGAATCGAACAGATTCTCACATAAGAACACCATAGGGAATCCTCTTGTTTTTGTATATGGGAAATAATATAATGACTGTGAACAGTTCATGGGTTTACAGATTGCAAAAACCAATACAATGCAAAAGGGAGGACAAATGATGAAGAAAAAACTTGCACTGGCATTGGCACTGATGCTCGGCCTCACCATGATCGGCTGCGGCGGCACGGCGGCTGCACCGGCAGCTGCACCTGCTGCGCCCGCTGCATCAGAGGCGGCACCGGCGGCAGCACCTGCTGCATCCGGCGAGAAGGTCAACCTGGTCCTTGCGACCGGCGGCACGTCCGGTACGTATTATGCGGTCGGCGGCGTTCTGCAGACGGTCCTGGGTCCGAAGCTTGAGCTCTCGAACATCACGGTGGAGTCCACCGGCGCATCGGTTGCAAATGTCAACATGATCACGGACGGCGAAGCACAGATCGCGATTCTTCAGTCCGACGTCATCAACTACGCGCACGAAGGCACAAACGCGTTTGAAGGCGAAGTGGAAGACAACGCGCTCTGGGTTGCGGGTATCTATAATGAGACCGTGCAGATCCTTGCAAAGCCCGGCATCAACACCGTCAGCGACTTAAAGGGCAAGACCGTCTGCGTCGGCGATGTCGGCTCCGGTACGGAAATCAACGCATGGCAGGTGCTCTCTGCGGCAGGCCTGACGAAGGACGACGTGAACGCGGTTAACGGCTCTTTCCAGGACGGCGTGGACCAGCTCAAGGACGGCAAGATCGATGCGGCATTTACGGTTGCCGGCGCTCCGACGACTGCGATCGTTGAGTATGCGACGACGAACGAACTGAATCTGGTTTCTCTTTCCGACAAGGAACTGGCAGACATCCAGGCGGCATATCCGTTCCTGATCCAGGACAACCTTCCGGTCGGCACGTACCAGGGCCAGGATAAGGAAATCACCTGCGTCGCCATCCAGGCTACGCTGGTCGCTTCCAAGGACCTGAGCGAAGATGTTGTCTATGAGATCGTCAAGGGCATGTTCGACAACAAGGCTGACCTGACGGCCGGTCATGCGAAGTTCGACTTCCTGACGCCTGAATCCGCGAGCAGCAACACAGTTCCGATGCATCCGGGCGCCGAGAAGTACTATAAAGAGATCGGCGTGAAGTAAACCACGTGGCGCCTGATTCTTTTAAAAGGCACAGAAAAGCGGCTGCTGTAATAATCCTCATTATTGCAGCAGCCGCGTTCATACTTTCCCATGCCGGGCATTATCTGACGCTCCGGAACAGAGACACGCACGAGCTCTACGCGAGATACCGCATGGGGGAAGGAGACCGCTTCTCCGTCACCTTCATCCATTCCGTCAACAAGTATCCTCTGACGGATATCTACGAGATCCACGATGGATCCATCTATGTGGAAGAGACCGTGTACTGCTCCTTCGGGGCAGGTGTGCAGACAGAACTAAACCCCGGCGAAATTCTGGATAAAGTCTATGTGGACCGGGATGACTACAAAGGCATGGCCATGGTCATCCGGAATATCCACCAGAACCGGGACAACGTAGGATACATCGTCGGGACCGTATCTGACCACGTCCTCGAAGTAAACGGGAAGGAGGTCAGCCTGCGGGATCTCTGTGGGAAGAATTCGCCGGTGCGCTTCAACTACGAGTTCTGCTGGTTTTAGGCGGAAAACGGACCCGCCGG
Source organism: uncultured Lachnospiraceae bacterium (assembly GCA_902783385.1). GTDB lineage: Bacteria > Bacillota > Clostridia > Lachnospirales > Lachnospiraceae > CAG-791. Next base: position 17,390 of record CACZQP010000028.1, on the reverse strand, counting down.
CAGGGGACGGATTCGCAGAATGGACATTTAATAACTGTAACAGGGGGAATCAGAAATGGCAGAAAACGAAATCAAAGATGTCAACACCTCGCCTGCCGGCGAAGCTGATGTCGGAACGATGGAAGATGTTGAAAACATCATGAAGAAGTACGACCGCGAGTCGAACACGCGCATCTGGGAAGGAAAACCCAAGATGATCCTCAGGTACCTCACGGCGTTCTTCGGCATTTTCCTGATCTGGATGAATATGTTCGCAAAATGGGATGAGCGGTTCAGGCGGCCTCTGTTCGTTGGCCTTGTCATCCTGTTCGTCTTTGCATATTACCCGATGAAAAAGGGCACGCAGAAGGTCAATCATATTCCGTGGTATGATATCTTGCTTGCGCTTGCGGGATCCTGCTGCTTTTTCTTCTACTGCGTCAATCTGGAGTCGATCGTCAAGGTCGGAACAAGAATCAACCGTCCGTTCAACGTCGGCGGCGTGCCGCTCCTGATCGTCTTCGGCATTGTCGGCATCCTGGTGCTGGCCGAGTGCTGCAGGCGCGTGGTCGGCATCCCGATCCTCTGCGTTGCGACGGCGTTCATCCTCTATGCTTTTCTCGGGGCGGGAAAGGACCTGAAGACGGTCGTCTATAACCTGTTTTATACGACGACGGGCGTCCTGGGCACGCCGATCGGCGTCTGCTCGACCTACATCGTGCTGTTTGTCATTTTCGGTGCGTTCCTGGAGGCGACGGGGATTTCGAATTTCTTCATCGCGGCGGCGAACTCTCTGGCGGGCTGGGCTTCCGGCGGACCGGCGAAGGTCGCGGTCATCTCGTCGGCACTCTGCGGCATGGTCTCCGGCTCCTCGGTCGGCAACACCGTGACGACCGGTTCCGTGACCATCCCGATGATGAAGAAGACGGGGTATCCCCCGCAGTTCGCAGGCGCGGTTGAGGCGGCAGCATCTACGGGCGGACAGATCATGCCGCCGATCATGGGCGCGGCGGCTTTCCTGATGGCGGAGATGGTCGGCGTCCCGTACAGCAACATCATCGTGCGCGCGATCCTGCCGGCTTTCCTGTATTTCCTCGGCATCTTCCTGATGGTGCACTTCATGGCAAAGAAGCTGGGACTTCACGGCATCCCGCGCGAAGAGCTCCCCAAAGCGAAGGACATTCTGCCAAATATCTATCTGATCATTCCCCTTGTCGTCCTGGTTTACATGATCATTGTGGGCTTTACGATGGCGACGGCCGCAGTCTACGCGACGCTCTACTGCCTGGTCTGTGCCATGATCGGAAGAGAGAAGGGCGCGAAAAAGCTCCTGATGGCGCTGCCGCTCGCGCCGCTGCTGTTTATGACGTTCCTTGCAAAGACCTGGAAGCCGGGAACCTTTATGGGCGATAAGGGCACCATGATCTGCATCGGCATCGCGCTCGTTCTCATGGCGCTCGGCTACGGGACGAGCAAGCCGAACAGGGAGAGCCTGCCTACGATTGTCGACGCTTTTGAAAACGGCGCAAGAAACTCCCTGTCCGTCGCGGTTGCATGCGGCATCGCGGGCATTATCGCCGGCGTCGTCACGATGACGGGCCTTGGACACGTGCTGATCACGGCAATCGTCACGGTGGCGGGCGGACGTCTTATCATTGCGCTCCTCCTGACGATGCTTTGCTGCATCGTGCTGGGCATGGGCGTTCCGACGACCGCAAACTACATCATCATGGCAACGACCTGCGCGCCGATCCTGGCGTCCGGTATGGGACTGCCGCTCCTTGCGGCGCACATGTTCGTGTTCTACTTCGGTATCGTCGCGGATATTACGCCGCCGGTTGCACTCGCGGCTTATGCGGGATCGGCAATCGCAAAGGCGCCTCCGATGAAGACGGCGTTCAATGCGACCCGGCTCGCCATTGCGGCGTTCATCATCCCGTATATCTTCGCCTTCAACCCTGCGATGCTGTTTATTGACACGACGGTATTCGAGGTCGTACTGGTCGTCATCACCGCGACGCTCGGTATGCTTTTGATCTCGATCGGCATGATCGGCTATTTCATGAAGGATATGAACATGCTGTTCCGTATTCTCTGTGTGGGCGGCGGCCTGTGCATGATCTATCCGGGGACCATTACCGATATCATCGGGCTTGCAATCCTCGCGTTTATGTTTGTCACACAGCGGATCGGAGGTCCGAAGAAACAGGAGACGGCTGCATAATTTAATATAAATACAATTTGAACGGCGGCGGTATCCTCTCGGGTCCGCCGCCGCGGCAGTGAGAAAAATGCGCTAAATAGACGAACAATCTGACAAAACGGGTTTTTCTCATATATTTCTCGGGTCGCTATTGTTTTTTATTGTATGACGGGCTATACTGGCACTGTTGCAAAGGAATTCTATTGTAAATTGCACATATAACAAAACTATGGAGGTGTATGAAACATGAGCAAGTACATTGACAGAGTCGTTAAGGAGCTGCAGGCGAAGCACCCTACGGAGCCCGAATTCCTGCAGACCGTCGAGGAAGTCTATTCTTCGATCGCACCGGTCGTCGATGCACATCCGGAGTATGAGAAGGCTGCTCTTCTTGAGAGAATGGCTGAGCCGGAGAGAGTCATCGAGTTCCGCGTCACATGGGTAGACGACAAGGGCAAGGTCAACGTCAACACCGGCTACCGTGTACAGTTCAACGGCGCGTGCGGCCCTTACAAGGGAGGCCTGCGCTTTGCTCCTTCCGTCAACCTGTCTGTCGTGAAGTTCCTCGGCTTCGAGCAGACCTTCAAGGATGCTCTGACGACCCTTCCCATGGGCGGCGCAAAGGGCGGTTCCGACTTTGACCCGAACGGCAAGTCCGACGCGGAAGTCATGCGTTTCTGCCAGGCGTTCATGACCGAGCTGTATCGCCACATCGGTCCCGATATCGACGTTCCTGCAGGCGATGTCGGTGTCGGCGCGCGTGAGATCGGCTATCTCTATGGCCAGTACAGAAGACTGCGCGGCGCGTTCGAGAACGGCGTCATCACCGGCAAGGGCCTTTCCTTCGGCGGTTCCCTGATCCGTCCGGAAGCGACCGGCTTCGGCGCAACCTACTATCTGCAGTCCGTCCTGGAGCACGAGGGCGACACGCTGGAAGGCAAGACAGTCGCGATCGCGGGCTTCGGCAACGTCGCATGGGGCGCGATCACAAAGCTGACCGAGCTCGGCGCGAAGGTTCTTTACATGTCCGGCCCGGACGGCTATGTCTATGATCCGGACGGCATCAGCACGAAGAAGAAGATCAACTACCTGCTTGAGATGAGAGCTTCCGGCCACAACAAGGTCGAGGATTATGCGAAGAAGTTCAAAGTCAAATTCGTCAAGGGCAAGAAGCCGTGGGGCGAGAAGGTCGATATCATGATGCCTTGCGCAACACAGAACGACGTCGACATGGAAGAGGCAAAGAAGATCGCGAAGAACAAGATCAAATACTACATCGAAGTCGCGAATATGCCTACCACCAACGATGCTCTCCAGTTCCTGCTGAAGCAGAAGGGCATGATCGTTGCTCCTTCCAAGGCTGTCAACGCGGGCGGCGTGCTTGTTTCCGGCCTTGAGATGTGCCAGAACTCCGAGAGACTGGCCTGGACGGCAGAGGAAGTCGATGCGAAGCTTCATCAGGTCATGAAGAAGATCCACGACGACAGCGCGGCAGCTGCGGAGAGATACGGCCTTGGCTACAACCTGGTTGCAGGCGCGAACATCGTCGGCTTCCAGAAGGTCGCGGATGCGATGATGGCACAGGGCATCTTCTGAGTCCCTGCCTGAGCGGTCCCTTTGCGGACACTGCACAGCAAAATACCCCAGGCGGCCGGCAGAAAACTGCCGGTCGCCTTTTTTCCCATTCTTTTTATAGAAGAAGTCTTGAAGAAAAAGCGGCATCGGGCTATACTGGACAAGGCAAAATCTGCTAACTGGCAGAACGCTGATAGAAGATATGCAAACTTTTCAAAATATCAAGTATTGGAGGAAAGTGTCATGAAATGTTTGATCGTTGACGTAGTGGATCCGATTATCGGACAGGATCTCGGCAAGTACATGGAAGTGGAGACGAAGATTCTCCCGACCCAGGAAGAGCTGATCGGCATGATCGGTGACGTGGACGTTCTGGTCATGCGCGTGGATCCGAAGATCAGCAAAGAGGTGCTGGATGCCGCAAAGAACCTGAAGGTCATTGCGGTCTGCTCCGTCGGAACGAACCACATCGACCTGGAGGCGGCAAAGGCGAAGGGCGTTGAAGTCATGAATGCGCCCGGCATGAGCGCAAACGCGGTCGCCGAGCTGACGATCTCCAAGATGCTGGATATGGCCCGCGATACCATGAAGGCCAACTATGACGTCAAGATCAAACACGAGTGGAACAAATACAACTTCGGGAACGGCTCCGAGCTTCGCGGCCACACGGTAGGCATCATGGGCTTTGGCCGCATCGGCCGCCGTGTCGGCGAGCTGGCGAGGGCGTTCGGCATGAAGGTCATCGCTTATGATCCTTATCTGAAGCCGGAGGATTTCGAGAAGGAAAATGCGGTAGGCATGAGTGTTAAGGAGCACCTGAAAGAAGCGGACTATGTGACGATCCACGTGCCGCTTACGGATGAGACGAGAAACCTTGTATCCAAGGAGTCCATCGCCACGATGAAGGACACTGCTGTTGTCCTTAACATGAGCCGCGGCGGCATCGTCAACGAGCAGGATATGTACGAGGCCTTAAAGGCAGGCACGATCGGCGGCTACGCCAGCGATGTCCTGGAGAACGAGATCAAGGTCGGCGGCCTGACCGGCAACGATGAGTTTATCTCTCCTCTGTTCGAGTGCGACCGCTTCATCATTTCCCCGCATATCGGCGCACAGTCTCTGGATGCGCAGCACGATATCGGCGTATACATCGTCGGGAAGATCGAGGAAGCATTAAAACTTAAATAAAACGATGTGGGGATGGGATCCGGAAGACCGGGACCCATCCCCGACTTATTCTCATTTATTGCATGGTTTTTCGAAAATTGAAGCTGTTTTTTGTGAGGTTTTTTCCTGTACTTTTATCAGGAAGGATGGTATAGTAAGCATTGCGTGAAAAGAAGGGAAAACTTCAGACGCGGTAATCAGGGCGAAAGCCCTTTTTATATTTGGATACAAAATGGAACATATTCCACATTGTGGAATAAATAAAAAAGGAGGTGGAGTTACTTCATGTGGAAAAGTGAAACAATGTCTGTGCCGGAATCGCTCCTGATTTCGCTTCTGGGCATCACGGTCGTCTTCATGGTGCTGGTCATCCTGGATCTCGCGGTGATGGTCATCTCGAAGGTGGTCCGTATGCTTACGGGCGCGGCCGGAACTCAGACAAAGAGCGCTCCTGCCGGAGCTGCAGTGAATGCAGAAGGGGATAGTGAGCTTCTGGCCATCCTTGCCTCTGCGATCAGCGATGACCTCGGCATCACGCCGGATCAGCTGAGAATCAAGAGCATTCGCCAGATTTAGTGAGGAAAGGAAGGTTAGTATCGGATGAAGTATCAAGCTACCGTAAACGGTAAATCATACGAGATCGATTTAGCGCGTATCAACGACTACGAGCCGATCCTTCGTGCCGGTATGGCAGCGCCGCAGATCACGGCAGCGCCGCCTGTTCCGCAGATTGCAGCTGCCCCTGTTGCCCCTGCAGCAGCTCCTGCTTCTGCTCCGGCCCCTGCACCCGCACCGGCGGCCGGCGGCGCACAGATCGAAGCGCCTCTTGCAGGCAAAGTTCTTCGGATCAATGCCTCTTCCGGGCAGGCTGTAAAATTCGGCGATGCGGTCATCATCATGGAAGCAATGAAAATGGAAACGGAGATCGTTGCGCCGCAGGACGGCACGATCGACCAGATCCTGTGCAATGTCGGCGATATGGTCGAAGCCGGTGTCGCACTCGCGACAATGAAATAAGATTATCCAGGAGGAGATACAGATATGAAATATGTAGCAACGATCAACGGCAAGAGATATGAAGTGGAAATCGAGAGACTGGATGCACCGAATTCCCTGGATCGCAACGGACAGGGCGCCGGCGTAGCCATCCCGAATCTCCCGCAGTCCGCACCCGCGGCAGCACCTGCACCTGCAGCAGCGCCCGCTCCGGCGGCAGCACCTGCACCCGCAGCAGCTCCTGCTCCGGCACCGGCAGCAGACGGCAGCGGCATCGAGGCTCCCCTTGCGGGCAAGGTCTTAAAGATCGAGTGCCAGCCCGGCCAGGCTGTTACCTTTGGTCAGGTTTGCTTCATTATGGAAGCAATGAAGATGGAAACAGAGATCGTCGCACCGGCAGCAGGCACGATCGGCGAGATCAAGGTCGCAGTCGGTGATATGGTGGAAGCGGGCCAGATCCTTGCCACAATGTAAACCAGGAGGTAGAGCATGAATTTCTTTCAGATCTTCGGAGAATTGCTTGCAGAGTCCGGATTCGCGGCACTCGAGTGGCGCCAGTGCGTCATGATGCTCATCTCTTTCGTCCTGATTTATCTTGCGGTCAAGAAAGAATATGAGCCCCTGCTGCTCCTGCCGATCGCTTTCGGCATGCTGCTTGCAAACCTCCCTCTTGCGGGACTGATGTATGACGCGACGGCAGACGGTCTGCCGTGGTATCAGTCCGGCGTTATCAACATTATTTACCAGGGCGACAAGTCCAGCCTGTTCCCCTGCCTGATCTTCATGGCGATCGGCGCCATGACGGACTTCGGTCCGCTGATCGCGAATCCGAAAAGTTTCCTTCTCGGAGCGGCAGCGCAGTTCGGCATTTATGTCGCATTCGTCATCGCAAACGCATCCGGCCTGTTCACACCGGCCCAGGCGGCGGCGATCGGCATCATCGGCGGTGCGGACGGCCCGACAGCCATTTACATTGCAAATAACCTCGCGCCGGAGCTCATGGCGCCCATTGCGGTCGCCGCGTACTCCTACATGGCGCTGATCCCGATGATCCAGCCGCCCATCATGCGCGCGCTGACGACAGAGAAGGAAAGAAAGGTCAAGATGACGCAGCTTCGCCCTGTCAGCAAGGTCGAAAAGGTCGTCTTCCCGATCTTCGTCGTTGTGTTTACGTCCCTCATCCTTCCCTCGGTCGCACCGCTTCTGGGCATGCTGATGCTGGGCAACCTGTTTAAGGAATCCGGCGTCGTTGAGAGACTGACGGATACGGCTTCCAACGCACTCTGCAACATCGTCACGATCATGCTGGGCGTCTCTGTCGGCGCAACGTCGAATGGCGAGCTGTTCCTGCGCGTGCAGACACTGGCGATCGTATGCCTCGGCCTTATCGCATTCGCATTCGCAACGGTCGGCGGCATCCTGCTGGGCAAGCTCCTGTATGTCCTGACCGGCGGCAAGGTCAATCCGCTGATCGGCTCCGCAGGCGTCTCCGCTGTCCCGATGGCGGCGCGCGTCTCGCAGAAGGTCGGCTCGAAGGATGACCCGACGAACTTCCTGCTCATGCACGCCATGGGCCCGAACGTCGCCGGTGTTATCGGCTCCGCAGTTGCTGCCGGCTTCTTCATGCTGGTATTCGGTTAATCCGCATTCACAGGTAAAAAATGATTTTGCTTCAATGAAAGGAGGCAGAGAATCGTGAGTAATAAAGTGATGTCTTTACATGATGCCATTGCCAAGTATGTACATGACGGCGACCAGATCTCCTTCGGCGGCTTTACGACCAACAAGAAGCCGCAGGCGGCAGTCCGCGAGATTCTTCGCCAGGGCCAGAAGGACTTTATTGTCTGGGCAGGTCCTGCAGGTTCCGACTGGGATATGCTGATTGGCGAAGACCGCGTCAAGGCGTATATCAACTGCTACACGGCCGACTCCGGTGTCACCAATGTCTCCCGCCGCTTCCGCGCAAAGATCGAGAAGGGCGAGCTGATCTATGAGGATTATTCGCAGGATGCAATCATGCTGATGCTCCATGCGGCGTCCTTAGGACTTCCCTATCTGCCGGTCCGCCTGATGATGGGCTCCGGCCTTGTCGATGAGTGGGGCATCTCCAAGGAGGACAGAAAGAAGATCCCCGGCCTTACGGAAGACAAGTTCGTCTATGTCGAGAATCCTTTCAACCCCGGCGAGAAGGTCGTTGCACTCCCGGTTCCGAAGCTTGACACTGCAATCATTCACGTGCAGAAGGCTTCCCCGGACGGCACCTGCATCATCCTGGGCGATGAGTTCCACGATGTCGATATCGCAGTCGCTGCAAAGAACTGCATCGTGACCTGCGAGGAGCTCCTGAGCGACGAAGAGATCCGCAAGGATCCCACCAAGACGCGCATCCCCGCGTTCTGCGTCGCGGCTGTCTGCCACGTTCCTTACGGCGCACATCCGACACAGTGCTACGGCTACTATGACTATGACAACAAGTTCCTGAAGGCTTACGGCGCAGCCAGCAAGACCGATGAGGACTTCAAGGCATTCCTGAAGGAGTGGGTCTACGGCGTCGAGGACGAAGAAGGATATCGCGAGAAGCTCGGCGTGAACCGCCTGCTGAACCTGAAGATCACGGAAGGCTACGGCTATCACGCAGATGTTACCAAAGAGGCGTAAGAGCCCGCAGAACTCGTCAAAACATCGATTTGCGCCGGTTACGGCGCAGAAAAGAGGTGAATAATGTCTGACTACACGAAATATACAAATAAAGAGATGCAGGCGATCACCCTGGCGAAGTGCATCAGCGACGGCCAGATCGCCATTGTCGGTACAGGTCTTCCGCTCATCGGTGCATCCGTTGCGAAGCGCCTGTTCGCTCCCAAGTGCAACCTGATCGTGGAGAGCGGCCTGATGGACTGCGATCCGATCGAAGTGCCGCGCAGCGTCGGCGACCTCCGCTTCATGGCGCACTGCGGCGTCCAGTGGCCGAATGTCCGCTTCATCGGTTTCGAGGCGAACGAGTGGCTGCATGACAACGAGAGACTGATCGCCTTCATCGGCGGAGCCCAGATCGATCCTTACGGAAACGTCAACTCCACCTGCATCGGCGACTATCACGCACCGAAGACCCGCTTCACGGGTTCCGGCGGCGCAAACGGTATCGCGACCTTTGCAAACACGATCATCATGATCCAGCACGAGGCGCGACGCTTCATGCAGAAGATCGACTATGTCACCAGCCCCGGCTGGATCGACGGCCCTGGCGGACGTGAGAAATTAGGTCTTCCCGGAAACCGCGGCCCGCAGGCTGTCGTCACCGATCTCGGCATCATGAAGTTCGACGACAAGACCAAGAGAATGTATCTGGCAGGCTACTATGAGACCTCTTCGCCGGAGCAGGTCATCGAGAACACCGGTTTCGATATCGATGTCTCCCGCGCTGAGAAGCTCCCGGCTCCGGATCCGGAAGTTATCCGTCTGATCCGTGAGGAGATCGATCCGGACCAGGTCTTCATCCAGGTCCCGGTCGAGGAGAAGAAATAATAGTCTAAGTAATTGCTTCATTGAAAGGAGTACAGCGCCAAAATCCGCATTTTGGCGCAGAGCCGGCAAGCCGGCTCCAGAAATGGTCTTAGTAATTGCTTCATTGAAAGGAGTAAGAGTCACATGAATTTATATTCTATGCCAGGTTATTTCCAGAGCATGCCGGTGATCGGCAAAGCCGCTGTAGCCAACGCAGAGAACGAAGAGCAGATCAAGGCCGTCGAAAAAGAGATCCATGAGATCATCGATGCCGGCCGCGCAAACGGCCGCGATGACGAGTCCCTGAACAAGAGCGGCCAGCTCACGGCGCTGCAGCGCATCCACGCGCTGGTCGACGAGGGCACGTTCTGCCCGATCGGGAGCCTGTTCAATCCCGCAGACAACAAGTCCGGCACCACCAGCATCATCAAGGGCCTCGGCCGGATCGGCGGCAAGTGGGTCATGGTCATTGCTTCCGATAACAAGAAAATGGCAGGCGCATGGGTGCCCGGTCAGGCGGAGAACCTTCTGCGCGCATCCGATACCGCAAAGATCATGCGGATCCCGGTTGTCTACCTGCTGAACTGCTCCGGCGTTGAGTTCCCGGTTCAGGAGCAGGTCTATCCGAACCGCCGCGGCGGCGGCACGCCTTTCTTCCGCAATTCCGAGCTCAACCAGCTCGGCATTCCGGTCATCGTCGGCATCTACGGCACGAACCCGGCGGGCGGCGGCTACCACAGCATCTCCCCGACTATCCTGATCGCGCACAAGGATGCGAATATGGCAGTCGGCGGCGCAGGCATCCTCTCCGGCATGAATCCGAAGGATTTTGTCGACCAGGAAGGCGCAGAAGAGATCATCAAGGCGCTCAAGGAAAACAGCACGCATCACGTGCCGGCTCCGGGCTCCGTTCCGATCCATTACGACGAGACGGGCTTCTTCCGTGAAGTCTATCAGGATGACCTCGGTGTCATCGACGGCATCAAGAAGTATGTCAGCTACCTGCCGGCATACAACCTTGAGTTCTTCCGTGTGGACCAGCCGAAGGCTCCGCTTCTTCCGGCAGAGGATCTCTACAGCATCGTCCCGATGAACCAGAGACGTCCTTATGATATCTATGAAGTCATTGCCCGCCTGGTCGACGGCAGTGAGTACATGGAGTACAAGAAGGGCTATGGTCCGGAGATGACCACAGGTCTCGCAAAGATCAACGGCCTCCTGGTCGGTATCATCGCGAACGTACAGGGCATCTTCATGAACTATCCTGAGTACAAGCAGGGCGCGATCGGCATCGGCGGCAAGCTCTATCGTCAGGGCCTGATCAAGATGAACGAGTTCGTCACGCTGTGCGCAAGAGACAGGATTCCGCTGATCTGGCTGCAGGATACGACCGGTATCGACGTCGGCGACGACGCCGAGAAGGCAGAGCTCCTGGGCCTTGGACAGGCGCTGATCTATTCGATCCAGAATTCCGGCATGCCGTCCTTCGAGATCACGATCCGCAAGGCGAGCGCGGCGGCACACTATGTCCTCGGCGGCCCGCAGGCGAACGACAACAACGCGTTCTCCATCGCGACCGGCGCCAGCGAATATTATGTAATGCCGGGCGTTACTGCGGCGAACGCCATGTATTCCCGCAGACTTGTCAAGGATAAGGATGCCGGCAATGACCTGCAGCCCACCATCGACAAGATGAATGCAATGATCCAGAGCTATCACGACAAGTCCAGACCGAAGTTTATCGCAAAGCTGGGCATGGTTGATGAGATCGTCGATATGACGGAGATTCGTCCTTACATGCAGGCATTCACGGAAGCGGTCTACCAGAATCCGAAGGGAATCTGCCCGTTCCACCAGATGCTGACCCCCAGGACGATGCGCGACTTCGAGACCTACGTAAAACCGCAGGCATAAGAAAAGGCACATATGTGCAGGGAGATATCCAGAGGGGCTTTGCCCCGCTGGATATCTTCGGCATATGAAATGAGGAAAATATGGCAGATGTTTTTACACTCGGTATCGATATCGGCTCCACGGCCTCCAAGGCGGTCATCTTAAAGAACGGCGAGGAGATCATCGGCAAGAGCCTGCTGGATGTCGGAACCGGAACCAGCGGCCCGGAGCGCGTCATCCGGCAGATCTTTGAAGATACCGGAATGACCAAGGAGCAGATGGCGCTCATCATGGGTACCGGCTATGGGCGCAACTCGATCGAGATCGCGGACCAGAACATGAGCGAGCTCTCATGCCATGCGAGGGGCGCGTATTTCCTGCTTCCCTCCGTTCACACGGTCATCGATATCGGCGGGCAGGACGTAAAGGTCATCCAGATCGACAACGGTGCGATGGTCAACTTCCAGATGAACGACAAGTGTGCGGCGGGGACCGGAAGGTTCCTTGACGTCATGGCGCGCGTTCTGGAGGTCGAGGTCAGCGAACTCGGAGATCTTGCCGCACAGTCGACGAAGCGGGTCGGCATCAGTTCGACCTGCACTGTCTTTGCGGAGAGCGAGGTTATCAGCCAGCTTGCGCATGGAACGAAGAAGAGCGACATCATCAACGGCGTCCACCACTCCGTAGCGGCGCGCGTCACAGGCCTGGCTCATCGGGTGGGCATCCGTGACGACGTCATGATGACCGGTGGCGTGGCACAGAACAAGGGCGTTGTAAGCGCGCTTGAAGAGGAGCTCGGACACATCGTTCACACGACGCCGCTGACACAGTACGTCGGGGCGCTTGGGGCGGCGCTGTTCGCCTACCAGAAGGCGCTCGTGAAGGCAAAACAGTGAATTAGGTTTACAATTACAGCTTCTATGAAAGGAGCGAAGCGCCAAAGTCGGCACTTTGGCGCAGAGGCTTTCATCGAAAGCCTCTGAAGATGGTCAACACAGCTGCTTCATAAAAAGAAGGAGGTTAGTTATGGCTGAGAATGAAAAAGCAAAAGTAAAGAAGGGTCCGAGCCCGGGCGTTCTGGCGCTCCGCAAGGTCGTCGATGACGTCTACGAGGAAGCGCGTCAGGCAAAGAAGCGCGGTGAGCCGGTGGGCTGGTCGTCCTCCAAGTTCCCGTGCGAGCTCGCGGCGGCGTTCGGCCTTCATGTTGTCTATCCTGAGAACCAGGCGGCAGGTATTGCTGCAAACCGCAACGGCGAGATGTTATGTCAGGCAGCCGAGGATCTCGGCTATGACAACGATATCTGCGGTTACGCACGCATTTCCCTGGCTTATTCCGCGGGCTACCGCGTAGGCCGCAAGTATGACCACGAGACCGGCGAATTCATCATCAATCCGGCGTCCGGCAAGCCCTTAAAGGATGAGAACGGACAGGTCGTCCTGGACGAGAACGGAAATCCGAAGAAGGATCCCAAGACCCAGCAGCCGTTTGAGGAGCTGGTCAACATCAACGACATCGAGGCGATGCCGGAGGGCGAGGAGAAGGAGCGTGCGCTGAATGCATTAAAGCCGATCCGCCAGAACCTGATGCCTGCACCGGACTTCGTCCTTTGCTGCAACAACATCTGCAACTGCATGACCAAGTGGTATGAGAATATCGCGCGTATGCACAACATCCCGCTTGTCATGATCGATATCCCGTACAACAACGATGTCGATGTCGATGACAGCAAGGTCAAATATGTCCGCGCGCAGTTCGACGCGGCGATCCACCAGCTGGAGAAGATCTCCGGCCGCAAGTTCGACGAGAAGAAGTTCGAGGAAGCCTGCGCGAACGCAAACCGCACCGCAAAGGCATGGCTGAAGGTCTGCGACTATCTGCAGTACAAGCCTTCGCCGATGTCAGGCTTCGACCTCTTCAACCACATGGCGGACGTCGTTACCGCACGTGCGAAGGTCGAGACTGCAGAGGCATTCGAGCTTCTGGAGAAGGATCTGGAAGAGAACATCAAGAACGGCACCTCCACCCTTCCTTTCGAGGAGAAGAAGCGTGTCATGTTCGAAGGTATCCCGTGCTGGCCGAAGCTTCCTGCGCTGTTCAAGCCTCTGAAGGAGAACGGCATCAACGTCACGGCAGTCGTCTATGCGCCGGCGTTCGGCTTCGTCTTCGACGGACTGGATGAGATGGCCAAGGCATACTACAAAGCACCGAACTCCGTCTGCATCGAGCAGGGCGTCGCATGGCGCGAGGGCATCTGCCGCGACAACAAGGTCGATGGCGTCCTGGTGCACTACAACCGCTCCTGCAAACCGTGGTCCGGCTACATGGCAGAAATGCAGCGCCGCTTCACGAGAGACCTCGGTGTGCCGTGCGCAGGCTTTGACGGAGACCAGGCGGATCCGCGCAACTTCAACGCTGCACAGTATGAGACGCGCGTACAGGGTCTGATGGAAGCGATGGAAGCCAAAGATCTGGCAAAGGAGGCCTGACATGAGTAATATGGAGACATTATTACAGGAATTTGCTGTAGTCGCGGCTTCGCCGAAGGCTCAGCTGAAAAAATACAAGGAGCAGGGCAAGAAGGTCATCGGCGTTCTTCCCTACTACGCCCCCGAAGAGCTTGTCTATGCGGCCGGCATGGTCCCGATGGGAATCTGGGGAACAAACAACAAGACCATCAGCAAGGCAAAAGAGTACTGCGCGACCTTCTACTGCACGATCGCACAGCTGGCGCTGGAGATGCTGCTGGACGGCACGATGGATGACCTCGACGGCATCATCACGCCCACCATCTGCGACACGCTTCGCCCGATGAGCCAGAACTTCCGCGTTTCCATGGGCGACAAGATGCCGGTCATCTTCCTTGCTCATCCGCAGAACCGCTTTGCGGACTGGGGCATCAAGTTCACGATGGACCAGTATCACGATGTCAAGAAGCAGCTGGAGAAGATCGCCAGCAAGGCAATCACGCCGGAAGACCTGAAGGAAGCGATCAAGGTCTACAATCGCAGCCGCAGAGCGCGCCGTGCATTCACAAAGCTGGCAAATGAGCACTGCGATGTGATCACGCCCACGAAGCGCATGCAGGTCCTTAAGGCGGCATGGTTCATGCTCAAGGACGAGTACACGGAGAAGCTCGAAGAGCTGAACGCGGAACTGGCAAAGCTCCCTGTCTGCGACTGGAAGGGCACGAAGGTCGTCACCAGCGGCATTATCTGCGACAACCCGCAGCTCCTTGCCATCTTTGAGGAGAACAACATCGCGATCGCGGATGACGACGTGGCGCATGAGAGCCGCGCGTTCCGCGTCGACGCGCCGGAGACGGACGATCCGATGCACGATCTGGCAGAGCAGTTCAAAAACCTGGACTACGACGTCCTGCTTTACGATCCGGCATCTGCGGAGAACCGCCGCGGCGAGTTCGTTGCCGACCTGGTCAAGAAGAGCGGCGCACAGGGCCTTGTCCTGTTCATGCAGCAGTTCTGCGATCCGGAGGAGATGGAGTATCCTTACCTGAAGAAGGCGCTTGACGCGGCGGACATCCCGCACGTCAAGCTCGGCATCGACCAGCAGATGCGCGACTTCGGTCAGGTCAAAACGTCCCTGCAGGCATTCGCGGACGTGCTTTCCCTCCGCGCATAAGACTGCGCCGGGGTGCCGGGAAGAGCGCGAAAGGCGACGGACCGGCAGATAATCAATGCAGAATTAAAGCGGGACTGCCATGCGGCGGTCCCGCTTTTTACGTGCAGTTGTGAAAATGAGCCGGGGCAGGCCGCACCGGATGCGGCACTCTAGGCCGGCTGCATTCCGCCGATGGAATAGGTCAGCTCCGCTGCGCTCGACTTCACGAGCTCCTTGAGGGTGTTGAGGCGAAGGTCGTCATGGATGCGGGAGAGCGGGATGATGATGCCGATGGATGCGGTGACCCTGCCGGTGCTGTCAAAAACAGGGGCGCCGATGCCTGCCGCTTCATGCACATATTCCCCGTAGGTGACGGCGGCACCGCTTTCGCGGATCTGCCGGAGCTCTTTTTCCAGGGCAGTGCGGCTCGTGCGGGGAAAGGCGTTCGGGCGGTCGAGCCTTGTATCCAGATAGTGACGGATATAATCCGTATCCTGGAAGGCGAGCAGCACCTTGCGGATGGCCCCGCAGTGCAGGTCCATTTCGTAACCGAATTCCTCGACGACCTTCAGGTGGTTGGTGCTGTTCTGCTGAAGCAGGACCATACCCTTGTCCCCGACCTTGATCGTCAGGAAGGAATCTTCGTAGACGCGGCCGGAGAGCGCTTTCAGGATGGGACGCGCGACCTCCTGGAGCGTGAAGCCCTCCGCCGCCGCGCGCCCCAGCGGGATCAGGGCAGGTCCCAGCTGGTAGGTGTGGGACGCTTCATCTCTCGACACGTACCGATATTCACAGAGCACGGCAAGGATCCGGTGTATCGTGCTGGGCGGAAGCCCCGTCGCGTTCGACAGCTCCGCGATCGTATGACGTCTGTCCGTTTCCTTGAGGAGCTCAAGCAGTTCAATGGTCTTGACCAGGCTTTTCATGATGCAGATTACCTCCGACAGGTTTTAGTATAAAATAAGGACATGAAAAATACACCCGTGAAAATCATTCCGCTGGGCGGCTTTGACCGCATCGGCATGAACATGACTGTGATCGAGAATGAAGATTCCATTCTGGTCATTGACTGCGGCGTGTCATTCCCGCAGGACAATATGCCGGGGATCGATACGTCGTTTCCGGACATCACTTACCTTCTGGAGAACCGGGAACGTGTGAAGGGCTTCGTCATCACACACGGACACGAAGACCACATGGGAGCGCTTCCTTATGTGCTCCGGCAGATCAATGCTCCTGTCTACGGGACCCCGCTCACCGTGAGCCTCATCGAGAAACGTCTTCAGGCATTCAACGTCTCCGGAGTGCGCGTCAGGGCGGTACGGATGGGATATGCCGTCACATGCGGAGCCTTTCGCGTGGAATTCATCCGGGCGAACCACAGCATTCCGGATGCGGCGATGCTCGCAATCTACACGCCGGCGGGAACGATCGTCCACACCGGGGATTTCAAGGTGGATTTTACGCCGCTTTACGGTGACCCGATCGACCTGCGGCGCCTGGCCGCACTGGGCACAAAGGGCGTGCTGGCGCTGATCTCTGACTCGACCAACGCACTCGTGCGCGGCATGACGCCGTCGGAGGTCACGGTCGTTCACAGGCTGGACCAGCTGTTCAGCCGCTACAAGGACAAGAGGATCATCATTGCGACATTTGCCTCTAACGTGGACCGCGTCCAGCATATGATCCGCACAGCTGCCTCCTACGGCCGCAGGGTCGTGCTGCAGGGCAGGAGCATGCTGGAGATCTTTGAGGCGGCGCAGGAGCTGGGATACAGAAACTATCCCGAGGATACGCTGATCAAAGCGGACGAGATCGGAAACTACGACGACCGGGAGCTTGTGCTGATCACGACCGGATCTCAGGGCGAACCTATGGCGGCGCTCACAAGAATGGCGGAGGGGACGCATGAGCAGGTGAAGATCACAGAGAACGATGTCGTGATCTACAGTTCGACCCCGATCCCCGGGAATGAGCGCGCGCTTGCGTCCACGATCAACCTGCTGGAGCGGCAGGGCGCGACGATGGTGTTTCAGGATGCGCATGTCTCCGGCCATGCGTGCGAGGAGGATTTAAAGCTCATCTATTCCCTGCTGACGCCGCGCTACGCGGTCCCGGCGCACGGAAATTACCGTCACCGCTATGCCGGCGCGCAGATTGCGCAGCGTATGGGCGTCCCGAAGGACCAAGTGTTCATGCTGGAGAACGGCGACGTTCTCTCCCTGACGGAAGAGGAAGCCGGGATTTCCGGACGGGTAAAAACGGGAGAAGTCCTGATCGACGGCTCCGGGATCGGAGATGTCGGGAGCGTTGTGCTGGCTTCGCGCCAGAGCCTCGGGGAATCCGGCGTGATTGTCATCACGCTGAGTGTCGATCACAGGAGCGGACGGCTCCTTGCGGACCCCGAGGTCATAACCAGAGGTCTTCTGTTTGAAAAAGAAAGCGGGGAGATCC
>CACZQP010000027.1 GCA_902783385.1 uncultured Lachnospiraceae bacterium | reverse complement strand
TGCGCGTCATCGTCGACGGAAACCAGTACGAGCTCTCCGAGGAGATCACACTGGATAAAAACATCAAGCACGACATTGAGATCGTCATCGACCGCCTAGTCGTGCGTCCGGACATCACGAGGCGTCTCACAGACTCCATCGAAAGCGCCCTGGCTCTGACCGAGGGACTTTTGCAGGTGGAGATCGTGGAGCGGGCAGGCGAGACGACGGAGGGAGACGGAGAAGTCGCAAAGACCGGCAAACGGGTCGGCAAGGCGCGCACCGCGGACCGGAACATACTTCAGTTTTCGCAGAGCTTCGCCTGCCCGGACTGCGGCATCAGCATCCCGGAGATCGAGCCGAGGAGCTTTTCCTTCAACAATCCGTTCGGAGCCTGTCCTGAGTGCGCAGGCATCGGCTACAAGATGGAATTCGATCCGCAGCTGATTATTCCGAACCCGAAGCTATCGATCAACGAGGGGGCGATCGCAGTCCTCGGATGGCAGTCCTGCATGCAGGCGGGCAGCTTTTCCAATGCGGTTCTTGTCGCTCTGGCAAAGCGGTTCAAATTCAGTCTGGACACGCCTTATGAAGAGCTCCCACAGAAGGTGCAGGACCTGCTGATGTACGGAACGGACGTCAGCGTCGACGTGCATTATACAGGCCAGCGGGGAAGCGGCGTGTACCCGGTTGCCTTTGAGGGGCTGATCCAGAACACGGAGCGGCGTTACCGCGAGACCTTCTCCGAGGCCAGTAAGCAGCAGTACGAGGAGTTTATGCAGATTACGCCCTGCAAGGCCTGCGGCGGCAGGCGCCTCAGGCCGGAATCACTTGCGGTCACGGTCGGCGGCCTCAACATCCACGAGATGACCTGTATGTCGATCGGGGCGCTGCGGGAATTTCTGCAAAAGCTGGAGCTTACCAGTACGCAGCAGATGATCGGGCAGCAGGTGTTAAAGGAGATCCGCGCGCGCGTCAACTTCCTGATGGATGTGGGACTCGACTACCTGACGCTCGCCCGTGCGACGGGGACGCTCTCCGGCGGCGAGGCGCAGCGGATTCGTCTCGCGACACAGATCGGCTCCGGTCTCGTCGGCGTGTGCTATATTCTCGACGAGCCCAGCATCGGCCTGCACCAGCGCGATAATGACAAACTCCTGCGCACGCTCAAGAACCTGCGTGACATGTGGAACACCGTGATCGTCGTCGAGCACGACGAGGACACCATGCGGGCGGCAGACTACATCATCGATATCGGCGAAGGCGCCGGTATCCACGGCGGCCGCGTGATCGCCCAGGGCACCGCAAAGGAGATCATGAAGGTAAAGGAGTCCGTCACGGGCCAGTACCTCTCCGGCAAGAAGAGGATCCCCGTGCCGGCGACGAGACGAAAGCCCAGCGGATATCTGACCGTCAAGGGCGCAGCCGTCAACAATTTAAAGCACATCGACGTAAAGATCCCGCTCGGGATCATGACGGTCGTGACCGGCGTCTCCGGATCCGGAAAAAGCTCGCTCGTCAACGAGATCCTCTATAAACGGCTCGCGAAGGAATTAAACCACGCGCGCATCATTCCGGGGGCGCACGACGATATCCTGGGCATGGAGCAGCTGGACAAGGTCATCAATATCGACCAGTCGCCCATCGGGCGCACGCCCAGGTCCAACCCGGCAACCTATACCGGCGTGTTTGACATGATCCGGGACCTGTTTGCGGGAACGCAGGACGCGAAGGCGCGCGGTTACAGCAAGGGACGCTTCTCCTTCAACGTAAAGGGCGGCAGGTGCGAAGCCTGCAGCGGCGACGGCATCATCAAGATCGAGATGCATTTCCTGCCGGATGTCTACGTGCCGTGCGAGGTCTGCCATGGCAAGCGTTACAACCGTGAGACACTGGAGGTCAAATACAAGGGAAAGAGCATCTTCGATATCCTGGATATGACGGTCGAGGACGCCGTAAAGTTTTTTGAGAATGTGCCCCGCATTCGGAATAAGATCCAGACGCTCTATGACGTGGGACTGGGTTATATCAAGCTGGGGCAGCCGTCTACGGAGCTGTCGGGAGGTGAAGCACAGCGCATCAAGCTGGCGACGGAGCTCTCACGCAAGAGCACCGGCCGGACGATCTACATTCTGGACGAGCCCACGACAGGTCTCCATTTTGAGGATGTCAACAAGCTGACGAAGATTCTTCATGCGCTTGTCGAAGCGGGCAATTCCGTCGTCGTCATCGAGCACAACCTGGATGTGATCAAAACCGCCGACTATATCATCGACATCGGCCCCGAGGGAGGAGATGCCGGAGGTACGGTCATCGCAGAGGGAACGCCCGAGGAAATCGCAACGCGCCATGATTCCTACACAGGATATTATGTGAAGAAGATGCTGGATAAGAAATAAGTGCCGGGAAGGAAATCCCGGGAAAGACGCTTTCGGTAAGAGAAGCGTCTCAGATCAATACCGGCGCAGAATAAGAGGAGCGGACAGCCATGCTGTCCGCTTCCGCAATTTCGATGCGACTCTGACGAAGGAACAGTTCTCCGCGATGGAAGTGTTTCACCTGGGCGATGCCGCCAAATACGAGATGTATTTCGGCTTTCACAAAGACGGCTACCAATGGAGTGTAAAGGAAGCCTTCATGGACATTGCGACATCACCTGCCGTTTTATCCGCATTTTCCGCCAGTCTCTGATATCCTTCGCGGCTTTTCGCCGGTTGATTGTAAAGTGGGATTGTGTTTTAATGATTGGGGCGGTTCTGACGGGAAAAGTGGGAACCGTGATTGTTGTTGTCTAAATTTGGAGCAGGGCTCCGATCATTCCGCGCAGAGCGGATTATAAGAAAGGAAGGGAAACTATGGAAACATACGGGATCGAGAAACTGGGAATCATTTCTCCCTCAGCAGTATACAGGAATCTGCGCCCCGCAGTGCTGACGGAGCATGCACTCCGCCGCGGCGAAGGCGTGCTGATGAACACCGGCGCACTGGTGGTCAAGACCGGCAAGTACACGGGCCGAAGCGCGAAGGACAAATTCATTGTCGATACGGCAGGCGTCCATGACAAGATCGCCTGGGGCAGCGTCAACAAGCCCGTTGACCGCGAGACCTTCAATGCGATCAAGGCAAAGGTCGTCGCTTATCTGCAGAACCGGGAGATCTACATCTTCGACGGCTTTGCAGGTGCAGATCCCGTCTGCACAAAGAAATTCCGCATCATCAACGAGCTGGCGAGCCAGAACCTGTTCATCCATGACCTTCTGATTCGTCCGACCGAAGAGGAATTAAAGAACTTCGGCGAGGCGGACTTTACCATTATCGCGGCGCCCTGCTTCAAGTGCATTCCGGAGATCGACGGCACGCGGAGCGAAGCGGCGATCATGATCGACTATGAGGCAAAGCTGGTCCTGATCTGCGGCACACAGTACGCAGGCGAGATCAAGAAGTCCGTCTTCTCCGTCATGAATTTCCTGATGCCGGAGATGGGCGTCCTTCCGATGCACTGCTCTGCAAACATGGATCCCGTCACAAAGGAGACGGCGGTGTTCTTCGGCCTTTCCGGCACCGGCAAGACGACGCTTTCCGCGGATCCCAACCGCATGCTGATCGGCGACGACGAGCACGGCTGGTCCGACAGGGGAATCTTTAACTTTGAGGGCGGATGCTACGCGAAGTGCATCAATCTCTCCGCGGAGGGAGAGCCGGAGATCTACAATGCGATCAAGTTCGGCGCGCTCGTCGAGAACGTCGTCATCGATCCCGAGACCAGGAAGCCCGACTATAACGACGGTTCCCTTGCAGAGAACTCCCGCGTCGGATATCCCATCGAGTATATTCCGAATGCGGCGGTCCCGGGGGTCGGCGGCATTCCGAAGGTCGTTATTTTCCTGACGGCGGACTCCTTCGGCGTCCTGCCGCCCATCAGCCGTCTGTCCAAGGAGGCGGCGATGTATCAGTTCGTGACCGGCTTTACTTCGAAGGTTGCCGGCACGGAGATCGGCATTACAGAGCCCGTCCCGACGTTCTCCACGCTGTTCGGCGAGCCGTTCATGCCGATGGACGCGAGCGTCTATGCCAACATGCTGGGCGAGCGCATCGAGAAGTACAACACGAAGGTTTACCTTGTAAATACCGGCTGGACCGGCGGCGCTTACGGCACCGGCTCCAGAATGAAGCTGAAATATACCCGCGCGATGGTCACGGCTGCCCTGAACGGAGAGCTGGAGAAGGCGGAGTTTGTCCATGACGACCTGTTTAACCTGGATATTCCGCAGAGCTGCCCGGACGTTCCGTCCGAGATCATGAACCCGCGCGACACGTGGGCGGACAAAGAGGCCTACGACGCACAGGCAAAGCGCCTTGCGGGCATGTTCCACAAAAACTTCACCGAGAAGTACCCGACGATGCCCGAGAACATCGCAAAGGCTGGCCCGCAGGCGTAAGACGGAAGAATGGCGACATACGCGATCAGCGACCTGCACGGTGCACTGGACGAGTTCAAGGCACTCCTGAAAAAAATCGAATTCCGCTACGACGGAAGTGATTCCCTCTATTTGTTGGGGGATTACGGCGACTGGGGCGAAAAATCCCTCGAGACGATCCGGTTTGTCCGCGAGCTCGACAGGGATTACCCGTTTGTACACGTCCTGATGGGCAATCACGAGCTGATGTTCCTGACGACGATCCTCTCCGGCTACAAGGAGGGGAACGAGGACATCAACGCGGAAAACTGGCTTTTCACGAACCACGGGCTGCGGACGTGGAAAGACTTTCTTGCACTGGAAGAGGAAGAAAAAAAGGATCTCGCGCTCTGGCTCCACGGGCTTCGGCTCTCGGAGACGGTGAAGGTCGGTGAAAAGACCTATATGCTGGCGCATGCCTATCCTTATTTCTACGACCGGATCGAGAGCGAGGAGGAGGGTCTGCAGCGGCGTGTGGACGCGCTGTGGCGCCGGCTCATGCTGCGCGAGGACCCGTTCGCGGAGTACGACGGCGAGGAACACTATGATATGTTCGTCTGCGGCCACACGATCACGGACTACTATTTCGGCCGTCTACGCCTCGAACGGAACTGGCCCTACCGCAAGCCCGGCGAGTATGTCCGCAACAGGATCTTCCGCGGTGAGAAGTTCATCGACATCGACTGCGGCGCAAAGTGCATGGACATGATCGCGGACAGCCATGAATTTATCCAGATGGCGGCACTCAGGGCGCAGCTCGCGTGCCTGCGGCTGGATGACGAAAAGGGATTTTATGTGCACCGTCTGCATGTGCGTCTCCCGGAGGTCTCCTTCCCGATGCGCGTGCCGGAGGTCAGCCTTCCCAACCTGCCGAACATCCAGAGCATTCCGAGCAGGCTGAACCTGAAGACGGTGCCCTATCTGGAGGAGCTCTACCGGCTGGCAAATTATCCGGGACACCAGGACATGTCGGTGGAGGAGCTGCAGAACTTCTTTATTGAGGCCGGCGTGCAGCTGTTTAAGTCAGGAGAGTCATAATTACGGAGAGTACGGTCATGAAACACGCACCGATCCTTGCGCCTTCCATTCTTTCCGCGGATTTCGGAAAGCTCGGCGAGGACATCCGCGCGGTGGAAAAAGCCGGCGCGCAGTATCTGCATATCGACGTGATGGACGGTCTTTTTGTTCCCTCGATCTCGTTCGGCATGCCGGTGATCAAAAGCATCCGCAAGGAGACGGAGCTGTTTTTTGACGTCCATCTCATGATCGTCGATCCGCTCCGCTACATTGAGGATTTTGCGGCTTCCGGCGCGGACGGCATCACGTTCCACCTGGAGGCGGCAAAGGATCCGGGCGCGGTCATCGAAAAGATCCGCGCATGCGGGAAGAAGGTTGGAATATCGGTGAAGCCCGGAACGGAGTTTTCCGAAGTGATTCCCTTTCTCGACCGCGTTGACATGCTTCTTATCATGACGGTGGAGCCTGGCTTCGGCGGACAAAAGTATATCGAAGCCATGACGGACAAGATACGAGCGGCGCGGGAGTATATCGACGCGCACGACCTGCCGGTGCTGATCGAAGTGGACGGCGGGATCGGCACTGGGACGGCACAGACGGCGGCGCAGGCCGGCGCGGAGGTGCTCGTCGCGGGCTCGGCGGTGTTTGGGGGCAATGTGTGCGCAAAGGCAAAGGAGCTAATAGCACTGCTATGACACAGTTTTCTCATCAGAAGGTCGACCGCAATGCACTCTGCTGGTGCGGGAGCGGGAAAAAATACAAAAATTGCCATCAGCTGTTTGATGACAGGCTGATGAATTACGCCATCGACGGCCATATCGTTCCGGACAGGAGTCTCATTAAAAACGAGCGGGAGATCCAGGGGATCCGTGACAGCGCAAAGATCAACATGGCGTGTCTTGACGCCGTTGCGGAGAGGATATGCGCCGGTATGTCCACGCAGGAGATTGACGACATCGTCTATGAGACGACCGTGAAGATGGGCGGGATCCCTGCTCCGCTCCACTATGAGGGATTTCCGAAGAGCGTCTGCACGTCGGTCAACGACGAGGTGTGCCACGGCATTCCGGATGAGCAGCGTATTCTGGAAGACGGCGACATCATCAATGTGGACTGTTCGACGATCTATAACGGCTTCTATTCCGACTCCTCCCGGATGTTCCTGATCGGGAACGTATCCGAGGAAAAGAAAAAACTGGTGCAGGTCACGAAGGAGTGTGTGGAGATCGGTCTCGAACAGGTGGTGCCGTGGCATTTTCTGGGCGATATGGGAGAGGCCGTGCACAATCACGCAAAAAAGAACGGCTACACGGTCGTGCGCGAGATCGGGGGTCACGGCTGCGGACTGGAATTCCATGAGGAGCCTTTTGTCAGTTACGTCTCCCGCGCGGGCGAGGAGATGCTGATGGTCCCCGGAATGGTATTCACGATCGAGCCGATGGTGAACATGGGGACGGATGAAATCTTCCAGGACGAGGAGAACGGCTGGACGATCTATACGGCGGACGGCGCGCCGAGCGCGCAGTGGGAAGTCCAGGTCCTTGTCACGGAGACGGGCCACGAGATCCTGAGCTGGTAAAGCGGCTTTTCAGAGAGATAACAGGAGAATCAAGATGAGCAATAAGGGGAAGTACTACATTACAACAGCAATCGCCTATACGTCGGGCAAGCCGCATATCGGCAACTGCTACGAGATCATGCTTGCGGACAGCATCGCACGCTACAAGCGCGCGGACGGCTACGACGTACATTTCCTGACCGGCTCGGACGAGCATGGCCAGAAGATTCAGCAGAAGGCGGAGGCTGCCGGCAAGACGCCGAAGCAGTTTGTCGACGAGGTCGCAGGGGAAATCAAACGCCTCTGGGATATGATGGGCACTTCCTATGACCGGTTTATCCGCACGACGGATGAAGACCACGAGCGCCAGATCAAAAAGATGTTCAAGAAGTTCTACGACCAGGGGGACATCTACAAGGGCGAATACAACGGTCTCTACTGCACGGCCTGCGAGGGATACTATACGGAATCGCAGCTGGTGGACGGAAGATGCCCGGTCTGCGGCGGCCCGATCCACGAGGAGCACGAGGAGGCATACTTCTTTAAAATGAGCAAATATGCCGATCGCCTGATCGAGCATATCAATACCCATCCGGAGTTCATCCAGCCCGTATCGAGAAGGAACGAGATGATGAACAATTTCCTTCTGCCGGGACTCCAGGACCTGTGCGTGTCGCGCAGCTCCTTCACCTGGGGGATTCCCGTGGACTTCGCTCCCGGCCACGTCGTCTATGTCTGGCTGGATGCGCTGTCAAACTACATCACCGGCATCGGTTATGATGTGGACGGTAACTGCGGCGAGCTGTATAAAAAATACTGGCCGGCGGACCTGCACCTGATCGGCAAGGACATCATCCGGTTCCATACGATCTACTGGCCGATCTTCCTGATGGCCCTTGGCGTGCCGCTTCCGAAACAGGTCTTTGGTCATCCCTGGCTCCTGCAGGGCGGCGAGAAGATGTCCAAGAGCAAGGGCAACGTCATCTATGTCGACGATCTGATCGATATCTTCGGGCTCGATGCGGTCCGCTATTTCTGCATGCACGAGATGCCCTACGAGAACGACGGCGTCATCACGTGGGAGCTGGTCGTTGAGCGCGTGAACTCCGACCTCGCCAATACGCTGGGGAACCTTGTAAACCGCACCATTGCGATGTCAAACAAGTACTTCGGCGGTGTCGTTGAGAATAAGAACTGCGCGCTGACGGACCACGACCGCGAGGTGGACGAGGACCTGAAGAAGGTTGCGACCGGGACTTACGCGATCGTGGAAAAACGCATGGAAGAGCTCCGCGTTGCGGATGCGCTCACGGACATCTTCAATCTCTTCAAGCGTCTGAACAAGTACATCGACGAGACGGAGCCGTGGGTGCTCGCAAAGGATGAGGAGAAAAAGGACCGTCTTTCGACCGTCCTGTATAACCTGATCGAGGGCATCTGCATCGGAACCGCGATGGTCGCTCCGTTCATGCCGACGACGGCGGAGCGGATCCTTAAGCAGCTGAACACGCAGAACCGCTCGTTTGACAGCCTGGATACCTTCGGGCTTTATCCCTCCGGGAACAGGGTGACGGACAAGCCGGAGATCCTGTTCGCGCGTCTTGACTGGGAAGAAGTGAAGAAAAAAGTCGACGTGATCATGGAGAAACAGCGTAATGCGGCGGCTGCGGCAGCAGGCGAGGCACCTGCGGCGAAAAATGCGGCAGCGGGAGAAGCCGGGACTGCGGCGGAAGGCGGGGAGGAGAACGATGTCCCCGCACAGACAAAGCCGGAGGTCGGGATCGATGACTTTGTAAAGCTCGAGATCCGCGTCGGCGAGGTCATCGCCTGCGAGGCGGTGGAGAAGTCCAAGAAGCTCCTCTGCTCAAAAGTGCGTATCGGGAATGAGACGCGCCAGATCCTGTCCGGCATCCGCAAGTATTATGCGCCGGAGGAAATGGTCGGCAAAAAGGTCTGCGTCATCACGAACTTAAAGCCCGCAAAGCTTGCCGGTCTCGAGTCGCAGGGCATGATCCTGTGCGCGGAGGATAAGGAGGGGAGACTTGCCCTGATCGCGCCCGAGGCGGAAAAAGAGATCCTTCCGGGAGCGGAGGTACAGTAAAAATGCCTGAGGGCGGCAGTCCGCTGATGCGCGCACTGAGCAGGTCAGTGGATCTGATGCTCCTGAATATCCTGACGATCCTTACGTGCCTGCCGGTTTTTACGGCAGGCGCGTCTTTTACCGCGCTCCACTGTGTGCTGCGCAGGCTCCTGCGCGACGAGGAGGGCCATATCGCGCCGCAGTTTTTCCGGTATTTTCGTGAAAACCTGCGGACGTCGACAGCCGTGTGGCTGATGCTTCTTCTTCCTCTCGCGGTCGGCGTCGCCGATATTTTCCTGATCCTGTCCGGCATGGTGCGGATGCCGGCGACTTATCTCCGGGCAATCGCTGCCGGAATGCTGTTTCTCATCAGTATTTGCCTCTATGCCTTTCCGCTCCTTGCGGCGTTTAATGACAGCGCTTTCGGGACCGTGAAAAACGCGGTGCGCCTCGTGTTCGGCGCATTTCCGCGCACAGTGCTCATGCTGCTTATCGCACTGGCTTTGCCAGCGGTCTGCTGTGTTGTGCCCGCGGCCATTCCGCTGCTTCTTCTCTTTGGCATCTCCTTTCCCGCGCTTCTCTGCGCGAAGCTCTACACGCCGGTCTTTGAGAGACTTCGAGGCGAAAAATGACCGGCGCGGAAGTACCTTTCGGCCGTCCGTTTGTCCGTATATAGTCATAATAACGAAAGCAACCACAAATATTTGTGGAAATTGCATATGGCAGGAAGCTCCGTTTTAGAAAATAATCAAAATAGACAGGCGTGTCATAAACGGCGGAGGGCCGGAATTATTTATGTGCGCGCCGGGAGGAGAGAAAATGTCATCTGTAACGCTGGAACACATCGGCAAGACCTATCCCAATGGCTTTGAGGCAGTCAAGGATTTTTCCCTGGATATCGCAGATAAAGAGTTTATTATTTTCGTCGGTCCCTCGGGCTGCGGCAAGTCCACGACGCTGCGGATGATCGCGGGACTGGAGGACATCACATCCGGAACGCTGAAGATCGACGGCAAAGTGATGAATGATGTGGAGCCGAAGGACCGCGATATCGCGATGGTCTTCCAGAACTATGCCCTGTATCCGCACATGACTGTGTATGACAATATGGCATTCGGACTAAAGCTCCGCAAGGTGCCGAAGAAGGAGATCGACCGCCGCGTGAAGGATGCGGCGAGGATCCTGGATCTGGAGGGGCTTCTTGACCGCAAGCCCAAGGCGCTCTCCGGCGGCCAGAGGCAGCGTGTCGCCATGGGCCGGGCAATCGTGCGGGATCCGAAGGTATTCCTGATGGACGAGCCGCTCTCCAACCTGGATGCGAAGCTCCGCGTTCAGATGCGTGCGGAGATCGCAAGGCTCCACCAGAACCTGGGCACAACCTTTATCTATGTCACACACGACCAGACGGAGGCCATGACGCTGGGCACGCGGATCGTCGTCATGAAGGACGGCGTGGTCCAGCAGATCGACACGCCGCAGAATCTTTACGACCATCCGACAAACCTGTTTGTCGCGGGCTTCATGGGTTCGCCGCAGATGAATTTCCTCGAGGCGACTGTAAGGGTCGACGGCGATGCGGCCTGCCTTGAGCTGGCGGGACAGCTGATCCCGATCCCTGCGGAGAAGGCAAAACTCCTCAAAGAGGGCGGCTTCGACGGAAAGGACGTCATCCTGGGGATCCGGCCGGAGAACATCGAGCTGGTGGACGAGCAGGGGAACATCACGACCACAACGCGCATGACGGATGCGGCGCAGGCCGCGCAGTGCCCGGTCTTTACTTCGACGGTCAATGTGTCCGAGCTCCTCGGCGCGGAGGTGTTCCTGTATTTTGATCTTTCGGGGACGTCCGTCACTGTCCGGACAGAGCCGGGCGGGCAGCTGAGGACGGGTGACGCGGTGCGGTTCATCCTGGATCCTGCAAAGATTCATGTGTTTGACAAGGAGACGGAAGCGGCGATTGCGTAGACGGGAAGAGACTAATCAGGTTTCCGGTACTCTACCAGATCACTGATGTTGCAGTCAAGGATATAGCAAAGGCGTGCAAGAATGGACAGGTCCACTCTCTGCACGTCATTTTTTTGTAGTGTTTCAGTTGAGTTCAATACCCTTCATACCGCTCTGTCTCTGTTTTAACATGCTATCATTAGATGTAATGACAACGTATTGATACCAGACGAATAAGCGAATATAATATGGACATAATGGAGGTGGATATCATGGCTACTACGAATCTGAATATCAGAACCGATAAAGAAATTAAGGACCAGGCTGACAGGATTTTTTCCGAACTGGGGCTGAACATGACGACGGCTATCAATATGTTCCTAAGAACGACGATCAGGGAAAATGGGATTCCTTTTAACCTTAAGCTGGATGTGCCGAATGAAACAACCGCCGCTGCTATCGAAGAAGGCAGACGCATCGCTTCCGACAGCAGAGTAAAGGGTTATACCAATATGGGTGATCTTAAGGCGGCGCTGGATGTATGAGGTACGAGGTAAAGTTTACAAACCAGTTTAAGAAGGATCTGAAGCTGGCGAAGAAACAGAACAAGGATCTGGATAAGCGAATGTCATATCGAACCGGACTGGCTCCTGGTGTATGAGATCCGTAATGAGGTGTTGGTGCTTATGCTTTATCGTCTCGGGACTCATTCGGAGCTGTTTCAGAAATAGTCAGGGAATCAGATGCTGTTCATTACACCAGGCCGCCCACAATGCTGTTATGGACAGCAGATGCGAAGTAAGCTGAAAGAAACATGATATATGCTTCTGTTTCATGCTGAGCGGGGAGTGTTGTTTTCATACACAATCTCATGCCAGTACTTATCTGCTATAATGATTACGTACGGTCAAAAATAATTCAAATCACACGCTTTCGCGGAGAGGTAAGTGTAGCAGATGCTTTCAACACAGACGATTGAGAAGAGCATGCTCCGTCTCACATCGATCACGGGGAAGACGCTGTTTGTCTATACGCCGGACGGGAGGCTGCTTGTAAAGACCGGGGAGGACCGGGTGCCTTCCGCGCTGACGGCAAAGAAGATCACTGCGTTTGTCGGGAAGAACGCCGATAGCGGGACCGTGACCGGCGCGGCATTCCATAAGGTCATGGAGGATGGCGAGACGGCCTACATCGCAGCAGCGGCGGCAGAAAAAGAAAATGCCGTGATGCTCGCCGCGATCGCGGCGCAGAACCTGACGGACCTGCTGGAGGCGCAGCGGGAAAAGCTCACACACAATTCTTTTTTCCAGGGACTTCTCCTGGACAATATCCTGCGCGTAGACATCTATTCTCAGGCGCGGCGGCTGCGCATCGACCAGGACAGACCGCGCGGCGTCGTGGTTTTTGAACTGGAGAACAACGCGGAGCAGGTCACCGCGACCCAGGTGCTCGGCGCGCTTTTCCATCCGCAGAACGGGGATTACCTGACGGCGCTCGACGAGAACAGCGTCATCCTGATCAAGGAGCTTCACGATAAGGACGCCTACAAGGAACTGAAGAACGCCGCAAAGACAGGCGTCGATATGCTGGAGACCGAGGCGATGCTGAATGCGCGCGCGGGCTACGGGACGATTATCCGTGAGCTTAGGAATCTGTCAAACTCCCACAAGGAAGCAAAGATGGCCCTCGAGGTCGGCCGCATCTTTTATGCGGGCAGGCAGGTGATTTCGTATGAAAAGCTCGGGATCGGACGTCTGGTATACCAGCTGCCGGTCAGCCTGTGTACGATGTTCATGAAGGAGGTGTTCGGGACGAATCATATGCCGCTCGATCTCGACGCGGAGACGCTTGCCACGATCGACGCCTTCTTCGAAAACAACCTGAATCTTTCCGAGACGGCGCGGCAGCTTTTCATTCATCGCAATACGCTGGTCTACCGGATCGAGCGGATCAGCCGTCTCTGCGGCCTGGATATCCGGAGCTTTGACGACGCGGTCACCTTCCGGATCGCACTGATGGTGGCTAAATATCTGGAGTACATGGAGCAGAGGGAGATGTGAGCCCTTCTCCGTCAAATGCGGGAATAAAGGATTCCGATACGGTTTCACCCTCCTGGACGAAACCGTTTTCTATGCCCAGGGAAATCGCGTAATCCGTCACTTCGTCATATTCCGTCTCCGTGAGTGCGCGTGACAAAAACGGATCGGATGCGGTCGCGGGCATGGGTGTGTACTGGTTCAGAATGCTGTAGCAGATATCGTTCCCATAGCGGGAATACAGGTAGGAGAGAATTCTTTTCGCATCGTCCGCAAAGCCCGGCAGAACGAGGAGCCGGACGATTACGCCGCGCAGCATCGCCGGCGCAGTCCCTTCCGCATTCGCTTCGTCCTCCGCAAATACGGTTTTCGGCTGCTGGCGGACCATCTCGTCGATCGCGGCTGAGGCGACAGAAAAATAATCCGGTGCGTTCGCATATTTCCGGGAGAGTTCCGGGGAAAAGAATTTCATATCCGGAAGGTAGATATCCACGATTTTTTCAAGCGCGCGGAGCGCCGGGGCCTTCTCGTAGCCGCTGCTGTTGTAGACATAGGGGATGGTGAGCCCTTTTTTGCGCGCGAGCGTGAGTGCGGGCAGGACCGCCGGCAGCTGGTGCGCCGCCGTCACGAGGTTGATGTTGGCCGCGCCCTTTTCCTGGAGAGAAAGAAATGCATCCGAGAGGGCCTGCGGCGAGAGCGCGACATCCCGCGCGGCACCGGATAAGGTTTGCCCCTGTCTGTGTGCGATCTCGTGATTCTGGCAGAAGATGCAGCCCAGGCTGCAGCCGGTGAAGAATACGGTTCCGGAGCCGTTTTTGCCGGTCAGGCACGGCTCCTCCCACCGGTGAAGATAGGCGAGCGCCGCATGGATCTTCGCATCAGTGCCGCAGGCTCCCGCCTCTTTGTGGAGGCGGTCCGCTCCGCATTCGCGCGGACAGAGCACGCAGTGCGTCATATCGAAAATGTCCGGTCTGGTCTTCATATGCGCCCCGGTTCAGATGCTGGATTTCGACAATAAAAAAAGCCCCGATCCGGTACTGCACCGGCGGCTCCGCCAGGCTTTGCCACGTCACATGGAAAATCCCGCTTAGTGCTGCTTTGTTCCCAACCTGACACGGTTCGCGGGCAGCCATTGCGTGGGACCCGGCATCAGCACCGCAGGCGACAGGCGGCGATCAGGGCACTGATTACTATAGTAAAAAAGGCACGGCGTGTCAAACAGCGCGGATGCGCGCCTGCTTTTCTGCGCGGTTCCGCTCCCTGAGTTCCCGGAAGAAGGTGTGGAGAAGCGCCTGCGACTCCTTCTCCATCACGCCGGATGTCAGGGCGACCTGATGATTGAAGTTCTCATTTTGCAGGATATTGAGGAGAGTTCCGCCGCAGCCGGATTTCGGACTCAGAGCGCCGATGACGACGCGGTCGATGCGCGCCTGGACAATGGCGCCGGCGCACATCTGGCACGGCTCCAGCGTGCAGTAGAGCACGCAGCCCTCGAGACGCCAGTCGCCCGCGACTTTGCTGGCGCGGCGGATCGCGGTGATCTCCGCATGGGAGAGCGTGGACTTATCCGTGTTCCGCCGGTTGTATCCGCGGCCGATGATCAGACCGTCCCTGTTTACGATGACGCAGCCGATCGGGACTTCCTTCAGGGCTAGCGCCCGCTTTGCCTGTGCGAGTGCGGCCTTCATGAAAAGAGCGTCACGCTGTGTATTTTGTCCCTGCATAAGTACAGGATCCTGCTTCATTTTAGCCATATTTTCCGCGAAAAACGCTTGCAATCCGGGAAATCCCGGGTATACTGGATACTGCAACACTGAATTCCTATAGGAATAATGGAAATTCCCAAGGCGCATTTAAGTATAACATATTGCACAGGAGAGCAGATGAAGATTTCGACGAAGGGCAGATACGCGCTGCGGCTGATGCTGGACATGGCGCAGCACAGGGAGGAAGGCTATATTTCACTGCGTGACGTTTCAGAGCGTCAGAATGTGACGCTTAAGTATCTGGAGCAGATCGTTCCTCCGCTGGTCAGGGAGCGCCTCATCGCAAGCCGGCGCGGCGCGACCGGAGGCTACCGCCTGGCGAGGGATCCGTCAGAGTACACGGTGGGTGAGATCCTTCAGGCGACGGAGGGCAAGCTTGTCCCGGTGACCTGTATGGTGGACCGGCCGAACCGCTGCGGCAAGTCGACGGAGTGCCTGACGCTCCCCTTCTGGAACGGACTGGGCAATGCGATAGACCGCTATGTAAACAGCGTGACGCTGGAGGATATCCTCCGGCAGAATATGGAGAAACTGATACCGCAGTAAATCTAAGGCGTGCTGCCGGCGGAAAGACGGACGGCAGGACTGCACCGGAGGGATCAAATGGAAAATTTACTCGAAGTAAAAAATCTTTCGGCGGATATAGAGGAGGGACGTATCCTGCACGGAGTAAGCCTGTCGCTCCGCGACGGGGAGACGCATGTCCTGATGGGACCGAACGGCGCGGGCAAGTCCACACTCGGACACGTGCTGATGGGAAACCCCGTGTATCATGTGACGGGCGGTCAGGTCCTGTTTAACGGGGAGGACGTGACGGATTACAGCGCGGACAAGCGCGCAAAGCTCGGCATGTTTCTCTCGTTCCAGAACCCGCTGGAGGTGCCGGGCCTTACGCTGGAGAGCTTCCTGCGCAACGCGATCCGTGAGAAGACAGGGCAGCCCCTGAAGATCTTTACGTTCAAGAAGGAGCTGGAGGCCGCGATGGAGCTGCTGCAGATGGATGAATCCTATGCGACGCGCGATTTGAACGTCGGGTTCTCCGGCGGCGAGAAGAAAAAGGCGGAGATCCTGCAGCTCATGATGTTAAAGCCGCAGCTGGCTATCCTGGATGAGACGGATTCCGGTCTGGACGTCGATGCGGTCCGCACGGTCTCCGAGAGCATCCGCAAATACCAGCAGCAGATGAAGGGCGCGCTCCTGATCATCACGCACTCCACGCGCATCCTCGAATCGCTCCATGTGGATTACACGCACATCCTGGTCAGGGGGCATCTTGTCCGTACCGGGGATGCTTCGCTTGTGGAAGAGATCAATGAGCACGGCTTCGAGAAGTATATCGAGGAAGAGCAGAAGCAGGAACAGGCGGCAGGAGAGGTAAGATGAACGAACAGGACGTCAGGGATATCGACAGAAGTCTCTATGATTTCAAGGATGACGAGTCGGATTTCTACCGGATCAGGGAAGGACTGACCCGGGAGACGGTGCTCCAGATCTCGGAGGAGAAGCACGATCCCGCATGGATGCGGGATTTCCGCCTGCGTTCCCTGGAAATCTACGAGGCGCTCTCAGTCCCGCAGTGGGGTCCCTCCATTGAGGGCCTCAACATGGAGAATATTGCGACCTATGTCCGCGCGAATACGGACATGAAGGGCAGCTGGGACGAGGTGCCGGAGGATATCAAGAACACCTTTGAGAAGCTCGGCATTCCGCAGGCGGAACGGGAATCCCTTGCGGGCGTCGGCGCCCAGTACGACTCTGAGCTTGTGTACCACAATGTAAAGGACGAAGTGGCGGCGCAGGGGGTCGTCTATACGGATATGGAGAGCGCGCTGACGGGCGATTATGCGGATATGGTGCGCGAGTACTTCATGAAGCTGGTTCCGCCGACGGATCACAAGTTTGCGGCGCTTCACGGCGCGGTCTGGTCAGGCGGCTCCTTTGTCTATGTCCCGAAGGGTGTAAAGGTGGATATTCCGCTGCAGTCCTATTTCCGGCTGAATGCGAAGGGCGCGGGTCAGTTTGAGCACACGCTTATTATTGTCGATGAAGGGGCGGATCTCCATTTCATCGAGGGATGTTCCGCGCCGAAGTACAACATCGCCAATCTTCACGCGGGCTGTGTTGAGCTCTATGTAAAAAAGAATGCGCGGCTGCGCTATTCCACGATTGAGAACTGGTCCAAGAACATGTACAACCTCAACACCAAGCGGGCGCTGGTCGAGGAGAACGCAAGAATGGAATGGGTATCCGGATCTTTCGGCTCCCACACCTCTTATCTGTACCCCACGACGATCCTGAAGGGAGACAGGTCACACTGCGAGTTTACCGGCATCACGTTTGCCGGCGAGGGCCAGAACCTGGACACCGGCGCCAAGATGATCCACACCGGGAAGCGCACCAGCTCCTATATCAATTCCAAGTCGATCAGCAAGAGCGGCGGCGTCTCCACCTACCGGAGCAGCATCTTCATCGCGAAGGGCGCGACGGGCGCTAAGAGTTCCGTGGACTGCGCGTCCCTCATGCTGGACGATATCTCGAGGTCCGATACGATACCGGCAATGGATGTGCGCACAAATGATGCGGATGTCGGACACGAGGCAAAGATCGGCCGCATCAGCGACGAGGCGATCTTTTACCTGATGAGCCGCGGAATCAGCGAGAGCGAAGCGCGCGCGATGATCGTCAGCGGCTTTGCAAGCCCCGTGAGCAAGGAGCTTCCGCTCGAATACGCCGCGGAGATGAACAACCTGATCAAACTGGAGCTGGAAAACGGCTGATGGAAAAGGAACCGAATAAAACCATGAAGGAAAATACAATGATCCTGGGGCACCTGCCCTCCCCCACCTGGAACAGGCTGCGGATGAACGAGGGCAGGACGCAGACACTTCCGATGGCGGATGCCGTCGCTCCTGCCGCTTCTGACAAGATGCCGGAGGGCGTCACGGCAAGGACGCTGTCGACAGCGGAAGCTGCGGAGTATATCGCAAAGCATGCGCCAAAGGAGGAGCCGGAGAAGGTCGTCGCTGGAAAGGCGCCGATCTA
>CACZQP010000026.1 GCA_902783385.1 uncultured Lachnospiraceae bacterium | reverse complement strand
TGACTGGGAAGACTTAAAGGATCCGAAGTACAAGGGCCTGATCTGGCTGTCCAACTACAACACCGCCGGCACGGCGAAGCTGGTCGTCAACACCATGATCCAGAAGTACGGTCACGACGAGGGCATTCAGTATCTCGTTGATCTGGACAAGAACATCGAGGTCTACACGAAGTCCGGCTCCGGTCCGTCCAAGAACGTCGGCACCGGCGAATGCGTCATCGGCATCGGCTTCCTGCATGACGGCATTACGCAGATCGTTGACAACGGCTACGGCAACATCGAGTTGATCATCCCTTCCTCCGGCACCTCCTACGAGATCGGCGCAACGGCGATCTTCAAGGGTGCGGCGCATCCGGAAGCGGCAAAGCTGTGGGTGGAATACGCACTGAGCCCCGACTGTGTCGACCAGGCACAGGAGAACGGCTCCTACCAGTTCCTGACGATCGACAACGGCAAGCAGCCTGAGATCGCGACCGAGTTCGGCCTTGACCCCGAGAACGTCATGGATTATGACTTCGAGGATGCGAAGGCGAACACGACGAAGTACGTCGAAGAGGTCATGGCGGCACTGGGAAGCGCTGCTGACGACCGCTTCAAGACGGAATAACAACATCAGCCGCTGGCGCGGTGATGTGCGAAACACGCAGCAGCGGAGTAATCCGTTGGCAACATAAACTGGCTGTAAAAGGGGCGGATGGCACAGCGTCCATCTGCCCCGTCTTTTGAGATAATCGGAGAAAGAATATGGCAAGAACACAAAGTGCCGAACTGGACAGGAAGAAATTCTTTGCCGATCCGATCATGGTCACGACGATCGTAGTACTGATCGCCTTCCTGACATTGTTCATCCTGTATCCGCTCGCGATCTTGCTGGTGGACAGCTTTGTGACAAAGGACGGCGTCACGGTGGACGTTTTCCGGCGCATCATGAATATGCCGAACTTCCGCAAGGCGATCACAAACACGCTGAAGGTCGGCTTTCTCGTCGGAATTGCCTCCGCGCTGATAGGCCTTCTGTTCGCCTATGTGGAGGAATACGTACAGCTCAGGACAAGATTCCTCGGCGGGCTGTTTAAAATGGTCTCCATGCTGCCCGTCGTCTCCCCGCCGTTCGTCCTGTCCCTGTCCATGATCATGCTCTTCGGCAAAGCGGGCATCATCACCCGCTACCTGCTGCATATCTATGACAACAGCGTCTATGGCTTCTGGGGGATCGCTATCGTCCAGACGATGACATTTTTCCCGGTATGTTATATGATGCTCAAGGGACTCCTCAAGAATATCGACCCCTCGCTGGAGGAAGCGGCCCGCGATATGGGCGCCTCCCGCTTTAAGGTGTTCACCACCGTGACGCTCCCGCTCGTGCTTCCGGGACTGGGCAACGCATTCCTCGTGACTTTTATCGAGTCCATCGCGGACTTTGCGAACCCGATGATCATCGGCGGCTCCTACGATACGCTGGCGACGACCATCTACCTGCAGATCACGGGCGCGTATGACAAAGAAGGCGCGGCGGCCATGGCGGTCGTGCTGCTGTGCATCACGCTGGCGATGTTCATCGTGCAGAAATATTATCTGGAAGCGAAGAGCACGGCGACACTCTCGGGCAAGGCTTCGCGCGGCCGCATGCTGATCACAGACAAGAGCGTGACAAGGCCCCTGACCGTAATGTGTGCGGCACTTTCCCTGTTCGTCATCCTGATGTATGTCTGTGTGCCCTTCGGAGCGCTGTTCCGCACCTGGGGCTACGACTTCCATCTGACGACAAAGTGGTTCGTGCAGGTCTTCAAGAGATACAAGGGCCTGAAGGCATTTAGGGATTCCTTCGTCCTTTCGCTGATCGCTTCGCCGATCACCGCACTGCTCTCGATGATCATTTCCTATCTGGTCGTCAAGCGGCGCTTCAAAGCGAAGGGCTTTATTGAGGCGGTCTCCATGCTGGCGATGGCGGTGCCCGGCACCGTCCTGGGCATCGGCTATATCCGCGGATTTTCCGGCGGCGTGTTCCACACGGGATTTTTGCAGCAGCTCTACGGGACCGGGGCGATCCTCATCATCGTATTTATCGTGAGGAGCCTTCCGACCGGCACCAGGAGCGGTATCTCGGCACTCCGCCAGATCGACAAGAGCATCGAGGAATCCGCCTATGACATGGGTGCGGACAGCTTTAAGGTCTTTATGACCGTGACGCTCCCGCTGATCAAGGACAGTTTCCTGTCGGGCCTTGTGACCGCATTTGTCCGAAGCATTACGGCAATCAGCGCGATCATCCTGCTGGTTACGCCGCAGTTTTTGCTGATCACCGTACAGATCAACGAGTTTGCGGAGAAGGGCGCGTACGGCATCGCCTGCGCCTTTGCGACGATCCTGATTGCGATTACGTACGGTTCGGTGCTGCTGATGAACCTGTTCATCAAATACTTCGGAACCAGCCGCAAGATCGGTGTGACAGAGAACGAATCATAAAAATACTATTTGCATAAGGAGAAGATCATGGCTAAAGAGAAGAAAGGCGTCCGGCTGGAGCATGTTTCCAAGATTTATGAGGACCCGAAGACAAAAAAGGAGTTTTACGCGGTGCACGACACGTCGCTCTCGATCGCACCCGGGAGCTTTGTGACGCTCCTTGGTCCCTCCGGCTGCGGAAAAACAACGACGCTCCGTATGATCGCAGGCTTTGAGAGCCCGGATGAAGGCGAGATCTATCTGGGAGACGAGGCGATCAATGCGCTCACGCCAAACAAGCGGGATACGGCGATGGTATTCCAGAGCTACGCGCTGCTTCCGCACTACAATATCTACGACAATGTGGCCTACGGATTAAAGCTCCGCAAGCTGGACCGCAAGACCATAAAGGAGAAGGTCACGGGCATCTTAAAGCTCGTCGGACTGGAGGGGATGGAATCCCGCATGACGAATCAGCTTTCCGGCGGACAGCAGCAGCGCGTCGCGCTTGCAAGAGCCCTGGTCCTGGAGCCCGGCGTCCTGCTCTTTGACGAGCCGCTCTCCAACCTTGACGCAAAGCTCCGCGTCACCATGCGGACCGAGATCCGCCGCATCCAGCAGGAGGCGGGGATCACGGCGATCTACGTCACGCACGACCAGAGCGAGGCAATGGCGATCTCGGACCAGATCATCATCATGGAGAAGGGCGTGGTGGCCCAGATCGGCACGCCGCAGGAGATCTACTACCATCCGAAGAGCGAATTCGTCGCGGACTTTATCGGTGAGGCAAACTTCTTAAAGGGCAAGCTCACTGCCAAAGACGGCACAAGGGGCACGGTCGACATCAGCGGCAACGCGGTGCCGGTCGAGGGCGTCGATCGCTTTGCTTTGCAGGACGACTGCACACTGGTGCTGCGCCCGGAGAGCGCGCGGCTTTCGGAGAGCGGCCAGCTCCCCTGCAAGGTCATTCTGTCCTGCTTCATGGGCAGCTATCAGAACTACCACGTAATGGTCGGAGACAATCTGGTCAAGATCACGGATTTCAACCCGAAGAACAAGAAGATTTACGAAGTGGGAGACGACGCATTTGTTGCCTTTGACGCGGACAGCGTTCACGTGCTGTAAACCGGGATCATCTGCCGCGCGGGGCGCAGCGGATGCTTCGGAACGGATTCATTCGGGGTCTGCCGTCACCGGACGGCGGACCCTGTTGTTTTTGTCAAGTGCTTTGCTATAATGTACGGGAAACAAAAACGGATGGACCATCCCGAATGCCGGGGAAAACCATCCTGTTTTTCAGAAAATGAGGAAACAGAGCAATGAAAGAACTTCTGGACCTGTACACCGCCTTCTTTAAGATGGGCGCTGTGACATTTGGCGGCGGCTACGCGATGCTGCCGATCCTGCAGCGCGAGGCGGTGGAGAAAAAAGGCTGGGTCACCAACGAAGAGGTCATGGACTTTTACGCGGTAAGTCAGGGCCTTCCCGGCATCATAGCGGTGAACGTCGCCGTGTTTATCGGTTATCACAAAAGGAAGATCGCGGGAGGCATCGCGGCGGCACTGGGCGTCGTGTCGCCTTGCCTGATCATTATCATGACGATCGCAGCCTTCCTGGCAAACTTTCAGGATAATGTTTACGTAAAACATGCGTTTGCCGGTATCTCCATCTGTGTGGCCGCGCTGATCGTCAACACGGTCATCGGACTCTGGAAAAAAGGCGTAAAGGATGTTCTTACACTGGTGCTGTGCCTCGTGACGTTTTTCGGAACGGCAATCCTTGACCTGTCGCCGATTGTTTATGTGGTCGTTTCCGCGCTCCTTGGCATTGCATATATGAGATCGCGTGAGAAAACTGCCGGAAAGGAGGATGCGGAATGATCTACCTTCGTCTTTTCTGGGAATTTTTCAAGATCGGCGTCTTTGCCGTCGGCGGAGGGATGGCGACGCTTCCCTTCCTGCAGGATCTGTCCGTGCGGACCGGATGGTTCACCTCGTCTTTTATCACGGACATGGTGGCGATCTCCGAATCCACACCCGGCCCGATCGGCATTAACATGGCGACCTACGTCGGCTACAATGTGGGCGGCATCCCGGGCGGCATCATTGCGACGCTGGGGGAGATCCTGCCCGCGATCCTGATCGTGACGACGGTCTCGATCTATCTGGAGAAATTCCGCGGCAACAAGTATGTGGATTACGCATTCTATGGGATGCGCCCCGCTGTCTGCGGCCTAATCGCCGCTGCCGGCTGGGAAATCATCAAGATGGCGCTGCTCAGACTCGATGTCTTCCAGGCGACGCATCAGATCACGGATCTCGTCGCGCCGGTGAGAGTTCTGTATTTTGTGCTGATCTTCCTTTCTATCCGGAAGTTCAAGAAGCACCCGGTCCTGTATATCGCAATTTCCGCAGTGGTCGGCATTCTGCTGCGTTTCTGATGGACACCCGTACACTTCTTAAGAAGAACCGGCGGATCTTTATCGCACTGGCTTTTTTCGGAGTGCTGTCTCTGGGAATTGCGGCGGTGCTTTCCGGCGACAGCGTGGGGGGACTCTTAAGGCTTCTCCGGACGGGAGATGAGCATGCGATCGCCGCTTATCTGGAACAGGAGGGAATCTGGCAGGGAGGTCTGTCAGTTATCCTGCTGTCGGTTGTACAGATTATCAGCATATTCCTGCCCGGGTTTATTCTTCAGGTTGCAGTCGGCGTCATCTTTGTCTGGTGGAAGGCTTTTTTTCTCAGCTATGTGGGCTTTTTGAGCGGACATCTGCTTGTGTTTGCGGTTATCCGTTTTTTCCTGGGAAGAGAATACTTCTCTGAGGAAGCTGTCAGACAGAGGAAAGAGCGGAGAGAATCCATTCTCCCGAAGCGGCTGGAGGACAGCTGGCTCGCGGAGAAGATCCAGACAGCTTCGCCGGTCATTGTTGTCATGCTTGCCTGCATCATGCCCGGAATGGCAAATGGGTTTATCCCGCATGTTGCGGCGAGAACGCAGATCAGCACCGCGAAGTTTGCGGCGGCGATCGCACTCTCCGGCTGGCTCCAGATTCTCTGCAATTCCCTGGCGGGACATTTTCTGATCCGTGAAGATTATTTTTACAGCGTCATAACGGTTGTGATCCAGATCGCGGTCATGCTCGTGGTCGTCAGAAGATCCGACGCTATTCTGAAGCATTTTGACAGGATATCCTGATATAATAAGTACGCCGCGCCGGCACGGCGCGGAGATCGAAAGGAAAGGAAGCAGGAAATGGAATCCTATACCTATGCGCCGCGCGGCGTATGCGCGAGGAAGATCGAATTTGACCTGGAGGAGGGAAAGCTCTATAATCTCCGGTTCACGGGAGGCTGCAACGGCAACCTGAAGGCGATCGGAAAGCTCCTGGAGGGCCAGGATGCGGCAAATGCCGCTGCGATCCTTCGCGGAAACGACTGCGGCGGCCGGGGCACCTCGTGCGCGGACCAGCTGGCACAGGCGCTGACACAGGCGCTTTCGCGCTGATGGCGGGACTGATGCCGCGGCACGGACACGCGAATGCCGCTTCCGAAGAGGCGAGACAGGAGCACTTCCGCTACATGACGCAGACACCGGTCCGGAAGCTGGTGCTGACGCTGGCCGTACCGACGATCATCAGCATGCTGGTGACCGGTATCTATAATATGGCCGATACGTTCTTTGTCGGCAGGATCTCCACACAGGCGACAGCCGCGGTCGGCGTCGTCTTTCCGCTTATGAGCATCATCCAGGCGATGGGCTTTTTCTGCGGACAGGGGTCGGGCAATTATGTCTCCCGCAAGCTTGGCGCCGGGGAGATGAAAGATGCGCGCGAGATGGCGGCGACGGGCTTTGTGCTGGCGCTCATCATAGGGACGGTCTTTTCGGCGGTCTGCCTGGTTTTCTTAAGGCCGCTGGCCGTACTCCTGGGAGCGATCCCGTCTATTCTGGAGGATACCCTCGCCTATATGCGGATCATCCTGTTTGGCGCACCGTTCATGATGTCGCAGCTGACGATCAACAACCAGCTGCGTTTCCAGGGAAATGCGTTTTATGCGATGATCGGTCTTGTCAGCGGCGCGGTCCTCAACATCGGGCTGGATCCGTTTTTTATGTTTGTGCTCGGCATGGGGGTCTCCGGCGCTGCACTCGCCACGGTCCTGAGCCAGTGCGTGTCTTTTGTGATCCTCCTGATCGGGGATATCCGGGTCTCCGGCGTCCCGATCAATCCGAAATATACCAGACTGAATGCGCATTATCTCAGCCAGATCGCCAATGGCGGAACGCCGTCGCTTGCGCGTCAGGGGCTTGGAAGCGTTTCGTCCGTACTTCTCAATGCGCGCGCGGGTCTTCTCGGCGGAGATGCCGCTATCGCGGGAATGAGTGTTGTGGTTCGCACGATGATGCTGGCAATGAGCGCTCTGATCGGCTTCGGACAGGGCTTTCAGCCCGTCAGCTCCTTCAACTACGGGGCAAAGAAATATACGCGCGTGCGGGAGGCGTTTTTCTTCTGCGCGACCTACGGGACGCTCTTCCTGCTGCTTGTGGCGGTACCGGGATTTGTCTTTGCGCCGCAGGTCATCGGCTTTTTCCGGAACGACCCTGAGGTCATCGTAGTGGGAAAGGTGGCGCTGCGCTTCCAGGCCTGCGTCTTTCCGCTCAACGCTTTTGTGGTCATGTCCAATATGCTGCTGCAGTCGATCGGCAAGGGTGTGCGGGTGACGCTTCTGGCATCGCTTCGCTCCGGACTGTTTATGATTCCGACGCTGCTGATCCTGTCTTATCTGTTCGGCCTTCTGGGCGTGGAAATGTCGCAGACGGTATCGGATATCCTTACATTCCTGGTCAGCATCCCGCTCGTCCTGCCTGTTTTGAATGCCATGCGGACGGATGGCAATGCGGCGGTCGAGAAACTATAATAACTCTTAGGGGCTGAGGACTTCCGCAGCTGAAAGTCACAACACCCGAATATCAGAATAACGAAGAACAGGAGAGCATATCATGAAAAAGGTCATTCTGGATTATGAGTATGTGGGGCCGTTTGTGCGCCGCGAGGAGATCGAAGCCATGAAGTTCCAGACGGAGAACGCAAAGCACAGGCTTCTTGCAAAAGACGGAGAGGGGAGCGATTTCCTGGGCTGGGTCGATCTTCCGGTCAGTTATGACAGGGAGGAGTTTGCCCGTATCAAACAGGCGGCGGCAAAGATACGGGAAGATTCGGAAGTCCTGCTCGTCATCGGTATCGGGGGGTCCTACCTCGGCGCGCGCGCTGCAGTCGATTTTCTGTCGCACGGCTTTTATAATGAGCTCTCCGCCGGATCCGGAAAGGGACCGCAGATCCACTATGTCGGCAACAGCCTGTCCGGCACATACCTCAAAGAGATCATGAAGCTGGTAGAGGGGAAGGATTTCTCCGTCAATGTGATCTCCAAGTCCGGCACGACGACGGAGCCCGCGATCGCATTCCGCGTATTCCGCGCAATGCTCGAGGAGAAATACGGGAAGGACGAAGCCGCAAAGCGGATTTACGCGACGACCGACAAGGCGCGCGGTGCGCTGAAGACACTCGCGGACGCTGAAGGGTATGAGTGCTTCGTGATCCCGGATGACGTCGGCGGCCGTTTTTCCGTGCTGACGCCGGTGGGCCTTTTGCCGATCGCCGTGTCAGGTGCGGACATCGACGCGCTGATGGAGGGCGCAGCGGAGGGGAGACGTCTCGCGATGGAGACGCCTTACGAGGAGAACAGTGCGCTGCTGTATGCAGCCATCCGGAACATCCTGCTCCGCAAGGGCAAGTCCGTGGAAGTGCTGGCCAATTATGAGCCGAGCCTCCACTATGTGTCCGAGTGGTGGAAGCAGCTCTACGGCGAGAGCGAGGGCAAGGACGGAAAGGGAATTTTCCCGGCATCGGTGGACCTGACGACTGACCTGCACTCCATGGGCCAGTTCATCCAGGACGGCGCCCGCATCCTTTACGAGACGGTGCTGACGGTGGAAGAACCTGCGCAGGACCTGGAGCTCGGGACGGAGGAGAGTGACCTCGACGGCCTCAACTACCTTGCGGGAAAGACAATGGATTTTGTGAACAAGTGTGCAGAGCAGGGAACGATGGAGGCGCATGTCGAGGGCGGCGTGCCGAATCTGAGACTTCGTATCCCCGCGCAGGACGCGCACAGTCTCGGCCAGCTGTTCTATTTCTTTGAGTTCGCATGCGGTGTGAGCGGATATATGAACGGCATTAACCCGTTTGACCAGCCGGGCGTGGAGTTCTACAAGAAGAACATGTTCCGGCTGCTCGGCAAGCCGGGATATCAGGCATAGAATTTAAAGACTGCGGAACCGGCAGCGTGAAAAGAAGAACAGAAGCAGCAGGATGCTGATGGTGCAGACGGCACCCCAGAGGATCATTTGGCTGTCATCGCCCGCAGCCATCGCTGCGAGGTTTCTGGATTTCTGAACGATGTGCGACGGCGTTGCCGTCAGGTCAAAGCGGAGTGTTCCGCCGTCCTTTGAGGGTGCGATCTGCACGACGTAATCCTCGACGGGATCGGTGCGAAGCGTATAGCGGATCGGGATTCCGGAATAGTAAGTCTCATATTCCCCGAAATCAAAATTCCAGAGACGTCCGGCGGCTTTTACATGAAGCTGCCGGATTTCTTTTCCGTCCGCGTAAAGACGAAGCGTGATATCGCGCAGGGGCACCGCATCCTGCTGCAGCGCGTGCATCATGCCGGCGCCGTTAATGCGGGTCTTATAATAAACGGGTGTAATCTGGGAAGCAATGGGCGTCTCTGTGACGGGGGCCGGAGCAGCGGCGGTGTAGGGCACTTCCGCGGAAGCGGAAAGCGGCGAGAAGGACACCGGCGAGACCCAGAGGCCCAGGATCAGGAGTACAGAAAGACATACGGCAAGAAACCCTGCCGCAGCGGGAGTGATATGCTTCCTTCTCCTCCTGAAGTCCACGATAAATCCTCACTCTTTCTGCACAAGTACAGGATGCGGTCTGCCGCGCGCAAAGGGCTGCGTTCCCCGCGCGAAACGACGATCATGTACATCCACATTAAAGTATAAGGGATCATACCAGATATAGCAAGGGTAATACAAGATTTTGGGGCTGCAAGAAGAGGTGAACACAGGTTCTTGAATGGAGGATCAAGATATTGAAAAAGGCGGATCCAGATGCCCGGATCCGCCCTGT
Source organism: uncultured Lachnospiraceae bacterium (assembly GCA_902783385.1). Taxonomy (GTDB): domain Bacteria; phylum Bacillota; class Clostridia; order Lachnospirales; family Lachnospiraceae; genus CAG-791. Next base: position 2,900 of record CACZQP010000026.1, on the reverse strand, counting down.
TTGCTGCCTGAAAGACTGCCGGTCTGCTTTACAGCCTGAGCTCCTTCTTGATGACCGGACTGCAGGTGAGATGTACGCCCAGACGCCGGAATACCGACTCATCCACATGCGAGAGGATCACAGTCGAGTGCGCTTCGGCGCCGTTTAACTTCGGGAGCTGCTGCAGCGCCATGCGCGCGAGCGGATTCTGCGACGCGGAGCCGGAGAGCGCGATCAGTGTCTCATCCGTGTGGAGTCTCGGGTTGGTGCTTCCCAGATAGGAGGTCTTGAGCTCCTGGATCGGGGCGATGGTCTCCGGGGAGACGAGCTTCCACTCGTCCGCGAGCCCCGCCAGGTATTTGAGGGCGTTCATGAGGCACGCGCTGGCGGCGCCGAGCGGATCCGACGTGCGGCCGGTGATGATCGTGCCGTCCGTAAGCTCTATCGCCATGGCGGGAAGGCCGGTTTCCTCCTGCCTGCGGAGGGCAGCCTGCACGACCGGCCGGTCCGACGGCGTGAGGTCCGCCTGCTTCAGGAGAAGCTCCTGCTTGTACAGCTCTTCCTTCGGCGCATTGCCTTTTTTGACGTCGCAGGCGGTCCGGTAGTACCGGCGAAGGATCTCCTGCTTTGCCGCGTCCCGGCAGATCTCGTCGTCGCAGATCGCAAAGCCGACCATATTGACGCCCATGTCCGTCGGAGACTTATAGGGGCTTTCTCCCATGATGGCTTCGAAGATGGACGACAGGACGGGGAACACTTCCACGTCGCGGTTGTAGTTGACGGTCGTCTCCCCGTAGGCATCCAGATGGAACGGGTCGATCATGTTGACATCGTCCAGGTCGGCTGTCGCGGATTCATAAGCGAGGTTTACAGGGTGCTTGAGGGGCAGGTTCCAGACCGGGAAGGTCTCGAATTTTGCATATCCTGCCTTTACGCCGCGCTGGTGTTCGTGATACAGCTGGGAGAGGCAGGTCGCCATTTTCCCGCTCCCCGGTCCCGGCGCCGTGACCACGATAAGCTCGCGGCTTGTCTCGATATAGTCGTTTTTGCCGTAGCCGTTTTCGCTGATGATCAGGGGAATGTTGTTCGGATAGCCGTCGATGACATAATGCAGGTAACTGCGGATTCCCAGGTCATCGAGATGCTGGCGGAAGCGTTCCGCGGCAGGCTGGCCGGTGTATTTTGTGATGACGATGCTGCCGACATAGAAGCCGTGCTTCTCCATTTCCTGTTTGATGCGGACGGCCTCGGCGGCATAGTTGATCCCGATATCATTGCGGATCTTGTTCTCTTCGATTGCCTCGGCGCTCACGGCGATCACGATCTCCGCCTGGTCGCGGAGCTGCTCCAGCATTCGGAGCTTGTTGTCAGGCGAAAACCCGGGCAGCACGCGGGAGGCGTGGAAGTCGTCAAACAGCTTTCCGCCGAATTCCAGGTACAGCTTGCCAAACTGGGAGATGCGCTCCTTGATGTGCTGGGACTGCAGGGTGAGATACTTTTCGGAATCAAAGCCGATCTTGTCTTTTAGCATGCGCTCCTCGTTTCTTTGCCTTGCGGCGGACGTGAAGAATCAAATAAATTCAAAGACAAGTATAACACGGTTCAGCGGTTTCTTAATGGTCTCTTTATGAAAAGTTTGGATTTATTTCACATAGAGCGAGGTTGTCAGAGGCGGGATTACTCCTTATAATGATAAAAGATTGTGCAAAATGTATTATGGGCGCCTTCTCTGCGGATAAGAAGAGAAGACGGATCAAATAGAACAAGGAGCAGAGCATGACAATTATGGAAAAGCTATCGGCGCGCATCAGCCGGGCCGGAGGCGGCGGGAGTGACGATTCCGGGAACCGGGGCGGCCGCGGCGGAAATGACAGAGGAAACGGAGGCAGGAAAGACGGCTGGCCGCCGCGTCAAAACCTGCTGTTCATGGGACTGGCAACGCTGATCATGTTCCTTCTGATCAGCTATTTCACCCAGAGCATGCGCGGGTCCACGAGCCGGGAGATCTCCTATAACAGGTTTGTGGAGATGATCGAGGCAGGGGAACTCGAGGAGGTCTCGATCGAGACGGACCGCATCGTGGTCCTTCCGAAGGAAGGTGTGGTCGTCAAGGAGGAGGATACCGCGAACGCGCAGCCCCAGAACATTCCTTCAGTCCTTGCGGGACAGAAGATCACCTATTACACCGGCAAGATCGAGGAGGACGACACGCTGACGGCGCGGCTTCTGGAACACGGCGTCAAGGTCAGCGGTGACGTTCCGGATTCTACAACGCTTGTCATCTCCTTCCTCGCAACCTATGTGCTGCCGATCGTCCTGATGTGGGGCCTGCTCTCGATCCTGTTCCGGCGCATGGGAAGCGGCGGACCGCTTGGCGTCGGGAAAAGCACGGCAAAGGAATATGTCCAGCGTGAGACCGGCGTGACCTTTGCGGACGTCGCCGGCGTGGACGAGGCAAAGGAGTCGCTGGAGGAGGTCGTCGACTTCCTGCACAATCCGCAGCGCTATGTGGATATCGGTGCAAAGCTTCCCAAGGGAGCCCTGCTTGTTGGCCCTCCCGGGACCGGCAAGACCCTTCTCGCAAAGGCTGTGGCCGGCGAGGCGAAGGTTCCATTCTTCTCCCTTGCGGGATCGGACTTCATTGAATTATATGTCGGCGTCGGCGCCTCCCGAGTGCGTGACCTGTTCCGGGAAGCTACGAAGAACGCGCCCTGTATCATCTTTATCGACGAGATCGACGCGATCGGAAGGAGCAGGGATTCCCGCTTCGGCGGCGGCAATGACGAGAGAGAACAGACGCTGAATCAGCTCCTCTCGGAGATGGACGGCTTTGATACTTCCAAGGGTATCCTGGTTTTGGGCGCGACCAACCGCCCCGAGATCCTGGACAAAGCCCTTCTCCGTCCCGGCCGGTTTGACCG